>JAEYRA010000049.1 GCA_023409755.1 Bacillota bacterium
GGCTGGGGCAAGGTGCTTTTGCCGGTTGCGATGCCCTCACCTCCGTCTATTTCATGGGCAACCTGCCCGCCGTTGACGAGGACGATGCCCAGGACGAAGACAACGACGATCAGGATGAAGACGACGACGCCCAGGACGAGGATGACGACGACCAGGGCGAGGATGACGACGACCAGGGCGAAGACAATGACGACCAGGGCGAGGACAGCGACAACCAGGACGAGGACGACGACGACCAGGGCGAGGATGATGGTTGGTTCGGCGGCTCCAACTCCTCCATTCGTCTGTATTACCACATCAGCAAAGCCGCAAGCTGGAAAGCATATACCCAATCCCCCAAGCAGGCGTTCTGCCTGGCGACAGTACAACCGCGCAACGGCGACGCTGCTTACAAAGTCAAAGCACCCATCAGCAGCCAGCGTATCCAGTCGCCGGCTTCGCCAACTCGCAATGGGTACGCCCTTGCCGCTTGGTACAAGGATGGTTCGCTCAGCATCCGTTGGAACTTCACCACAGCCGCAATCACCGGTGACATCAAGGTCTACGCCGGCTGGAAAAAGATGTCCGCCGTGCTGCCATCTGGCGCCAAGGCGGCATCCGCAGGATATGAAAGCATTCAATTCAGCTGGAGCAAGGTTAATGGCGCTACCAAGTACATTGTCTACCGCGCCTCTTCCAAGTATGGCACCTACAAAAAGGTGAAGGAGACGACTGCCACCAGTTACACCAACACCGGCCGCACCACCGGCAAGACCTATTACTACAAGGTCAGGGCTGTGAGCGGCAGCACCACCAGCAAGGCTTCGGCGGTCGTTTCAGCCAAGGCGGTACCAGCCAAGCCAAGCGACGTAGCGGCCGAAGGCGTTGGCTCTGGCAACATCACAATCCACTGGGGCAAGGTGAGCGGCGCAACCAAGTACCAAATCTACCGCGCCACCAGCAAGACCGGCACATATAAGAGGGTCGCCACCACCAGCGGTCTGCAATACACCAACGAAGGCCTGGACAGCACCAAGACCTACTACTACAAGGTTCGTGCTTATCGTCTGCAGGACGGTGAGAAGATCTACGGCAAATACAGCGCCATCGTCAGCGCCAAACCCTGAGCCTGGCACAAGAAAACGGCCCGCTTGCAAAGCGGGCCGTTGGTGTTAACTGGGACAGTGCGGGACATTATTTGTTCTTGGTGATGATCGACTGAACCGTGTCAGCGACGTTCTCACAGTTATCGAGCACATTCTCCATCAAGTCCAGAATGGAGCGCCACTTGATGGCGAGCATCGCGTCCTGCCCCGGTGCGAAAAGGGTAAAGACCGCCTCACGGTAGATCTTGTCGCCCTCTTCCTCAATGTTGTTGATCTCGATGATCTGCTCCATCAGCTTGTTGTTCTTCTTGAACTGCTTGAGCTCCTCCATCATGGCCACCATGTGGGTGCAGGACCGCACGATGAGCTCGGCCATGGAGCGGGAAGCCGGCAGGAGCTTGTCAATGTGCATCATGTAGAACTCTTCCGAGACCGCGTCGATGCCGTCGGTCACGTTGTCCGTCTCGGACACGATCTGGATGATGTCCTCCCGGTCAATGGGGGTGATGAAGGAGTGGTTCAGGTGGTTGAACATGCTGTGCACATGCTTGTCCGCTTCCTGCTCGATCTTGTGGATCGTCTCACGCTCCATGTTGTTGAGTTTTTCATCGTTGAGCGTGGCCAGCAGCGCCTCTGCTGCCCGCTTGCAGAAACCCACACCAATGGTAAACTCTTCGAAATAGTCCACTTCTTTCTTAAACACACGAGACATGTCAAATCCTCCTTATCAGAACAGGAATGTGAAGAGCTTGGTCATCACATAGCCGATGGTAATGCAGATGGGGAACGTTAGAATCCAGGCGGTGAACATCTCCCTGACGACACCCCAGTTGACGTTTGATAGCCGCCGCGACGCACCGGCACCCATGATGGCGGTGGCCTTGGTCTGGGTGGTGGAGAGCGGGATCCCGAAGTGGGTGGCTACGATCATCAGAACCGACGCGCCCAGCTCCGCTGAGAAACCCTGGTACTTTTCGAGCTTCACCATCTCCATGCCCATCTTGCTGATGATACGGTAGCCGCCCAGCGACGTACCCAGGCACATGACGCCCGAGACGCACAGCTTGGCCCACCACGGAATGGGCGTACCGACGGCGATGACCCCGCCCAACCCCAGTGCCAACGTAAAAATACCCAGGAATTTCTGCCCGTCCTGGGCGCCATGGTTGTAACTCATCAAAGCAGCTGATACGATCTGGCCGATGGAAAAGAACTTGTTGGCGTTGCCGCGCTTGACACGACGGAAGATGAAAATGATGAGCCAGGTGGTGCCAACCGCCACCACAAACCCCGCGACGGAGGAAATGGCCAAGCCGATGAGAACCTTGCCCCAGGAGGTGGTGGTGAACGTGGACCAGCCAACCTGAGCCAGCCCCGCGCCTGTCAACCCTGCGATGAGCCCGTGGCTCTCACTGGTGGGAAGGCCGAACTTCCACGCGACGGTGGACCACAGAACAATCGAGAATTGGGCGGCGGCCAGGGTGATGAGCCCCTCCTTGCCCGGGGTGTCCAGCGATACGATGCCCTGCACGGTGGCTGCCACTGCCGTGCCGGAGACCATGACCCCCAGCAGGTTGAAGGCGGCGGCCATCATGACGGCCACACGAGGGCGCAGCACACGGGTGGAGACGACCGTTGCAATGGCATTCGGTGCGTCCGTCCAGCCGTTGACAAACACCGATGCGCTGACCAGCACAACGACGACGATGACGGCGATAGTCATGTTTCCTCTTTCTTTTCGCCCCTGCCCGACGCCCTGCGTGCGGGCGGTCCCCGCCCCCATTGGCGAGGCACGCGAATCTCCTCATATCTTTAACAAACGGTTATCAGTATACCGGACTGTGACGAACTTTGGCAACGAGAACCGCCTTATTAACACAAAATTAACACAAATGGCCGTCTACAACAATAGGATGTGCAAACAGTGTCGCACAATACCGCGGGCATCCGCGAGGATTGGGATGCAAATTCCCCCATTTCGGTGTATACTAAATTGTGTCAAATCATCTGGAGGTACGCCATGGCAACTTATGATTGTCTTGTCGTTGGCGGCGGCCCGGCGGGCCTGACCGCCGGCATGTATGCCAGCCGTGCAGGGCTAAAAACCGCGGTGCTCGAGGGGATGTTCCCCGGCGGGCAAATTACCACTACCCCCCTGCTGGAGAATTACCCCGGCTTCCCCGAGGGCGTCAACGGTGCCGACTTCGGCGTGCTGCTGGAGCGCCAGGCTACCCACTTTGGGGTGGAGGTGCTCTACGAGCAAGGCGAGAAGCTGGAGCTGGATGGCCCTGTCAAACGCGTACATACCGCGTCCGGCGTGCACGAGGCGCGCACGGTCATCCTGTGCGTGGGGGCCGAGCCGCGCCTGTTGGGCCTCCCGCAGGAGGAGGAACTGCGGGGCCGGGGCGTCAGCTACTGTGCCACCTGCGATGGCGCATTCTTCCGCGACCGCACGGTGGCGGTGGTGGGCGGCGGCGACACCGCCTGCGAGGACACGGCCTACCTCACCCGCATGGCCAAAAAGGTCTACCTCATTCACCGGCGCGACACGCTGCGGGCGTCGGCCATCGTGGCCAAACGAGTGACCTCGGACGCCCGGGTGGAAACCCTGTGGGACACGGTGGTGGAGGAACTGGTGGCCGATGACAATCTGAAGGCCATCCGCATACGCAACGTCAAGACAAACGAAAGCCGCGAACTGCCCGTGGACGGCGTGTTTGTGGCCATCGGCATCCTCCCCCGCACCGATCTGCTGCGCGGGCAGGTGGAGCTCAATCGCGATGGCTACATCATCACCGACGACCGAATGGCCACCAACATCCCCGGCGTATTTGCTGCCGGCGACGCGCGCGACACCGTGCTGCGTCAAATGGTAACCGCCGCCGCTGACGGGGCCATCGCCGCCACCGCCGCCAGCGATTACCTGATGCGCCAGGGCTGACGGCAGCCCTTCGCGTACGACGCTGCGGCGTCGTACGCAATTTGTATGGCTGGTCGGGTCGCAGCAAATCGTTCTGCATGCCGCCACGATAACAAACTGCACAAATAATCCGAACCGTATCCTAAGTGGGAGGAAGGGTTCGGATTACTCATTTGCATTGCAGATTTGCAGGCGAACAAAGGCAAAGCACTTGCCATTTTCCTGCCAGACCATATAATACCTCTTGAACACCCAATACAAAGAAATTTAGAAGGTAAGCAAGTATGAAAGACTATGCAATCAGGAGCATACAGGAACAACCAGAGTTGATGAATCCGGCAGCGGCGTGGTTTCATGCAAAATGGGGGATTCCGGAAACAGCATATACGGAAAGCATGGAAGAATGCAGAAAAAGGCAGTCCCCCATTCCACAATGGTATGTTGCTCTCGATGGGCAAAGTATCATCGCGGGGATAGGTGTGATAGAGAACGATTCTCACAACCGCAGGGATTTGACGCCAAATGTGTGTGGCATATATGTAGAAGATGAATATCGAAATCAAGGCATTGCCGGCAAACTGCTGCAGTTTGTGTGCGACGATATGGCATCAAAGGGCATTCACACGCTGTATCTACTCACCGATCACACATCGTTCTACGAGAGATATGGATGGACGTTTCTATGCATGGTGCAGGGGGATGGTGAACCAACCATGTCAAAGATGTATGTCCACAAGGCATAGCTCATTGGCTCAATTTGCGCAAGGCGGGAGCATCGTTCGATGTCCCGTCTTTTTGATCGAGCCTGCCTTTCCTTGTCTGCCTCCCCGTCCTTCGGCCTGGCAGACACCCGCTTCCCCTCCCTTGCTCCCATGCGGCCAACCAACTGCCTGCAATGACAGCAGTCTTTGTGAATCGTGGATTCCCCGTTCTGGGCTATACCAAATTGCCGTATTGATTGGAGTGTGTTAAAATAACTTCGATTTGTGCTTGGAGGATGGCAGAATTTGGGTAGATTGTTTGGTACCGATGGCGTGCGCGGCGTGGCCGGGCAGGAGTTGGACGCGCTGCTGGCCTATGACCTGGGACGGGCCGGGGCCTTTGTATTGAGCGAGGGAACCAAACGCCCCAAGATTCTTGTGGGGCGAGACACCCGTATCTCCGGCAACATGCTGGAGTCGGCACTGGCAGCGGGGCTCTGCTCGGTAGGGGCTGATGTGCTGCTGGCGGGCGTGATGCCTACCCCAGCCGTCGCCTGGCTCACCCGCCGCTATGGCTGCGATACAGGCGTGGTCATCTCAGCCTCCCACAACCCGATGGAGTACAACGGCATCAAGTTCTTTGACGGCAACGGCTTCAAGCTGCCTGACGCCACCGAGGATCGCATCGAATCGCTGCTGGGCTGCGATAGCCTGCCCCGGGCCACCGGTGCCGACGTGGGCACCATCGAGATCCTCGACCGGGCCGAGGACGACTACCTGGCGTTCCTCAAGTCATTGGTGGACGTGAAACTGCGCGGCATGCGTATCGTGCTGGACTGCGCCAACGGCGCGGCCTTCCGCATTGCGCCGCGGCTCTTCTCAGAGTTGGGGGCGCAAATCATCTCGGTCTACGACTACCCCAACGGCACCAACATCAACGACAACTGCGGCTCCACCCACATGGAGCACCTGCAGAGCATTGTGCGTGACACCAACGCCGACATCGGCTTTGCCTTTGACGGCGACGCCGACCGGATGCTGGCGGTCGACGGCGACGGCGAAATCGTGGACGGCGACCGCATCATGGCCATCTGCGCCCTCGACATGAAGGAGCAGGGGCTGCTCACCCGCAACACGCTGGTGGTGACGGTGATGAGCAACCTGGGGCTGCGTGTGGCCATGCAGGAGGCCGGCATTGACGTGTCCATCACCGCGGTGGGTGACCGGTACGTGCTGGAACGGATGCAGCAGGACGGGTTCGCCATTGGCGGCGAGCAGTCCGGCCATGTCATCTTCCTGCGGGAGAATACGACGGGCGACGGCCTGGTGAGCGCGGTGAAGCTGCTCTCGGCCATCCGGCGCAGCGGTCAGCCCCTGCGGGAGCTGAAGAACGTGATGAGCGTGTTCCCCCAGGAGCTGGTGAACGTGCGCCTGAGCGACAACGAAGCCAAGGCGCGGCTCGCCAGTGACGAGGTCATCAACGAGGCCATCACCCGCATTGAGATGCGTTACGGCAGCCGCGGGCGGGTGCTGGTGCGCCCCTCGGGCACCGAGCCGCTGATCCGCGTGATGATCGAGGGCGAGGACGAAGCACGCGTGCGTGCCGACGCCGAGGCGTTGGCGGCTCTCATTGCCGAGCGGCTGGGGTAGCGGCACCCGCCGCCCCCCGGTGGCATAGACTATGACGGACCGAACACCAGCGACGGCAAGGAGGTGAGGGAACTTCGGCAGGCCACAACCGAATAAAGCGCCAGAGAACGACTGCCCACTGGGCGGCCTGTTCTGACGAGGTCGGGGAGTATCGAAACATTCGGCGGATGCCCCGCGGAGGATCGCCAACCGTCAAAGACCTTAAAAACCGCACGGCAACGGGCGGCACAACAAGGATCGGGCGAAGAGCACGCCATGGCTGCGCCGTGGGCGGCACGCGTTTATTACGCGGCGTCCTGCCCATACTGAAGGTGCGCAGCGTCGCAGGGCCTGGTTCCCCGCGGCAACAGGAGAGCGCGAGAGGCGCTTTTTTTGTACCCAAAATTGGAAAGGAAGGATTCAACCATGTGCGGAATCATGGGTTACATTGGGCCCAAGGAGGCCACCCCCATCCTGCTGGAAGGCCTGAGCCGGCTGGAGTACCGCGGCTATGACAGCGCGGGCGTCGCGGTGCTGGAGGGCAGCGCATTGGCGCTGCGCAAGAAGAAAGGCCGTCTCAAGGAGTTGGAAGCCGACATCGCCGCCCACCCGGTGGCGGGCCACACCGGCATCGGCCACACCCGCTGGGCCACCCACGGCGAGCCCAGCGACGCCAACGCCCACCCCCACACCAACACCGCCGGGGACATCGCCCTCGTCCACAACGGTATCATTGAGAACTACGCACGCCTGAAGGAGTGGCTGACGGCACGGGGCTACGTCTTCGCCTCCCAAACCGACACAGAGGTGCTGGTGCACCTCGTGGACCACTACGACCACGGCAGCCTGCTGGAGGCCGTGCAGGAAGCGCTGCGCCACGTGCAGGGCTCCTACGCCATCGTCGTGGTCAGCGCCCGCCACCCCGGCGAGCTCATCGCCGCGCGCAAGGACAGCCCGCTGGTGCTGGGTCTGGGCGAGCGCGAGAACTACATCGCCAGCGACATCCCGGCGCTGCTGGCCCACACCCGCGACGTCTACCTGCTGGAGGACAACGAGGTGGCCCGGGTGACGGCCGACGGCATTGAGATCTTCGACGCCTACGGCATGCCTGTGACGCGGGAGATCTTCCACGTGCACTGGGACGTGGCCGCCGCCGAGAAGGGCGGCTATGCCCACTTCATGCTCAAGGAGATCCACGAGGAACCCAAGGCCCTGCGCGATACTCTCTCCCCCCGCCTCACCGCCGATGGGCAGGTGGACCTGGGCGAACTGGGATTGGACGCGGCGTTCCTGGCCGGGCTACGGCGGGTGCTCTTTGTGGCTTGCGGCACGGCCTACCATGCGTGCCTGGTCGCCAAGTATGCCTTTGAACGGGTGGCGCGGGTGCCCGTGGAGGTCGACATGGCCTCCGAATTCCGCTACCGCGACCCCATCCTTGGCCCCGACGATCTGCTCATCGTGGTGAGCCAATCGGGCGAGACGGCCGACACGCTGGCGGCCCTGCGCCTGGCGAAGGCCCAGGGGGCAAAGGTGCTGGCCATCACCAACGTGGTGGGCAGCACGGTGAGCCGCGAGGCCGATGCCGTCTTCTACACCTGGGCCGGGCCGGAGATCGCCGTGGCCTCCACCAAGGCCTTCACGACCCAGCTGCTGTCCATCAACCTCATCTTGCTGACGCTGGGCCGGGTGCGCGGCACGCTGGACGACGCCGCCCACGACCGGCTGGTGGCTGCCCTGGGGCACCTGCCCGACCAGGCCGCCGCGCTGCTGGAGGCCGAGGAGGCCATCGCCCGCAGCGCCCACCGCCACTACGCCATGGAGGACGCCTACTTCCTGGGCCGCAACCTCGACTACGCCATCGCGCTGGAAGGGTCGCTGAAGCTCAAGGAAATTTCCTACATCCACTCCGAAGCCTTCGCCGCCGGGGAACTCAAGCACGGGCCCATCGCCCTCATCGAGCCGGAGACGCTGGTCATCGCCATCGCAACCCAGAGCGCCCTCTATGAGAAGCTGGCCAGCAACCTCAAGGAGGTCAAGGCCCGTGGGGCGCGGGTGCTGGCCATCTGCCCCGAGGGGGCCGGGATCATCCGCAACCTGGCTGACGAGGTCGTGCTGTTGCCCGCCACCGAGGAAGTGCTGCTGCCGGTGCTGGCGGTCATCCCCACTCAGCTTTTCGCCTACCACTGCTCGGTGGAGCGTGGCTTTGACGTGGACAAGCCGAGGAACTTGGCCAAGAGTGTGACGGTGGAGTAAGAGCCCGGCACAACACAACAGCCGCCGGAATTCTCCGGCGGCTGTTTATCGTTATCTGGTTGCCTGTGGCTCAGCCCTGGTCTGCCAACCGTGCCTTGCCGTTCATGGCCGCGCCGATGATGCCCGCGTCGTTGCCCAGCTCCGCCACCACGAGCTTCGGATGCGGAATGTCGGGGTAGAAGAGGTGGTCGGTCACCGACTTACGCAGCGGCTCCATGAAGAAGTCGCCGGCGGCGCTGACACCGCCGCCCAGGGCGATGGCTTCGGGCTCAAAGATGTTGATGACGGTGATGATCGTCATGGTAAGGGCGTAGATGTATTCATCGAAGATGCGAAGAGCCTCGGCGTCTCCCTCACGGGCGCAGTCAATGACCGTCTTGGCCGAGATCTTCTCAAAGTCGCCGTTCACCTTCTTGGCGATGGCGCCGCCGGGGTGGGCCTCGGCGGACTTGCGGCCCTCGCGGATGAGGGCGGTGGCCGAGGTGTAGCGCTCGACGCAGCCCTTGTTGCCGCAGGTGCACTGCTCGCCGTTCATCACCAGGCACATGTGCCCCAACTCGGCCCCGCCGTTGTGGGTGCCGGCATAAATGCGGCCGTTGATGATGATGCCGCCGCCCACACCGGTGCCCAGCGTCAACAGCACCGCGTTCTTTGCGCCCTTCATGCTGCCGGCCTCAACCTCGGCCAGGGCTGCCACGTTGGCGTCGTTGTCCGCGAAGGCGGGCTTGCCCAGTGCCTTGGCCATGGAGCCTGCCAGCGGCACATTGTGCCAGTAGAGGTTGTTGGCAAACACGACCTCGCCGGTCGCCACATTGATGAGACCGGGGGAACCAATGCCGATGGCGGCGATGTCATCCAGCTTCATGCCGGCGTCGGCCACGACCTTGCGGCTGATGGCGGCCATGTCATCCAATGTCTCCTGCGGAGGACGGCCCGCCCCGGTGGGCACGCTGTCCTTGTGCAGGATGCGGCCATTCTCGTCCACCACGCCGACGGCAATGTTGGTGCCGCCCAAATCCACGCCCAGATAATACATGAGTACTCCTCCTTATTCCTTCCCGACGGTGGTCACGCGTTCCCGTCCCACTGCGTGGTATCGTTGATGCGCTTGTGCAGTTCCACTGCCGAGTTGTAACCTACGTTCTTCAGCCGCTGGTTGCGGGCGGCTACCTCCAGTATGATGGCCATGTTGCGGCCGGGCATCACCGGCACCACCAGGTTGGGCAGCGGCACACCCAGAATCTCCGTCAGGTTCTCGTCCATGCCCAGCCGGTCGTATTGCTTCTTCTCATCCCAAATCTCCAGCTCCGCCACCATCTCGATGTTCTTCTCGTTCATGACCGAGCCGATGCCATACATCTGCCGCACATCGATGATTCCGATGCCGCGAATCTCCATAAAGTGGCGGATGTTGGCGGGCGAAGAGCCCATGAGATGGTTCTGGCCGATGCGCACGATGTCCACAAGGTCGTCCGCCACCAGCCGATGCCCCCGGCGCAGGAGTTCCAGTGCCGTCTCGCTCTTGCCGATGCCGGACTTGCCCGAGATGAGCACGCCGATGCCGTAGACATCGACCAGCACGCCGTGCATGGTGATGCGCGGGGCCAGTGCCACATCGAGATAGGCAATGACCGTGGCCATGAGTTTGTTGGTGACCTGACGGGAGCGGAACACCGGGTGTCCGTACTTCTCCGCCAGCTCGATAAGGTCGCCCGGCGGTTCCATCCCCCGGCTGATGATGATGCACGGAAAATCATACGCCAGCAGACGGTCAAGTGCCATGTAGCGCTGCACGTCGTTCATGGCCGAGCCAAGGTAGACAATCTCCTGCCGGCCCAGCACCTGGATGCGGTCGGTGGCAAAGTAATCAAAATAGCCGGTCAGCTGCAAGCCGGGTCGGTTGAGGTTGGAGGTCTCAATCGTGAGGAACTCCTCCTTCCCGCGGTAGAGCACCTCCAGGTCGAGGTCGCTGATGAATTTGTCAATGTTGACCTTGGCCATGCTTATTCCTCCAGCGCGTATTGCTCAATAGCCTGCGCCACGCCGTCGTCTTCGTTGGTGGCGGTCACCACGTCGGCCCGTTGGCACACCCGCTCGTCGCCGTTGCCCATGGCCACACCGAGCCCCGCCCACTCGATCATTGAAAGATCGTTGAGTGCGTCGCCCACGGCCATCACCCGCCCCTGCGGAATGCCCATGCGCTCGGCCAATGCCTTCACCGCCGCGCCCTTGTGAGCCTCGGGGTGGGTGAACTCCAGATAATGGGGCTTGGAGATTGCCACCTCCAGCAGCCCGGCAAAACGCTCCCGCGCCGCCTCATAGAGCGCACGAATGCGCTCGGGCTCATCGAGCAGCAACACCTTGATGGGGTCATAATCGAGCGTCTCGGCAACCGGGCGGCCCAGGGCGTGCCCCTTCACCCCGGTGTGCACGGCATAAAAGTCGCTCTGCCAGCACTCCCGCTCAAAGAAATACCCCTCGGTGTCGTAATACTGTGCGTACACACCCTCACTGGCGGCGAAGGCCAGCACCTGGCGCGCCAGGGTCAGCGGCACGCCGGTCATGGCGATGGGCGCACCGGTCTCAATGTCGGCGATGTAGGCCCCCTGGCAGCAGAGGATGGGGCCGGTGAGGCTCATCTCCCGCGCGTATCGGATGGCTGAAGAGTACATGCGTCCCGTGGCCACGGCCACGGTGATTCCCCGTTCGGCTGCCCGGGCGATGGTCTGCTTGCTGCGTGCAGAGATGGTTCGGTCGTCACGCAGCAGCGTGTCGTCCAGGTCGGTCACAATCAGATCGTACTTCAACACTTCTCCTGCTCAAAACAAAGATTCTACCGGAAATTATAGCCGATTGGCTCGCATCTGCAAAGGGAAAATGGCAAATTTGGGGTCGATCACCCTCACAGGAACGTCAGCTGCCCCGCTGGTGCGCCGGAGATGCGGTCCTCCGGCCCGGGGCGGCCGATGAGCAGCGGCGAAACCGCATCATGCCGCGCCCGGTTGGCCGCGATGACCGCCGGGTTGTAGTTGGCGTAGCAATAGAGGCACCCATGGGGGCAGGTGTTGTAAACGCCGAGGTCCACGCTCTGCGCGCAGCCGCAGCCGGGGCGCTGGCCCCGGTCGGGCGGCGGGGGTGCCACACCCCACAGGCGGTGGAAGAGCGCACCATCCACACAGGCGGCCCGCCCCACGCCCACGGCGGCATAGTCCTGCGCCTGGGCACAGGCCACCACAGCCATGCCATGGGCCGCTGCGGTTTTCGCCAGTCCCTCCAGCAAGCGCAGGCGGGTGGCGTCGTCGGGCTCCCGGTGCCCCAGGGCTGCGGCATGCCGCGCCGTGCTGCGGTAAGGGGCCAGGAAGCTCACCGTGCACCGCACAGTGCAACCGGCCAACGCCTCCGCCAGCCCGGCGAAGGCCCGCTGGTGGAAGGCCTCGTCGTAGCGGTTGCTCAGCAGGATCGGGTCATAGCGCCACACCATGCGCTCGGGGCCAACGAGTGCCGCCAGCCGCCGGAACGTGGCGACGCGCTCGCCCTGGGGCGGCAGGTTGGGCTCGATGTCAGCCCCGTAGCCCGTCAGCGTAAACTGCAGCACGCTCCGCAGGCTGCCCAGCGTGTCCCAATGGTCGAGGAGCGGCGCGGGGTTCTTGCTCCACAGCACGATGCCGTCCATGGTGGCCGGGTTCAGGTCGACCCACCGCAGCAGGTGGGGGTTGCGTGGGTTGGGCACCAGCGCCCAGCCCTCGGCCACCCGGCGGGCCAGCCACGGCGCAAAGCAGGCCGGGATATCGGTGCGGCGGCTGGCGCTGACGATCATTGCTTCGCAGTCGCCTGCGGCGCTGGCGCGCCTTGGCGAGTTGGATGCACTTTCTCCAATGTCAGATAAATCGTTCGCCGCACATGTCGCCGAACGATCATCAGCTTGTTGCCCTCATGCATGTTTACAGAAACGGGCACGGCTACGGGCGAATCTGTTTGTCGCTCCTGCATCGTTTGCTCATCCCTCCCGTCGAATGAATCGCCGGTCGGCTCCACCTGCGTACCCATCAGAGTCCACACTACGGCCCCTCAATCCCTTCGGCGCTCTCCGTCTCCTCATCCGTCTCCGCTCCATCGTCCGGCTCCATCTCGTCATCTTGCTCGTCTTCGTCCGGCCCTTCCTCCGGGTCCGCCGCGATGTCAGAGACCGCCCCGCCCTGCCCCGGGTCGACCTTGGGCAGGTGCAGGAAGTTCCACACGGCCTCGGCCGCCGGGCGGTTCATGCCGGGCACCTGCAACAGCTCCTCCACCGAGAGTTCCTCCAGCATGGCGGGCACGGGGTAGGCCTTCAGCAGCTCCCGCACGCGCTTGGGGCCAATGCCGGGCACGGCCTCCAGCCGGGAACGGAGTGTCCGCGCTGAGCGAAGGCTGCGGTGGTAGGTGATGGCAAAGCGGTGCGCCTCGTCGCGCACCCGCTCCAAAAGGTGCAACGCCGCTGAGTTCCGCGGCAGCACCAGCGGCTCCTCCTGGTTTTCCAGTATAATTTCCTCGTTGCGCTTGGCAAGCCCGATGGCGGGGATGTGCCCCACGCCAAGGGACACCATGGCATCCCGCCCAAATTCCAGCTGGATGCGGCCGCCGTCGATGAGCACGAGATCAGGGAATTTGGCAAACTTACTGCCGTTGACGTCACCGCCGCTGGCTTTGAGCTCCTCCTGTTCCTCCAACCCATGGCGGAAACGGCGGGTCAGCACCTCCCGCATGCTCTCAAAGTCGTTGGCACCTTCCACGGTCTTGATGCGGAAGCGCCGGTATTGGTTGCGGGCGCTCTTGCCGCCCTCAAACACGACCATGGAGGCCACCGAGTCGGTGCCCTGAATGTTCGAGATGTCGTAGCACTCAATGCGGTTGGGGGGCAGGGGCAGGCCCAGAATGTCACCCAGCGCCTTGACGGCGCCGCCGGTGCGCTCCCACTCCCGCAGGCGGTTGGCGTGCTCCCGCTCCATGCGCTCTTTGGCATTGGCCTCGGCCAGCTCCAGCAGGCGCACCCGCTCCCCCCGTTGGGGCACCATTACTTCCACCTTGCGGCCGGCCCGCTCCCGCAGGTAGTCGGCCAGCGCTTCGTGGTTGGGCGGCAGCTCCCCCAGCACGATGGCGCGGGGCAGCAGCACGGCGTTGAGGTAGAACTGCTCCAAAAAGCTGCGCAGCACTTCGGCGCGGGTCTCGTCCTCAGAACCCTCCAGCAGGAATCCTTCGGACCCCACGACCTTGCCTCCGCGTACCATCATGAGCTGCACGGCGGCCTCGTTGGCCTCAATGTGCACGCCCACGACATCCAGATCCTCCTGCACGGTGGAGATGGCGTTCTGCTCGCTGTTGAGGCCCACCACGCTCTCCACGGCACGCAATTTATCCCGCAGGGCCGCGGCGCGCTCAAACTCCAGATTGGCGGCCGCTTCCTTCATCTGTTCCCGCAGGTCTGCGGCGATCTCCGCATGGCGGCCCGAAAGAAACCGCATGACCTCGTTCACCACGGTGTGATACTCCTCCCGGCTCACGGTGCCGCGGCAGGGGGCCACGCACAGGCCGAGCTGGAAGTTGAGGCAGGGCCGCTCATGCCGCTCAATCATGCGGTGGATGTCTGCCGTGCAGGAGCGGATGGGAAAGACCTTGCGCACGATTTCCAGCGTGCGGCGCAGGGTATTGGCCCCGAGGTAAGGTCCGAAGTACCGTGCCCGGTCGTTCTTGGTGACGCGGCGCACGATCTCCAGACGGGGGAAATCCTCCCGCAGGTCGAGCCGCAGGTAGGGAAAGTGCTTGCTGTCCTTCAACAGGATGTTGTAGCGCGGGTGATGCTGCTTGATGAGGTTGCACTCCAGCATCAGCGCCTCGGCCTCGGTCTTGACGACCAGGTAGTCGATGGAGACGATGTCCTGCACCAGGCGGCGGGTTTTGGGCTGCTCCCGCTGGGTGCTGGGGTGGAAGTACTGGCGCACCCGGTTTTTGAGCGATATGGCCTTGCCGACGTAGATGATACGACCCACGGCGTTGCGCATGATGTAAACGCCGGGGCTGTCCGGCAGGTTTTCGAGCGTGGCGGCAATGGCGTCGTTCAAGCCCATCCTCCTTTGATCACTGTCCTTTGTCCCTCACCACATGCAGGGCGTCCTGCACCTCGCGGTCGGTGGGTTCCAGCCCGCCGTAGCGGGTGCGGTTATAGGGCTCCCAAAGGCCGCGGCCGGCCTCGCCCACCAGTTGGGCCGGCGTGTCGCCGGGCCGGGGCGGCTTGCCCGCCTGCCGGCGGCGCTGCAGATATTCCCGGAAGAGGAAGCGCACACGCTCCCCATTGGTGGCGCAGTCCTCCAGCCTTGGCTTGGGCTGGAAACGCTTGGCAAAGCGCCGCAGGCTGGCACCAGCGTCATTGATTGCCTGGCGCAGCGTCAGCAGATTCTCGTTGCGGTCGCTGTAAGCCACCGCGTCCTCCTGCCAGGTGCCGAAGGTGCGCCGCGCCCAGCCGGTGATGTCACGCCAGACCTTAGGAAGGAGGCGTGACAGGCCATAGCAGAGCAGGGCGAACATGGCAAGCAGAATCGCCGCCGACACGACATACAGCAGGATACGGAACAGGAATGCCAGAAGCCCGCCCTCCTGCACCGGCCCAAGCTGGTTCATGTCACCCTCGCCGGTGGCCTCGGGCTCGGGGCTGACCTGTTCGTCGCCGGTGAAGAACCGGGAGAGCGCGAGAAGCAAGGCCCTGAGAGCAGTGCCCAAGCCGCCGAAGAGCCAGCTGACGGCACGTCCGATGGGCCCTGAAAGCGCCAGGGCAAACACCGCAGCCAGCAGTGCCAACGTACCCGCCAGACCGCTGCGCCGTGCCCCCGGCGGAATCTGCCGATGGGTCATGGCGATGGCCGCGTCACGGTAGCTGGAGCGATGGGTCAGCAGCAGCGCCGCCACCATCCAAACCGCAGCCAGCGCCGTCAGCATGGGGTAGGAGCTGCCCAGCTCCACGCCCGTCACCGTGTGTGAATAAATCCACAGAAACGCTGCCGACACCAACACCGAGCCCAGCGGCACCAGCAGCATGTTGCCCAGGGCGGTGTCGGCCTCCTTGAGGGAGATGCGCTCCACAACCAGCGTGAGAACAAGGCCCAGGGCCGCCACAATGACCTGGGCCAGCCATGGCAAGGGCAGAAGCAGGGCTAGCGCGGCCACGGCCACGCACGCCACGATTTGCACAGCAACGGGCAGGCGGCCCAACAGCCGCCCCGCCACCAGCGCCGCCACCACACACCACAGGCCATAGGCAAACACAAGACGCGCATCTGCGAAGCCGAAGAGCAGGAAGGCCATCACATAGGCCAGCGGCAGGAATACCAACCCAGTGGCCAGCGCCCGGCCGATTCGTTCCTCACGCATGGCCGTTCCCTCCCGTCGGGTTGATCCAGGTGACCGAGTTGCCCATGCGGCGCAGGCGGCCGGCCCGCTCCTCCAGCAGTTGGCTCCAGTACCACGACAACATGACGATGTCGTAGCCCGAGACACCCCGGGCGATGACCTCCTCATCGAGGTAGGTGGGGAAGGTACGCCGCCGCAGGATGCGCAGGCGTGCCAGCGTCTCCAGCGTCCCATCCAGGTGCACCGGCCCCGCGCCCAGCGGCACCTCCACCGGCCGGTCGTCACCGGCTTCGTAGGCCCCGTTGCAGCAGAAGGCCGTCTCCACGCCGTTGGCCTGGGCCCAGGCGGCGTAGGTGGCGGCCAGCGTCACACCGGCTTCCATCTCGTTCTGCTGGGTTTCATTGAGGTCGCCCCATTGGTCCTCGGTCTGCTGCACGTTGAGGACGATGAGCAGCCTTGGGCTGGCGGTGTAGTCGCGGGTCTTCACCTGCAGCTCCCCCGTGCGGGCGGTAGCACCCCAGTGCACGTCCTTGAAGGCGTCGCCGTTGCGCCAGGGGCGGATGCCGTTGATGAGGAACGGGTCCGGCTCGATGAACCGGCGCACCACCACATCGCCCTGCCACCGGCGGCTGGGCACGTCCAAGGTGCGAAAGTCCATGGGCTGGGGATAGACGATGAGTTCCATCGGGTTCTCCCTCACGGTGGAACGCTGCCCCAGGCCCAAAAGATCCCCGCAGGTCAGGGCCACGCTGTCAATGCGGTAACAGCCCCGCCGCAGGCAGGTGATGTGATGAGTACGGGTGATCTTGCGCCAGGGGGCCAGCGCAAAAAGGCTCCGGTGGTACAGGTCGTCGGCGATGTTCAGGTTCTCCTGCCGGCCAAAGACGAGGTACCGGGACATGTGGGCCTCCACCCGCAACCAGGGTACCGGCAGAAACTTCCGGTTGGAGATCTCCTCGATCATCTCCACCGTCTGGCCCGCGTAGACCGCCCCGGCTGAGAAGTACCGCCGGTAGCGGATGCCGCGCATGCCGAAGTGCCGGAACACCAGCCCCTGCCCCAGGACAAGCGCCGCCGCGATGCCCATCAGCAGGAAGACGTTCATTCCTCGTCCTCCGCCTTCTCAGTGGGCACGGGCACCACCTTCAGCGCCCGCTCCACCACTTCCTCGGCCGCGCGCCCGCCGCCGCCAAACTGGTTGCGGCAGACGATGCGGTGGGCCAGCACCGGCACCGCCACGGCCTGGATGTCGTCGGGCAGCACAAAGTCACGCCCTGAGAGCGCCGCCCAGGCCTGGGCCCCATGCAGCAGCGCCAACGTGCCGCGGGGGCTGACGCCCAGCAACACCGAGTCCGCCACACGGGTCTGCTCGGCCAGCTGCACGATGTAGCGCTGCAGGTCGTCGCTCACGCGCACTTCTGTGACCGCCTGCTGGGCGGCGGCGATGTCCTCGGCCGTGGCCACAGCCTCCAGCGTGTCGAGGGGACTTGCCATCTGGAAGCGCTTGAGGATGGCCACGCCGTCGTCGGTGCCTGGGTACCCCATGCGGGTCTTCAGGAAGAACCGGTCCAGCTGGGCCTCCGGCAGGGGGAAGGTGCCCTGGGTCTCAATGGGGTTCTGGGTGGCAATGACGAGGAACGGCTGGCCCAGCGCGTAGCTCGTGCCGTCCACGGTGACCTGGCGCTCCTCCATGGCCTCCAGCAGGGCGGACTGGCTGCGCGGCGTGGCGCGGTTGATCTCATCGGCCAACACGATGTTGGCAAACACCGGCCCGCGCTGGAAGCGGAACGCCGCCTCCCGCTGGTCGAAGATGCTCATGCCCGTGATGTCCGATGGCAGCAGATCGGGCGTGAACTGAATGCGCTTGAAATCCAGCGCCAGCGACCGGGCCATGGCCTTGGCCAGCATGGTCTTGCCGGTGCCGGGCACATCTTCCAGCAGCACATGGCCCCGGGCCAGCATTGCTGTCAGCAGCAGCTTCACCGTGTCATCCCGCCCCACAATCACCCGGCCGACGTTCTCTCGCAGGCGCCCGGCTGTGCGCGCCACCGTGTCCATGCTCATATGCAGTTCTCCTTTGGTAAAATCGAAACCGCCATGGCATGGCGCCATGGCGGCACATCAGCTTTATGGTATTATACCAGAATCAGCCGAAGGGGAAGCAGAAGATTGTGTGAAAGGAGTGGTTTGTCCGCCGTCTCCAGCGAATTGGCTGCCACCGAGGCCGCAATCCTCCCCTCCTTCCCCTCCTCCAGGGCCAGGGCCTGGGATACGGTCATCAGGGTGTGGTGCCTGTTGAGCCAGTGAATGTACTCCTTCAATGCTTTGCTGTCCTTGGTGTTGAAGTGGGTCAGCACGATGGACCCATTGCGGGTGTTACGCTTGATGTAGCGGGTGATGGACTCACCCTTGCGGATGGCACCCGTATAGGTGTCCACGCTCCAGCCGATGATCTCATACCCCATGGCGTGGAAGAGCTTCCCCAGCCGTTTGCTGGTGTTGCCCCCGCCCCCAGGCAGGCGCACCAGCTTGGGGATTTCATAGTCCTTTCCCAACACCTCCTTTGCCAGCTTGTTCCACTTTTTCACATCTCTGCGAATGGCACTGTCGCTCATGTTCCTCATGTCCTGATGGTGCATGGTGTGGTAGCAGATCTCATTGCCGTCCCGCACGGCCTGCCGCCACAGTTTCTGGTTTGCCTTGAGTGCGTCCCCCACAAGGAAGAACGTGGCGTGAACGCCCTCCCGACGCAGGGCCTTCAGCACCCGCTCAATGGATGCCGCACCGTAGCCGTCGTCCACTGTCAGGCACACGACCCCGCCCGGCACGATGTTGACCGACACCGATGCCCGGTGCGCCTGCGCCGGCGCACCCCAACAGAGCAGCGCCATTGCCAGCGCTGCCGCCCAAAACCGTTTCATCTCCCCACCTCCGTTGCCTACGTCCTGTGAGACGTGCGAGCCCCCTCCAAAAGTTTCCACTCCAGTCCTTCCATTATATGAGCTGAACGCCGCGGCATGAAAAACCCGGCCGCATTGCTGTGGCCGGGATAAAGGGAGAGATGATTTCGCTTGTCAGGTCAACCCGCGCAGCACTTCCGCTGGAAGCGTGCAGCGGCAGCGGTGTCCAGCACCACAGTGACATCGGGGTGCCGCTGCAGGAGGCTGGCAGGCAGGTCGTCAGTCACCGGGCCGTGGAAGGCGTTATACACGATGTCGGCCTTCTCCTCCCCGGTGGCGATGAGGACGATCTTGCGCGCGGTCTGAATGGAACCCAGGCCCATGGTGAGCGCCTGATGCGGTACGTCGTCGATGCTCATAAAGAACCGGGCGTTGTCGCTGCGCGTGCGCTCGCTCAGCCGCACCACATGGGTCAGCGAGTCAAAGGACGTGCCCGGCTCATTAAAGCCGATGTGGCCGTTGCCGCCCACGCCCAGCAGGGCCAGGTCGGCGCAGCCGGCAGCGCGGTAAGCGGCCTCATATTGGCGGCACTGTGCTTCCAGGTCGGCCTCGCACCCCAGCGGCACATGGGTGTTTTCCGGCAGAATGTCCACGTGGGAAAATAAATTCTCTTGCATGTAACGGCGATAGCTCTGAGGATGGTCGGGTGTCAAGCCCACATACTCGTCGAGATTGTAGGTCGTCAACGAACGGAAAGACAAACCGTCGTTGCGGTGCATGGCAACCAGCGCCGCGTACACCGGTTCGGGCGTACCGCCGGTAGGCAGAATGAACACGGGTTTGGAGTGGGCCATTAACTCATCACGCAGCAACTGAGCTGTCTTTAATGCCCAGCTTTGTAACGTTTCACAAACGATTATCTTCATGGCGAAAGTCCTTTCATCCATGGTATAGTGGTCTATACCAATAATAATGGATTTAGGCACGATTTACAAGAGCAAACCCCTATCAAAATACTTTGATTGTGATATAATCCCACTTTAGGAAATAAATGAGGTGTTACGCGTGGATCAGATCACCAGCCTGTTCGCAGGCCTGTCACTCGATAAAGATAGCCCGGTGCCTGCCTATTTTCAGATCAAGGATTACATCGAGCGGCTCATTGCCGAAAGACGCCTGAGGAGCGGCGACAAGCTGCCCTCGGAGCGTGATTTCTGCGATGCTTTCCCCATCAGCCGCATGACCTACCGCCAGGCGTTGACGACGCTCAAGCAAAAGGGTCTGCTGGTGCAGCAGCAGGGCCGGGGCACCTTCGTTGGCAGCCCCAAGGTGGGTCTGCAGCCCATGGATGTGCTGAGCTTCTCCGAAGCGCTGCACGGGCAGGGCTTGGCCCCCAGTGCGCGTACCCTGAAGAAGAAACTGCTGGACCCCACCCCGCCGGAGGTAGCCGCCGAACTGGGCTTAGCCGCCAACGGTACCGCGCTGTCATTGGTGCGCATGCGCCAGGTGGACGATGTCCCCGTCGTGGTGGAAAGCTCCTGGCTGGACGCCGAACGATTTGGTGCACTGATGCACACCAACCTGACCGACCGGTCACTGTACCGCATTCTGGAGGAAAAATTCCAGACCCGCATCGCCCGCCGACGGGAGATTGTGGAAGCCACCGCCGCCGACGAACGGCTGGCCAAAATGCTGTTGGTAGACCTCAATTCACCGGTGGTGCGCATCACCGGATACAACTACGGCGAGGATGGCCGGCTGGTGGAGTACGTCATCAGCCACTACCGCGGTGACCGCGCTCGCTTCATTTACGAGACGAAGGTACGCTGAACGGTATTCTGCCGCTTCAACAGACAGAAAACCCCGCCGGAAACCGGCGGGGTTGTTTGGCGTAGAATGTTCGCAGCACCGGCAGCTTTGGCCTGCCGCTTAGTCCCGCAAAGGCTCCTTCACCCCGCGCTTATGCAATTGAACGACGCTGGCGGCAGGCCTGCCCACCTCGGCGGTGAAAGCAGCCATGCTAAGGCTCAGGAGGGCCATGGCAGCCACGGCCAACGGCCCGCGCAGCGGCTCTAACACAGACAGGCAAAAGGCATCGAACTCTTGCCCCAGGAAGGCAGTAACAGGCGTGAGCACGGTCAGCGCCGCCAGCTGCTCCGCCGTCCACCCGCTGGCAAAAGACAGCAACAATGCTGGTGCCGCAGCCAACAACCCATTGGCCAACAACACCGTGCCAAGCGTCGCCCCAAAAGCCGCTGACCGCCGCCACAGCAACCGGAGCACACCAACCAGCCCTGCAATTACCATCGCCAGCACGATGAGCCCATTGTCCCAGACCGCCCAGGCCAGCCGCACTGGCCGCAACATTTGCTCCAGCCCATCCCCGTTGCCGGCGTTCCACTCCGCAGTGAAGGGGATGACCAGTGACAGCGTCGGCTTTTCGCTCAGCGACTGCCACAGGCCGGGTTTCAGCAGGGCTTGGGCCAGGTCATCCTCCATGGCCGGGAAACTCCGCACCCCCAGCAGCACCGGCATCTCCCCACCCTCCAGGCCATAACGCACCACCTCGGGAGCACTGCCTGCCAGCACCGCGGCTATCCGCTCGGGCGGCAGGGCCTTGGCGGCCAGCACAGTGGCGTCCTCTGGGTCGGTGGTGCGCAGAGCATCGGCCGGCGCAGCTGCCAACACCCACCCGGTCCACTGGCGCAACAGCGCCTGAGATACGATGAGGTAGGCCGTCTGCTGTCGTCCGTCGTAAAAAGACGGCTGCAGTACCGTCTGACGCGCCAGCACACCCGCTTCGGCCACCAGGCACACCACCAGCAGCATCGCCGCTGCCACGACGGTCACCATGCCCTTCAGCACCCGCATGTCGCCACCCCCTTTCTTCCTATCCTTTCCAGTTGCGCCGCAGGTAAACCGAGGCGGCCAGCGGCAGGATGCCGCAAGCCCAAGGGGCGTAAGGCGGCGCAGCCGCCATAGCGTGCCGGATGCACGCGTAAGCGCCGCTGTGGCCAGCGCCTGGATGGCGCAAGCCAAGGGGCGTAATGGCGGCGTATGCCGCCATAGCCGCAGGACGCGGCGTAAGCCCCGCTAGGGCCAGCGCCTTGATTGCGCAAGCCAAAGGGCGTAATAGCGGCGCAGCCGCCATAGCGTGCCGGATGCACGCGTAAGCCCCGCTAGGGCCAGCGGCAGGACACAGCAAGCCAAGGGGCGTAATGGCGGCGCAGTCGCCATAGCGTGCCGGATGCACGCGTAAGCCCCGCTGTGGCCAGCGGCAGGATGCCGCAAGCCCAAGGGGCGTAATGGCGGCGCAGCCGCCATAGCGTGCCGGATGCACGCGTAAGCCCGCTAGGGCCAGTGGCCCAAGAAGCATGAGGCCACACCAACCGCCTGGCAGGACAGAGCGGAATCCCATGAGCTGTCACCAGCAATCGAATTTTCCGCCGCAGTATGTTTGTAACAAAAACTCTGGGAGTGCTTTCCTGTCTTCCATCGGGAAATACACAGAATCCGCTGACGCGCATGATTCACGGATTGTCTGGCAAAACTAGGGGTACAATTTTATTGGAGGATCAAAGAATGATAAAACGGGTTGCGGTTCTTGCCACTGTTTTGGCACTGTTTTGTGTGATGTTCATTGGGTGTAAGGCGGCCAATAAGGTCCCCGGTGTCTCTGCCGTTCATTCAGCCGTTAGTTCAGCGATTGCTTCCGCAGTACCGTCGCTTCCGCCCTCTACGAGCAGAACGGTTGTGCCGACGGCAACAGCCACAATCATGGCTACAGCAACGGCCAAGTAGTTTCCAAGAAGGGTTTCCTCAACATAAAGCAGATGCAGGTCAGCCGATGACTTGCATCTGCTTATGCATGTCTGGGCAGCAACTCTGTTTACTGTTTTTTACATCTTAAGAAATACTGGATCATCGGCCCGACCTTTTCTGCTCTTTGGATTTCAAAACGGTTGTGCAGCAGATCATCAAATTCCACCGGCGACAGATCATACCGGTCAGGTCTCCCCAAATGCGCCTCAATCAGCATCGCAACCCGCTGCTCCGGGCTTCCCATGTCTGGCACATCCAGCACAAACTTGCCACATGGCCGCATGATTCGATGGGCTTCCACGATTGCTTTTTCCACAAAGTCCTTCTCAAAGTACTCCAACACGCCGATGCATGCTCCAATGTCAAAAGAGTCGGCGGCAAAGGGTGTTTCGTGGATGCTTCCGCAATGCAATGCCCCGACCGGCAGATTCCGCTTTGCCGCAACCTCACGAAGCAGCTCAATCGTCTTACTGCTGATGTCCACCCCATGATAGGTGGAAGGCCATTGGTCATACCCATTGAACATGAGATTGAGACAACACCCCAGATCGATGAAGCTCAACCCTACCTGGGGCGACAGAAACTCCCTGATTTCGTTTCGTCCGCTGTCAGAAGTGCCGCCTTCCTGCATCAACTTCTCATAGGTGGGGTACCCGGGGTCGTTTCTGATGTGCTCCGGCAAATCCTTGTATAAATCAATTCCCTTGCGCCCCATCTCAATGGCTTTGTCGTAAGATTGTGCCACCAACTCCAGCTGGCTTTCCATTGTGTTGGCTCCCTTCCCGCGCGAACCACGATGACAACTCGCATTGCAACAGCATTTCTCAAGGATATCAAAAAGCAGAACAGGTCGCAACGGTCCCCTTCCTTCGGTGGAAGCATGGTGACGATGACGGAAATGCGGTGCACGTCTGTTTTTACAGGCACGCACAAAGGCCACCGCTTTCGCGATGGCCTTTGCGCTACTCCTTGGTCCGTTCTTACCGCTCGTCGACGGGTGCCAGAAAGCGTCCGTCGGGGCTGCTCAATACAACCAGCTTTTGCTGGTAGATGGGTTCAAGAATTTCGGGGGTCAGGGCTTCCTCCGGCGGTCCGAAGCAAGCCACCCGGCCACTGCACAGCACCAGCACACGGTGGGCATAACGCAGGGCCATGTTCAGGTCGTGCAGCACACACACGACCGTTGCGCCTTCCTCGGCCTTGCGCCGGAAGAGGGACAGCAGCCCCGCCTGATGGCGAATGTCCAGGTTGGCCACGGGCTCATCGAGCAGAAGCACCGGTGCCGCCTGTGCCAGCGCCCGCGCGGCGATGACGCGCTGGGCCTCGCCACCTGAAAGCTCGGTGATGGGCCGGCCGGAAAAATCAGCCACGCCGGCTTCCTCCATCGCCCGGTGGGCGGCGGCGTAATCCTCCGGTCCCTCGCTGCCCAGTGCCGACACATAGGGGTTTCGGCCCATGAGCACGACCTCCCAGGCCGTGAAGGGGAACGACACTTGCGCTTGCTGGGTCACCACGGCAATCTGCCGGGCGCGGGCCCGGGGCGAAAGACGACCCACGGCCTGCCCATCGAGCAGCACCGTGCCGGCTGTGGGCTGGGCAATGCCAGACAGCAGACGCATCAATGTTGTTTTTCCTGAGCCGTTGGGCCCAATCACGGCAGTCATCTGCCCGGGGGCAAAGGTTGCGTCCACCCCGGCCAGCACTTCCTTGGTGCCGTAACGATAATGAAGACCGCGCACCTCCAGCATGTCAGCGCACCCCCTTGCGCAGCAGCAGCCAAATGAAGAAAGGCGCGCCGACGAGCGATGTGAGGATGCCCACCGGCAATTCCAACGGTGCCAGCAGGTTGCGGGCCAGGGTGTCCATCACCAGCAGGAACGCGCCGCCCGCCACAAGGGCCAGTGGCAGCAAACGCCGGTGGTCCGGCCCCACCAGCATGCGCAGGATGTGGGGGATGACCAAGCCCACAAAGCCGATGACGCCCGCTGCCGAAACAGCGCCTGCCGTGGCGATGGCCGAGAAGACCATGAGCCGCAGCCGCAGGCGGTTGACATCGACCCCAAGGTGTTGGGCTTCCTCCTCGCCCAGGGCGATGAGATTGAGGGGCCTGCTGTGAAGGGCCATGCCCACGCTGCCCACAAGCACCAGAGGCAGGCACCACAGTACCTCCCCCCACCCGGCGGTGCTCAGGCTCCCCATCGTCCAGTAGAGCATGGTCTCCATCTTGTCGCGGTTCACGCTCATCAGGAACGTCGTTGCCGCTGTGAGGATGGAGCCCAGCGCCACGCCGGCCAACAGCAGGCCGGAGGACGACATGAGCCCGGTGACACGCGACAGACCGTATACCACGAAGATGGTGGCGATCGCGCCGACAAAAGCAAAGAGTGTCACCGGCCCCAAGCCGAAGGGCGTCTGATGTAAAGACAGCGCCATGGCGAGCGTCGCGCCAAAGGACGCGCCGGATGCCACACCCAGGATGTGGGGGTCTGCCAGGGGGTTGCGGAACATGCCCTGCATCGTGCCACCGGAAATGGACAGCGCACCGCCCACCAGCAGCGCCAGCGCAATGCGCGGCAGACGGATGCGCAGCACGATGAGCGTCGCCGTGGCGTCACCCCCCAGCAGGGTGCGAAGGCTCTCCCCCGCGCCCATGCCCGCGCCAAAGAGAATCGCGGCGACCGCGCCTGCCACAAGCAGCACGATCGTCGCCGTCCACGTCAGCATCAGGGGTGTGCGGCCGGTTTTGTTCATATCACGTCACTCTATGGTCGAGCCGGTGTTGGTTTCGGCAAACTGCTTGAGACCCTCCACAATGCGGGGGCCGGGGCGGGAGCACAGGTCAGCATCCACCACCACCACGCGGCCTTCCTTCACGGCCGTCAGCGTGTTGTAGGGCTCCGTCTTCTCAAAGGTGGACGCATCGCCCATATCGCTGGAAAGGAGGATGATGTCCGGGTTCTTTTTGATCAGATCCTCCAGGTTGTAGTCAATCCACGACTGGGTCATGCCCTCGGTCAGGGCCTTGGCGCCGCACATCTCGATGAACTCATAGGGGAAGGTTCCGGGGCCGGCAGTCCAGTTGCCGGTGTCCCCATAGCTCATGGCGTAGTAAACAACCTTGCCGCTGCCGACGCCGGCCACGGCGTCCAGCACAGCTGTTTCGGTGGCACGCATGTCAGTGATGACCTCCGCGGCCTTGTCGGTGGTGCCGGTGAGTTTGCCAATGATCTCAATGCTGGTGAAGGCATCGGCGTAGGCGGTACCCTCAGTGCAAGCCACAGCCATGCCCAGCGTTTTCAGTTGGTCGATGGTCTCCTTCTGCAAGGTGTTCCCGGCCAGTATGAGGTCGGGCTTCAGCGCGGCAATCCTCTCCAGGTTCGGCCCGTTGAAGTCGCCAACCTTCTCCACCTTGCTCACCTCGGCCGGGTAGTCAGACATAACGTCCACGCCCACCAACTTGTCCCCCAGGCCAAGGGCATAGACGATCTCGGTGTTGGAAGGCGCCAGCGACACGATGCGCTTGGGCGTCTGGTTCAGCGTCACCTCATTGCCCAAAAGGTCGGACACAGTAACCGGCTGGGCCGCGGCGGGCGTTTGCGCCGCGGTCGTGGCGGCAGCAGTGGTGGCTGCAACGGTCGCCTCAGCGGTGGCGGGGGCAGTGGTGGCGGCCGGCGCAGCCTTGCAGCCGGCCAGCAGAACCAGGGCCAGCACAGCCGTCAACAGCAATGCAGCTACTCTCTTCATTGGTGTTCCTCCTCAAAAATGAAATGCGCCATTCCTCGCGGAAGGGCGCAGCATGACAGGCCGATGTGGCCTGCAAGGCGTCTGGCTTCCCACCGAAGCGTTGCCAAACCACAACAGGCAGGTCTCCTGGCTTGGGTGTCCTCCTCCCCCGGCCCTTCCCGTTTTCACAGTGGATTTGCCGGGTTTGTCCTCCCTCACAGTAGCGGGGGCTGCGGCGGTGTTGCACCGCCTTCCCTTTTGAACCCGGCAAAGCCGGGTACCTGCGTGGCACTCTATTTATCTTGTCCCATTGTAGCACGGCACAACCCGCGCTGTACAGCCCTCAGCCTGCCGGTTGCTCGCCGGGCGATTCCGTGTCGTCGGTGGGTGCGGCCGGGGTTGGGGTGGCGGCAACAGGGGTTGGGGTACCCGGTGTGGGTGTGGGCCGCGGGTCTTTACCCGTCACGGTGAGCCCCACGATGGCCTTGAATCTGTCTGTGTACAGTTTCTTTCGGTCGATTTCCTTGCCGTCCTTGTCCTTGTAGATGAGGTAGGCCTCCACCGTGCGGGCGGGGTAGGAGTCGCGTACCTTGTAGGTCTCATCGTTGTATAGCACAAAATCGGAATAGTCCCCCGTCTTGTCCACCATGATCTCCGGCTCAGGCAATTCGCCCTCGTCCACCAGCACGCTCTCCCGCTCGATGGTCATGCCGTCTGCCAGCGGTGCGCCCAGGAAGATGACGTAGGCGCGGGAACCGCTGACGAAAGCCTTAATGTACACCGGGGAATCGGCGATGTTCTTGAACTTGAGGTCGCTCGTGGGGTAGTTGACCATGGCGTCAAAGCCATAGCGCACATAGCTCGACGGAAACGAGTGGTGGGATCGGTCGGTGATCTCCATGTTGGCCATGAGCGCCGCATTGTAGAGAGTGGTGGATGCCTGGCAGACGCCGCCGCCCCAGTCGTCCACCAGCGTCTTGTCAGGGCCGATGACGTGGGCCTGCAGGTAGCCATTCTTCTTGCTGCGGGGGCCGGTGGTGTCGTTGAAGGAGAATTCCTCCCCCGGCCAAAGCGTGGTGCCGTTGACCTTGGACAGGGCCAGCGTGATGTTGTGCTTGCGCTCGGACGCTCCGCTGATCTTGGTGTCAAACGCAGCGATTTGCTTGATGTCCGAGAGCATCTCCTTGGTATACTTGGGCACGTATTCGTTGACGATCAGCTGCTGTTCGGAGGTGAAGTCGGCCTGGAGCTCCTCGGTAATCTTCTCCATCATGGCTTCCACGTCCACCGTCAGGCCCTTCGAGCCTTCGGTGATGGTGAACATCGAGCGGATCTCTGAGCGGCTTAGTTCCTTCTTATAGAGCTGCTTGTCGTTGGGTTCAGGATCGAACGACACGGTAGCGTCCTTGCCGGTCAGGTTCACTTCCTCAGCAATGGCCTGAAGCTGCGCCTCAATGCGGTCCGGGTTGAGTTTCAGGCTCACTGAGGCGTCGTAGCCCTCACTGCGAATCCGCGCGGCTTCGGCTCGCCGGTCGCTGAACTCCCCGGTCCGGGCGAGTTTTGCGATCTCGTCCACTACGTCGTCCACGTTGTCCTCAGCCCCCAGCTGCTGGCCATTGAACTCCCAGCTCTTGCCGTCGTAATCGATCTTGACCGAAATCTTGGCAATCTTTTCATCGTACTGGGCACGCAGGTCACTGCGAAGCTTCTCAGGCGCAATGCCGGCCACACTCTGGCCGTTGACGGTGACGCCCGCGGTGATGCGATCGGCATAGTAGGTGCGCGACCAAAGGTAGACCGAAATGCCGGCCACCAAGGCTAGCACCAGCACCACCAACACCGCCAAGCCAGCGGTGCGGTTGCTGTGCTTCTTGTGGTAGACCGGCCGCCTGGCCGTGTAACGCTTGTTGCCAATCCTCGTGCTCATTGTAGTTCCCCCCCTCGCTCCAAGAGCGAGGCAATCCATTGATAGGTGCGCTCCGGCAGGGTAAAATCCCCAAACCGGGCAGCCAGACCGGCCTCCTGGCCGTGCCAGTCGCTGCCGTAGGTGCACACCAGGTTCATCTCTTGTGCCAGCGCGGCGAAGAAGTGCATCTCATCGGTGCTGTGGCTGGGGTAGTAAACCTCCAGCCCGGTCAGCCCCAGGCCCACAAGCTCCCCAACGAGAGCGCGCAGCTCCCACTGCCCCAAGCCGATGCGGCCCGGGTGGGCCAGCACAGCCTGCCCGCCGCAGGCGGCGATGGCCGCCAGCAACTCCTGCGAGGTGAACTTGCGCCGAGGCACGTAGGCCTTCGCCCCGTGCATCAGGTACCGCTCGAACGCCTCCTTGGGCGTGGCCACCGCCCCCATCGCCATGAGCCCTCGGGCCATGTGCATGCGCCCGTAGGTGCCGGAGACAGTGCTGGGCAAATACTCTGCCGGCAGCGCCAGCCCCAGCGCCTCCAGGCGTTTCAGCATTCCTTCGTTGCGCTCCAGCCGGCGCTTCTGCTGCTCGGCAATGAAGGCCGCCCAGCCCGTGCTATGGGGATCGAGCCCGTAACCCAGGATGTGCAGCTCACCATCAAACTGGGCCGAAAACTCCGCCCCGGGGATGACCGGCAGCCCCAGCCGCCGTCCCGCGTCCATCGCGCGGTCCACCCCTTCGGCCGTGTCGTGGTCGGTGACGGCCACGCACCACAGCCCGGCACTAACTGCTCGGACCACGACCTCCTCCGGCTCCAACGTGCCGTCGGAGGCGGTGGTGTGCACGTGCAGGTCAAAGCGACGTTTCATGGCCGCAGAATCCCGCAGGCCGCCACCCGCTGCACGGCTACCGCCAGCCGGTCTTCAGGCTGCACCAGCGCCATGCGCACATAACCCTCCCCGCCGGGGCCAAAGCTGTCCCCGGGGGAGACGAGCACGCCCGAACGCTCCACCAGATCACGCACAAACTCCATCGTGGTGGTATACCGCCCGGGCACGGGGGCCCAAACGAACATGGTAGCCGCGGGCTTGTCCATCGTCCAACCGGCGGCCTTCAGGCCATCACAGAGCAGGTCGCGACGGCGTTCATAGGTTTGCCGCACCCGGTCCACACTGTCCTGCGGGCCGGTGAGTGCCGCAATGGCCCCCCGCTGTACCGGCAGGAACGCGCCGTAATCCAGGTGGCTCTTGAGCGTGGCAATGCGGTCCACAATTTCCCGGTTGCCCATCGCAAAGCCCATACGCGCCCCAGCAAAGCCATAGGTTTTGGAGAGGGAGTTGAATTCGACGCCCACCTTCCGTGCACCGGGCACCTGCAGGAAGCTGCCGGTGCGGCGGCCGTCGAAAACGAGCTCACAATAAGCGTTGTCATGGAGCACCGCCACGTCATACTGCCGGGCGAAGGCCACGAGATCATGATAAAAACTCTCTGGCGCCAGGGCGGCCGTGGGGTTGTTGGGGTAGCTGACGATGAGCAGCTTTGCCCGCCTCGCCACGTCCTCGGGGATGTCCCGCAAGTCCATGACGTAGCCGTTCTCCCGCCGTTGGGGCACCAGGTACAGAGAACCATCGGCCACCTCGGCCCCGGTGTGAAACACCGGGTAACCCGGGTCAGGCGCGAGGATGACATCGCCAGGATCGACCAGACAAAGGCCGATGTGCCCCAGCCCCTCCTGCGAACCCAGCAGCGACGTGATCTCCTCAGGTGCCAGCTCCACGCCAAAACGCCGCTGGTACCAATGGGCAACAGCGGCCTTCAACTCCGGCAGGTCGCTGATGGTATAACGAAAGGCCCCCGGTTCCTGGAGAGCCCGCGTCATTTCCTCCACCACATGGGGGGCAGGGCCATTGTCTGGCGAACCGACCGACAGATCGATGACATCGGTACCGCGGTCGGCAAGTTCGCGCTTGATCTGCAGCAGCATGGCAAACAAACCAGGAGCGGACAGCCTCTCCATGCGTTTTGAGCAATGCATGTTCAACACCTCATCCATTCAGGGTAGCATTATACCATAGATGGATGGGTTTTTACACGTACCGGGGGAACTTGCTACACAAAAGGGGGGCGGTTACTCATATTCGGTTTCGTCAAAAATCTCAAGCCGATCGTCGGCACGCAGCAGGGCAAGGGCCGTTTCCACCTCGGCCCGGGCGCGGGCAACACTGTTGGACACCGCTGACACCGCCAGCACCGCGCGGTTGACCGCGGGCTCCCCGCCACACAGGTCGCTGGCCGACACGTTGCACCGCTGGCGCATGCGCGTGAGGACACTGCGCACCACGGCCCGCCGTTCTTTGAGCGTTGTCACACCGGGGAGGCGGGCCTCCACCCGCACGGCACAAAAATACGGTTCAGCGTCCATCGCCGGCTCGCAGGGCCCTCTGCAGGGCTTCCCCCATCTCCTGGCGGTCGCAAACATGGTCGTGGCGTTCGGGCAGCGTCCACAGCTCCGCAATGGGGAGCGGCGCGGCGATGCCAGTGAGTGCCTCCAGCTGTTCGCAATCCTCCCGGCCGCCGGTACGCTCCAGGTTCTGCCCCTCCAGGGCGTTGAGGACGTCGCCGGCGAATTTGTAGGGGTTGGCGGTGGACACAACGACCGTGGGCCGCTCGGTCCCCAGCCGCTCCATCACGCCCCAGGCCACGGCGGTGTGGGGGTCGAGCAGCACGCGGTACTGCTGCCAGACCTTTGCGATGGTCTGCGCGGTCTCTCCGTCGTCGGCGCAGTCGGCCCGGAAGAGCCCAGCCATGGCGGCACGCAGGCCTTCGTCCACGGTGTAGACGCCATCCCGGCGCAGGGCCGCCATGAGCTTTGCCACCACTGCGCCTTCCCGGTCCGATAGCTCGTAAAGCAGCCGCTCCAGGTTGCTGGAGACAAGGATGTCCATCGACGGGCTGATCGTCTTGTAGAACGGCCTGCGCATGTCGTACACGCCGCTCTCAAAGAAGTCCGTCAGCACCCGGTTGCGGTTGCTGGCGCAAACCAGTCGCCCGATGGGCACGCCCATTTGCCGGGCGTACCAGCCGGCCAGAATGTTGCCGAAGTTTCCGGTGGGCACCACGAAGTCCACCGCCGCGTTTGCGCCCACCTGCCCGGCGTTGTAAAGGTCGCACCAGGCCGAGACGTAGTACACGATTTGCGGGGCCAGCCGGCCCCAGTTGATGGAATTGGCCGACGAGAGCGCCCAGCCCTCCTCCGCCAGTATGCGGTTGTAGTCCTCATCGCCAAAGATGGCCTTGACGCCTGTCTGGGCATCGTCAAAGTTGCCGCGCACGGCGATGACCGACACATTGCTGCCCCGCTGTGTGGCCATTTGCAGGCGCTGCACGCCGCTGACGCCCCCGTCAGGATAGAACACTGCACAGTGGGTGTCCGGCACATCGGCGAAGCCCTCCAGCGCGGCCTTGCCCGTGTCGCCGGAGGTTGCCGCCAGAATGAGCGTGCGGCCGCCGACACCCAGCTTGCGCCGGGCGGTCACCATGGCACGGGGCAGGAACTGCAGCGCCATGTCCTTAAAGGCACAGGTGGGGCCATGCCACAGCTCCAGCATATGGACGGGACCCACCGGGCGCACCGGCGCGGGGTTGGGGCCATCAAAACGGCTGCCCTCCCCCCAGGCGCCCTGGATGCAGGAATCCAACTCCTCGCTGGTGAAGTCGTCAAAGAACCGCGCCAACACAGCCTTGGCCCGCCCCACATAGGGCAACCCGGCAAGCTCAATGAGCTCGCCGGGTGCAAAGACCGGGATCACCCCGGGCACATACAGGCCGCCGTCCGGCGCCAAGCCCCGCAACACGGCCTCGCTGGCCGACACGGCAGGAGCCTGACCACGCGTACTGCGATAGATCATAAAAAAGGTGTCCTCCTCCAGATCAGGCGAGCAGATAGGGCCGCAGGAAATCAGGCATCTGCTCAGGATCGCCACTGACACACAGCGTCAACGTGATGTTGTGGTGGCTGCTGATGTCCTCGATGGCGGCAAACAGGCCCTGGAGCTCCTTGGCGTCCTTAAGCCCCACAAGATCGGGCAGGCCATCCATATAAATCTGTTCCACGTCATAGTTGGTGGCGAGAATGCCGTTCAAGAACCCCACAAACTGATCGGGGTTGACGACCTTAAATTCGCCCGAATTGATGTAGCGGATGCTGTGATTCAAATCCAAAAGGCAGCGGCTGTCGTCGTCGATGAACACGATGTCACCTTTGACCTGTGAAAGTGCGGAATTTGCCAGTTCGATCATGCGCTTTGTCTTGCCAAGTCCCCGTCGTCCATACATGACCTGTATCATTGGCACCACCCCTTTGCCGTTTTGTACATTATACCCCAATGGACCAAGGAAAGAAAGAGGGCACCTTGCACAAGGGGGATGGTCACCGCATCCAGCCAACAAAACGACATCCACAGTGTGTTGCCCCGAAGCCAGGGATACGAAAGAAACCGCCCGGCGATACGCCGGACGGTGCTCAGCCTGGTAATGGGCGGGTGTGTCAGACCTTTTAAACGGCCAGATCGCTTTGGAAGAGAATGGCCTTATCGTGATTGAGGATGTGTGCTTCCAGCCACTGGGCCAGCACACGCTGGTTCTGCACGCTTGGCGCACGGTAGCCGTGCCGCTCCACCTCATCCTTCACCATCATCAGCTGTTCAATATACAAGCGGTGGTGCTTGCGGTGCTCAAAGTAGCGGGGATGCTTCGTTTTGCGCAGCAGTTCTTCCTCGTAGGTGAAGCAGTCAATGACGTGCTGCTGCGCCAGGTTGAGGTACCGCAGCAGATATTCCCGCTCCTCCCGCATGCGCAGGGCCACAGCGAACATCTCCAGCATTTCGAACAGCTCCAGATGCTTGGTATCCAGTTTATCATTGCCAACCAGCAGGTTGGAGTTGACCGACATGCTCACTTCTCCTTCGGGTAAAAACCCATAAAATACGTTGACCTATGAGAACTACATGCCCTTATATTCACACCAATAAACATGAAAAAAAGTGCCAAAACGAGGAAAACACCGCTTTGCTCTTGGCTTATGCCGGCACCCCCCATGGGTGGCGGTCCCCACGTCGCCCACCCGCTAGGGATAGCCGGAGGGAGGAAAAAACTTTTTTCAGGCGGCGTGCGCAAACTCATCATTTTGCATAGAGATCGTGCCTTTGGGAGCATTGCAGGCGCAGCCAACGGCCACAAAAAGACCCGGCGCAACGCGCCGGGCAGGGCCACGGTGTGGTGGGATCACACCTGGGTCTTCAGATAATTCCCCAACGCCTTATCATGGACGTTGATGTGGTTGACCAGCCAATTGGAGAGCGTCATACCCACCAACGAGCTGGAGGCGACGGTCACGCCGTTCTTCTCGATGTCGATCTTCAGATCATTGACTTCCCGCACGAAGTTGTCATGCAGCTTCTTGTGGTCGAGGTACTTGGGGTAGTTGTACTTGCGCTGAAGCCCCTCTTCAGCGGTGAAGTGGGTGACGACATAGTTCTGCATGTAGACGAGCATGTCAATCACCTTCTTGGCGTCACCGCCCTGCCGCAGTGTGTCATAGAAACCGTCAATGCGGCTGAAGAGTTCCTTATGCTGGTTGTCGATAAGATCGACGCCCACCGCCAAATTATCATTCCAGGTCATACTTTCGCTCCTTTCGTTAGCCCTGCAGGCTCTTGACGTGTTTACCGATGAGCCTGTCCTGCATGGTAATATGGGTCACCAGCCAGTTGGAGAGCGTCAAGGCCACCATGGAGGAACTGGCGACGGTCACGCCGTTCTGTTCCAGCTCCGCCCGCAAGCGCTTTACATCCTCCACAAAGTCCTGGTGCATCTTCCTGTGTGCTTCGTAGCCGGGGTATCGATATCGTATTTGAATCATTTCCTCATCGCGGAAATGTTTCACCACATAGCCGCTGAGGAAATCGAGCACCTGTAAAACCTGATCCTTGCCACCACCAGTCTTCATCACCTCAAAAAACCCATTGGCGCGCTTGATGAGTTCCTTGTGCTGGTTGTCCACCGCCTCCACCCCTATGGAAAGCGAGTCACTCCACTCCATGGTGTACCTCCTGATTGCTAAGCAATAAGTACCCCACGGCACAGCGAATTAACAGAAAACGGAACATTATCTCCATAAGATTAATACCATCACCTCCAACTGTGCTCAAGGCAACAAAAGCGCCAGAGCAAATTGCTCTGGCGCTGGTGAAAGTGCCTATTTGCGGTGCCAGTGGTGGGTCAGGGCCAGGTAGAGCTCGGGGTCAAAGTCCTTGACCATGATCTCCAGCTCCTCGTCCCCCATGGAGGTCGTACGTCCGTCGGCGTACTGGCGGTCAATCTCAGCCTTGATCTGCCCCACGATCGGGTGGCGCTTGTCCACGGTCAAACCGGTCTCGGGCTTGAAGTAGCCCTTGATCCAGAACGCGATGCCCGCCGCGCCGGAGTGAGGGCCAACGACGACGACCGGAGCGCGGTTGAGTATCTTCTGGGTATCGAAGATGTTGTAGATCTCCTCATCCTTCAATAGGCCGTCGGCGTGGATACCGGCACGGGTGGCGTTGAAGCTGCGGCCCACAAACGGCGTGCGCGGCGGGATGTCCATCCCCAGTTCCCGCTCGAAGTAATCGGCAATATCGGTGATTGCCGTCAAATCCATGCCGTCATCGGTGCCGCGCAGCGATGTATACTCGATGGCCATGGCCTCCAGCGGGCAGTTGCCGGTACGCTCCCCAATGCCCATCAGCGCGCAGTTGACCGACGAGCAGCCATAGAGCCAGGCGGTGGCGGCATTGGGCACGACCTTGTAAAAGTCGTTGTGACCGTGCCACTCCAGCAGTTCGCTGGGCACACCGGCGTAGTGGTTGAGGCCATAGATGATGCCTTGAACACTCCTGGGCAGCGCCACGCCCGGGTAGGTCACGCCCAACCCCAGCGTGTCGCAAGCCCGAATTTTGATGGGGATGCCGCTCTCGGCCATGAGCTTCATGAGCTCGCTGGCGAAGGGCACGACAAAGCCGTAGAAGTCGGCCCGGGTGATGTCCTCAAAGTGGCAGCGCGGGCGGATGCCCTTGTCAAGCGCGCTCTTGACTACGCCTAAGTACTGGTCCATCGCCTGGGCGCGGGTCATGTTCATCTTCTTGAAGATGTGGTAATCGGAGGCGCTGACGAGGATGCCCGTCTCCTGGATGCCCAGGGCCTTGACGAGATCAAAGTCACTCTGCGTTGCGCGGATCCAGGCGGTGACCTCCGGGAACTCATAGCCCAGGTCCATGCACTCGTGCAGGGCTTCCTTGTCCTTCTCGGTGTACACAAAAAACTCGCTCTGCCGGATGATGCCCTTTGGCCCACCCAGCCGGTGCATGAACTTATAGAGCTGCACAATCTGCTCCACCGTGAAGGGGGATTGGCTCTGCTGACCATCGCGGAAGGTGGTATCGGTAATCCAGATCTCCGAAGGGGTGATCATGGGCACCATGCGGTGGTTGAAGGGCACCTTGGGCACGGTGGTGTACTCGTAGAGGTGCCGGTAGAGATTGGGCTCGTCCACGTCCTGCAATGGGTACTTGTGGGCGCTCTGCTCCAGCAGGTTGGTCTTGTCACTGAATTCCAGTACGGGCATGTGCATCCTTCCTCTCCAAAAAAGGTCCACGCGGGCAGCCCGCGGTGGGATCGATCAGCGCAGCGCCGCCGCGAACTCGGCCATGCGGGCGACGCCCTTCTCCAGGCTGTCCATATCCAGGGCATAGGACAGACGGACGTAGCCCTCGGCGTCAAAGGCCGAGCCGGGCACCACGGCTACCTTCTGGTTCTCCAGCAGCAGGGTGGCATAGTCCATGGAGTCACGGATGACAAAGCCGCCAAAACTCTTACCGATGAGGCTTTGCATGTTGACGAACAGGTAGAAGGCACCTTGCGGCAGCGGAGCGGACATGCCGTCGATGGCATTGATGAGCGTGTGGATGCGCAGCCGCCGGCGGTCAAACTCCGCCACCATCTCCTCCACCACCGCCTGGGGGCCGTTGAGGGCCGCGGCGGCGGCGAACTGTGCAATGGAGTTGGGGTTGGAGGTCGCCTGGCTCTGCACGTTGGCCATCACCTGGGCCACCTCAGTGGGGGCGGCTGCATAGCCAATGCGCCAGCCCGTCATGGCGTAGGTCTTGGACACGCCGTTGATGAGAATGGTGCGCTCCTTCACTTCCTCGCCTAAGCTGGCAATGCTGACCGGCCGGTAGCCGTCATAGCTGAGCACTTCGTAAATCTCATCGGCGATGATGAAGAGATCGTGCTGCACGGCCAGAGCGGCGATTCCCTGCAGGGTTTCATGGTCAAAGGCCGCGCCGGTGGGGTTGTTGGGGTTGTTCAATACGATCGCCTTGGTACGCGGGGTGCAGGCGGCCTCCAGCTGGGCCACGGTGGGCACGAACCCCTGTTCCTCCCCCGCGTGCACCAGCACCGGCACACCGTCGGCCATCTTCACCATCTCGGGGTAAGAAACCCAGCAAGGCGAGGGGATCAGCACCTCGTCGCCCGGGTCCAGCACGGCCAGGAAGGCGTTGTACAGCGAGTGCTTCGCGCCGTTGGAAACGACGATTTGACGTGGCGTGTATTTCAGGCCGTTGTCGCGCATCAGTTTGTCGCACACGGCCGTGCGCAGCTCCATCGTACCGGCTGCCGGGGTGTACCGGGTCATACCACGGTTCATGGCCTCCACCGCTGCCTGGCAGATATGTTCGGGCGTACGGAAATCAGGTTCACCCACGCCAAAATCGACCACATCGTGGCCCTCGGCCTTGAGTGCCTTCGCCTTTGCCGAAATGGCAAGGGTGGCAGATTCCTCCACCGCCAGTCCTCTCGTCGAAAGTTTCATATTGCTACCTCCTTGTAACAACAGGTTATGCAATTTAGATTTGTGTCATCTTTCAAATTTGGGTGGAAATGCCCGCAAACAACCATATATTACGCCTAAAAGGCCCGCATTGTGCAGCATGGCATTCGAAAAGATGCATGACCTTCATCATAGCACCCCCTCCATGGATTTTCAAGTGCGAATATGCCAAAAAACGAAGCTTTTGCGCACCGATCCTGCAAAGCCATCGTGCAGGCAGCACCTGCCTCATCTTCATTGTTCACAAGGTGAAAGCGGGAACGGATTCAAGATCATGGGGGCGTCGAACACGGCAGGCCGTCGACTATGCCGGAAGCACACAACAGCGCCCCACCGGCAGGACCGGCAGGGCGCTGGGTAATGCCTTCTAGTGGGGGGCCGTTCCTCCCCCCTGCGGGGGAAGCCGGCGGCCCTTCCGGTCGAAGGTGCGGCG
>JAEYRA010000126.1 GCA_023409755.1 Bacillota bacterium
CCAGGTGCTGCTGGAAGCACCGGTCCACCCGGTTCTGGTCGGCGGCATACACATAGGCGGTGCAGTCCACCAGGTCGTACCCGTGGGGGGCAAAGGCTTGAATGGGATCGCGTACGCCGTCCACCTCCAGGGGGAGCAGGTGGTCCGCGCCGCCCCAGTTGGTGATGGCGCTGTTGCAGTACATGAGGATGCTCTCACGGTCCGCCTTGCGAACCGCCGCTGCCATCTTGTTGTAGAAGGGCTGCAGGTAATTCGCCTCGAAGTGCTCCACGATCTTTGCCGGCTCACCAGCCAGAATGGCCGAAAACTCGTCGATGCCGATGTCGCGCAGCACCGGCCCGATGCGGTCGGGGTCGTAGTACATGGCGAAGGTTTCCTCATAGGTGTGCGGGATGCCGGTGACCCGATCCCAATACCCGTTGAGGCTGCGGAGGAAGGCGACAAAATAATCCCGAAACAGAGTGCCGGGGGAGGGCTCGTTGAGGAAGTCGTAGCCCACCACATTGGGATTGCCGGCAAAACGCTCGGCGATTTTCTGCCAGGTGAAGGCAAGGTGATCCTGCAGGCCCCGGCCATCCCGGGCCGGTTCGTTGTTCCAGAAGGCATCGAGCGCGGAGTGCACCGCAGGGCTGATGTAATAGGCGCTGGACCACGCGCCGTCCACCTTGTGCTCCCCCCGGCTCAGCGTGGCCCAAAGGGGTGCGCCGTCCATGAAGCGGATGGAGTACAGGTCCTGGTGCATGTCGAGGAACACTGAGATGCCGTGTTCCTCAAACTCCCTGAGCTTTTCTTCCACCCGGTCCAGGTAGTCGTCGTCTACCACGCCGCAGACGGGCTCGGCCCCGCTCCAGATGACGCCGAAGCGCACGATGTCGATGCCCATCGCCTCCAGCGCGTCCCAGTCCTCCCGCTGTAAGTCGAACAGGTACCCCATCCGCGGGTCTTTGCATACGATGTTGATGCCGTTGTACACCTTTTCTTTGCCGTTCCTGTCCAGGAAACTGCGCCCCTTCACGGTGATGTTCTTCATGTTCCGCATCCTTTCTGTTCCCAGCTGTATGGCAGGACCGCGGGCGGTCCAACGTCCGTAATCGATTGCAGAGACAGAGTGCTGTGCGTATGTGGCCGGGCTTTGGCTGAACTCTTTTGGATTGTCCGCTTGGGTGCAGAGGTCGCGGTACCAGGAGTTCGTCTCCCCGGTACGCCTGTGACGATGGGCTTTCGTTGGGTGTTGTTCGCGCTCATTATAGCACGGCAAAAGGGAAGGGGGCAGTCCCTCTTTGGGGTAGCACGGGCGGGCGGGCCGGCGCAGGGCAGCCATCCGAAGCAAACGCATCAGCAGCACGCAACCGGCCGCGTTGGTGGCTGCGGCATTTCGGCTGCTGCGGGTGCTTTGTGGCAGTGTCCTCAGCCTGTGTGGGGCCTTGGCTGCGTCAGTACCATTCAGGTAGGGTTATAATCCTCAGCGGATGCTATCATTCATCGTGCAGCCCTTTGCCGATGAGGATTTGCGGAACACACCGCGCCACCCTCGCTTCCCGTGTTTTGGCTTGCTTGGGTTGGGTGAAATGCAGCAAGTATGCCCGCTGGCGTCCCGGCGACAACGCCTCAAAGGCCGTTTTCAGGGCGGGGATCGCATCAAACTTTTCCTGCAGCTCGTCAGGAATGGTGAATTCCGTACTCTTTTGAAAGGGCACGTCCAACCCAGCCTGTTCAATCGCAATGGCCTCCTCGAGATAGGCTCGCAGAGTAGGTTCCAGCGTGTCAATCTCTTGCACGCTGGAAAACCGCACCTGACGGCCCGCCTGCACGTTCGTCGTCTGCTGGATCAGGATGCCATTGGCATCCCGCAACAGGGAACCCTTGATAAAGAGGAGCGCGCAATACTCCTTGAAGCCGTGGATCAACACGACGTTCTTGCCCTGCCAGGTATAGCAGGGCCAGCCCCACTTCCATTCTTCCGTCAGCGGGGTATCGCGGACGATGGCCCTCAGCTTCTCGTATTCCTGCCGCCACTGCTTGGCTTCGTTGATGAATGCATCCACTTTGGGGTTGGCTCTGTCGCTTGTCATAGGGTATCCCTCGCCTTTGTTCTTTGGCATTCTTGGAAAGGGGGTACAGCTTCGTGTGTTCCCATCTGCCTGTACCCCAGGGTTTGGTGCGTTGTAGTAGTCCTCGTATTTATTGTACCCCGGGTGGTATTTCCTTTCAACTGAATTGTACAATTTTTATTAATGTACGATTTTCTGAGAAGACAAGCATTGTTATGCTTGTGTTATTCGCATTGACGCTTTCCGATTTGACGCATACAATGATCACATCGAAGTTCATAGATTTGAGGTGCCACATGGAAGACTGTTTGGAGCAAATAAAAGTGTTCAGGGCACTGGGTGACCCCAAACGAGCCATGATCGTAGACATGCTCTCCTGCGGGGAGTTGTGTGCCTGCAAAATACTAGAGAAGTTTGACATGTCCCAATCCACCCTTTCCCACCACATGAAGCAACTTTGCGAGTGCGGCATTGTGCGGGGCAGGAATGCGGGAAAGTGGACGTATTATTCACTGGACAACGAAGTCATCGACAAGGCGCAACGGTTCCTCAGCGCCATCACCACTGAGAAGGATCACTGCATCTGCAAAACGGATGCGGGCTGTTGCGGCGAGGGATGTGAGAAGGATGCGTGAAGAGAATGCTGGTGGTATCGGCTTCTTTGAGAAATTCCTGACCCTCTGGGTGTTGCTGTGCATGGCGGCAGGCATCCTCATCGGCAAATATATGCCGGGCGTCCCCGCTTTTCTGGGTCAGTTTGAATACGCACATACTTCCATCCCCATCGCGGTGCTGATCTGGGTGATGATCTATCCCATGATGCTCAAGGTGGACTTTCAATCCATCAAGAATGTGAGGCGCCATCCCCAGGGGCTGCTCGTGTCCACCGGAACAAGCTGGCTCATCAAACCCTTTTTGATGTTCGGCCTGGCCTCCTTTTTCTTCTATGTGGTGTTCAAGGCCTTCCTGCCCATAGAGTTGGCGAGGAATTATGTGGCGGGCGCGGTGTTGCTGGGTGCGGCTCCCTGCACGGCCATGGTGTTTGTGTGGAGCCACCTCACCAAGGGCGACCCCGCCCACACGCTGGTGCAGGTGTCCATCAATGACCTCCTCATCATCATCCTGTTCGCCCCCATTGTGTCCTTCCTGTTGGGGGTATCGAGCATCCAGGTGCCGTGGGATGTGCTGCTGTTCTCGGTGATGGTGTTTGTCGTCATCCCCTTGGCAGGGGGGGCGCTCACCCGTGCCTGGATGACCCGGCATAAGGGGGAGGAGTACTTCAACAACCGCCTCATTCCCAGGTTCAACGGGGTAACGACGGTGGGGCTGCTCCTGACGCTGGTCATCATCTTTTCCTTCCAGGGGGATGCCATCCTGAGCAACCCGCTGCATGTGCTGATGATTGCCGTACCGCTGGTGCTGCAAAACATCCTGACGGCGCTCTTTGCCTATTTTCTCTGCATGAAATTGAAGCAGCCGCACAACATTGCGGCCCCGGCCGCGCTCATTGGCGCGTCAGACTTTTTTGAGCTGTCGGTGGCCGTGGCAATCACGCTCTTTGGCGCAACCTCACCGGTCGTGCTGGTCACGACGGTCGGCGTGCTGACGGAGGTACCTGTGATGCTCCTGTTGGTGCGGGTCTTGAACAGAACCAGACACTGGTTCCCGGTGGAAGGAGAGGCGAAATGACAAAGGTTGCTTTCCTCTGTGTTCACAACTCCTGCCGCAGCCAGATCGCCGAGGCACTTGGCAAGCACTTTGCCGGCGACGTGTTTGAGAGCTTTTCGGCAGGCACTGAGACCAAGCCGCAGATCAACCAGGATGCCGTAAGGCTGATGAAGCAGCTCTATGGAATCGATATGGAGAAGACGCAGCGGCCCAAGCTGCTGGAGGAGCTCCCTCCCGTTGACGTCGTCGTGACGATGGGGTGCAACGTTGCCTGCCCAACCCTTCCCTGTAAACACCGGGAAGACTGGGGGCTGGATGACCCGACCGGCACGGGCGACGAGGCATTTGTCGCGGTGATTGCGCAGATTGAGGGAAAGATCAAGGAGCTCGCGGAGCGGATTGCAAATCAGCTCATCTGAGCATAGTGGGAGGAAATGGAATGGCAGGACAATCGTGTTGCGGGGGAGGGGCCTCCACCGGTAAGCGGAAGCAGACAAGCTGCTGCGGTGCGGGGCAGAGCGCCGTGGGAAGGCCTAAGTTTCGTACGATAACAAACGAGCGGAGCCGCTGCGGCAGTGCCGCGCCGGCAACGACTCCTTCGCCAGAAACGTCCTGCGGTTGCGGATGCCCAACGCCCAGACAGGAGAAGTGGATGACCGGGTCTGTCCACACCTCGGTGGCAGAGGTTCCGCAGGTATCCACAACGCTCTCGTTCTCTGACATATTGGGTTCCTGGAAGTGCCGCTGGTCCATCGGCAGGATGGAGTATGCCATCGAGCCCGGCCTGTATTGCGTTGGCAACCCCGGTGGGCAATCCCCGGTGCTGGTGACGGCCAACTACAAGATGACCTTCGACCGTCTGCGCATGGAACTGGCTGGCCTGGACGCATGGATTGTGGTGCTGGACACCGACGGCATCAACGTTTGGTGTGCGGCGGGCAAGGGAACCTTTGGCACCGAGGAACTGGTGTATCGGCTGAAGGATACCCGGCTTGCGGAGATCGTCACGCACCGCACCCTCATCCTGCCGCAGTTGGGGGCTACGGGTGTCGCCGCCCATGAGGTGGTAAAGCAATCCGGGTTCCGCGTCGTTTATGGCCCGGTTCGCGCCTGTGACCTCAAGGCGTTCCTGACGGCGGGCAGGAAGGCCACCGACGAGATGCGCACGGTGAAGTTCACGCTGTGGGATCGATTGGTGCTCACGCCGGTGGAGCTTGTCAACGGGATCAAGCCGATGTTTATCGTGTTTGCCGTGATGTTCCTCCTCAACGCCATTGGCTTGGGGCACTATGGCTTGGTTGACCTCTATGCGCTCCTGGGGGCAATCTTCGTCGGCGCATTTCTCACCCCGGTGCTGCTTCCCTGGATCCCGGGGCGGGCGTTCTCCTTCAAAGGCTTTCTGCTGGGGCTCCTCTGGGCCGTCGGCGTGAATCTCCTCAACGGAATCCCCGCAATGCCGTGGTACGGCTGGTGGAAAGCGGTCGCCTATGTGCTGATTCTACCGGCGCTGTCGGCATTCTGTGCGATGAACTTCACCGGCAGCTCCACCTACACCTCGCTCTCGGGGGTGGATAAGGAAATGAAAGTGGCGCTGCCGTCCATGCTGGTCTCCACGGCCATCGGCGTCATCCTGCTGCTGGTCAATGACTTCATCCAGCTGTTTGGCTGAGGGAGGGGAGTGCAATGACATATCTGAAGAACGTAGCCACATTACGGTATGAGGAAGAGAAATGCACGGGTTGCGGTATGTGCGTGGTCGTCTGCCCGCACAGGGTGTTTGCGTCACACAATGGCAAGGTGCGAATCACCGACCGTGACCGTTGCATGGAGTGCGGGGCCTGCGCCCAGAACTGCCCCTTTGGCGCCATCGATGTGCAGCAGGGCGTCGGCTGCGCAGCCGCCATCCTCACGGGGTTGCTGACGGGCAAAGAGCCAAGCTGCGGGTGACACAGAACCACGGTGTGCGTGCTCACTTGCGGTGTGCGTCCATTTCGGCGGCGGTACACGCGGGCGAGAATACCGGGCCCTCATGAAAGGCTGAACCACCCTTGCGTACAAAGGTGGTTCTTGTATTGGTATGAGGCAACAGGTACCATTCGCTGCTTTTCATGGTGAAGAACCAAACCATTGAAAGATCGGGATGATGGTTTATAATAAGATATATTCATCATGAGGATCGGTGCAATGAGCAGGGATTTTCTCGTCGTTGATTTTGAGTTTACGCAGTACACCAAGGCGGTTGGGCGGCCACGCGGCTTTTTTTCGGAGATCATTGAGATCGGAGCTGTTAAAATAGACGGTGAGACCAAGGAAATCGTGGGAAGTATCCAGCATTTTGTCAAGCCGCATTTCTATCCTAACCATGCGCAGGAAGCCATGGCTTTTTGCATGATTACCGAGCAGGACATGAAAGCGGCAATCGAATTCCGTGATATGCTGGAGAAAATCCGCTCTTTGTATGTGCCGCACAGAACGTACTTCGTATCTTGGGGCAACGCGGATTATCATGTGGTGGAGGAAGGCTGCGCAAGACATCACCTGCCCAATCCGGTTTTGGAGGAAGACTATCTGGACTTGGCGGAAGCGTATAAACTTCGTAAGGGAGACGCCTTGACAACAGGCTTGCGCAAGGCGACGGAAGAGCAGAACGTCGCCACAGGGGGGCTTTGGCACACCGCATATGACGATGCTGCCAACACGGGTAAGCTGCTGGTGAAAATGCTTGCCGACGGCTGGATGCCTGAGGACAACTTGACTGCGGCACCGGGCGCGCGCGTGGCGGGCGGCACCTTCTCGGGGGCATGATTCATCCCCTGTGCGCAACACCGGATAGACCATTCTCAGCTTTTCGCTTCTATCACAACGAAAGCCCAGGACTTCCTGGGCTTTCACTGCAGTGGGACAGCGCTAGTAGGAAATCAATGCCGGTTTGTAGTCATCGGGCAATTCTTCCTCGCTGAGGAATTTGAAGTTGTCATCGTTCAGGATTGGCAGAAACACTTCGTATGGAATCCTGGAGAACTCACAGGCATAATCACTGGCACCGAACCACTTGCCCTCTTGGCTGCTGAGGTTGAGGCCCCGGGCAAACTTCGTGTGGTTGGAGCAATCGTGAACCACCAAATCCCATTGTTCATCATCGGCAATCTTCATGAATTTCAGCGTCAGTTCCCTGCTCCAAATGGGGGAAATGTAGCCCTGCCTGCAAATGTACATGTTCTCGTCGTAGTAATTGCCGATGTTGTTCTCATTCAAATGCAATTCGGCGCAGTTGATAAAGTCGAGCTTCGTGCCCAAAATCGTCTGCTTTTTCTGGAAGAACGATTCAAAAAACTCAGGGGTCATGGGCGTTTCGATGCCAACGCTCCGGATGTACTTCTTTGCCGTTGCAATGTTTTCAATGACTTTGTCTGCACACCGCGAAGCGCCCAGGTTGAAGCGAATCTCGTCCAGGCCCGCTTCGCCCAATGCCTTCAATGTCTCCTCGGTCGCCAAGGTGCCATTTGTGTACAAGTGCTGATGGATTTGAGCCTCACTGAATTTCTTCACAACCGGATAGTACTTTTCAATCTCCATGAACGGCTCCAAATACACATAGGAAATGCCGGTGGGTTTCCGGTGGATGGAAAGAAGCAAGTCGATGTCCTTCTCGTAGAACTTCGTTCCCCCGATTTCCCACAGACCCTCGCCAACGGGAGGAATGCGGTCCAGCTCTCCGTAGTTATAACAGAACTTGCAGTTCAAGTTGCATTTGTTCGTTTTGCGAATCGCGCTCAACCCAGTGCCCACCAGACAGGAACGGCACCCCGCTGGGAATTTACTTTCATCCCCCACAAACAGAGTCCTGTTCGCGACGGTTTTTAAATGCCTGATTTCTGAGAGCAACACTTCGTTTCGATGATCGACTGCTGCCTCAATTTGGGCAAAGGTAGCGTACACAATTTCTTCTTGCTTTGTGGTAAGCTCTTCCCCCTCAGGCATTTGCGAGAACGTATCAAACCAGATCAGCGCGTCGGTCTTGGAAATCTTCATGTGTAATCCTCCTCTGGGTTGCGGCGCCTTATCCTGCCCACAAACACCGCAAAAGCCTAGCAAACACCGGGTCTTTTCCTGCCTTTTGTTTGTCAGGTACCGTGAACGTATCTATTAGAATACACTGGATCAACCCTGAGGTGCAACTTATAACGCACCGGAACCCCCATTGTCATTTTCTTCTTACAGAACGGATGTTTCCTCAAACACGGTTGCCTGCAGGAGAGGCCACTGTCACACAGATATCCACACCCCCCAACCTCTGTGGCGCGCAGTGCTGTCCAAACGGAGGCTGCAGGAATAGGATGCGACAGACGGGTGAAGAGAGGGCGGCATCGATGGGCGAGATGATGACAGGCGTCGGCTATGGCATAGCGCTGTTCTGGGTTTTTATGTTCGTGGTTTTCTGTGCCGTTGCGGTGGCGGCAGTGTGGGTCGCAAGGCACCTGAGAGAGAAGAAACTGCTCCACATGCGCACCATGAACCTATGGGGCACCGATGTGCCGGACATGGACCCGCAAAAGGACGGCCTGCGACAACTCCTCGCCGATACGGGCTATGCATATGACTGGGAGCAGGACATTTTCTACTCGGTTGCCAACCCATGGCAGCGGAAGATGGGCTATTGCAGCCAGTATGACGATTGGGCCACTCCATTGGGCATGGTCTTTGATTGCGAACCCATTCGCTTTGAATACGGTGGCAAACGGTGGTTGATCGAGTTTTGGAAGGGGCAGTACGGCATCACCACCGGTGGTGAAATTGGCATTTACAACACGGAGGACCCGGACGGGCACGCCGGCATCTTCAAGGGCACGCTGTATCATTCCGCCAGTGATGAGGAAGCTCTGTACGTCGCGTTCACACTCTGCAAGAATGGCAATCCGCTGTTCACCAGGGCTGACAGGCACTGGTGGTTGACGGGCTTTGTGCTCGGGGAGTATTCCGACCCGTCGTGGCTGACGATGCAAGCCTCCGTGACCTTCCCCGATCAGGGCATGCGGGACGCTTTTGTGGCGGCCTTCTGCCAGCTAGGATATGGGGAAGGCGATTTTACCATAAGTCAAGAGAACACCTTCTCTTTCCTTTTTGCTGCGCCGCGGAGCAAGCAGCCGCTGGCGCGGCGCAGCCCCGTCAAATTTCTGACCATGCTCCGGCTCAAAGCCTTTGTGGATGAATACAGAAAACAGACCGATGGGCTCACGAACATGTACGACATTCTCGCGAGGCTGAAGATTGAGTCTCCGCTTTTGTTCCAGTTTGCTACCAACCTTGGCAGGTGGAAGGAATCTTACCAAACCAATGGCGCCAGTGGAAGGCGTATGGGTTGACCTCCGTGAGACCCGGGGCAGCAATAAGGCCACGGGCCAGACATTCACAGCCGAGATGCCCCATGGGCCGCAAGCAGTGGGGGGTTGTTTGGGATTCGGGTGAGGCGATATGTTGCTGTATCAAAAGCGGATGGATAGGGCGTATGAGTCGGCACCTGTTTTGAAGGTGAACGACTGCTCCAGAATCGTGTTGATGAGTGATTGCCACCGTGGTTGCGGCAATCTCGGCGATAATTTCGGGAAGAATCAGAATGTCTACAATATGGCGCTGAAGACCTACAACTGGCTGGGCTATACTTACATAGAACTGGGGGACGGCGATGAGCTCTGGGAGAACAGGCACATGTCAGAAATCACGGCGGTGCATGGTGATATCTTCAGGCTGCTGGCGGAGTTCTACCAGAATCAACGGCTGTGGCTGCTGTATGGCAACCACGACATGGAGAAAAAGTACAGCCCCGCCCTGCTCCACACCTATTGCGAGTCGATGACTTATCATAAAATTCCGTTGTTCCCGGGCATCAAGGCACATGAGAGCCTTGTGCTGCGCTATGAACCGGCCGGGAAGGACTTTCTATTGCTGCACGGCCATCAGGTAGACTTCCTGAATGACACGCTCTGGCGGCTGGCCCGCTTTCTCGTGCGGTACGTCTGGCGGCAGCTGGAGCTTGTCGGTTTCAACAACCCAACGAGTGCGGCCAAAAACAATCAGGTAAAAATGAAGATCGAAAAGCGGCTGATGCAATGGGCGCAGGATAAGGATGTGCCGGTGATCGCCGGTCATACGCACCGGCCCGTTTTGCCGGAGCCGGGGGACGGAAAGTACTTCAACGACGGCAGCTGCGTACACCCATGGAACATTACGGCCATCGAGATCACTCGGGGAGGGATCTCTCTGGTGAAATGGGGGCAAAAAACGCGGGACGACGGCACCGTCTACATTGGCCGGGATGTCATTGCGGGCCCCCATCGAATGGCGGATTACTTCGACCACGCTTCACTGGGTGAGAAACCGAAGAACAACACAAAATGAAGGCAGTGTGCGCCGTGCAGCCCTTGTGTGAAGGGTTTTAGCAAGTCACTGCGTTAGCTCCTGTACCAACGTGCGAGATAGTCAACCCGCATTCTGTTTGTGGAACGCCGAAAGGCCCAGTAGGATACTGGGCCTTTCTAGCATCAAGACTCATGGTCTTGTTTGGTCGAGGTGATAGGATTTGAACCTACGACCTCTGCGTCCCGAACGCAGCGCTCTACCAAACTGAGCCACACCTCGAGAATGGAGCCAATAAAGGGATTCGAACCCTTGACCTGCGGTTTACGAAACCGCTGCTCTGCCAGCTGAGCTATATTGGCGCGTTTCGTGCCAAAAGAGTATAGCATAGGAAAAACCGTTCTGTCCACCCCATTTTTTGTGTTGGAGGATCGATTCCGATGCGGGCTGGACCGTCCGCCGGGGAGGGCCGGGTATTGGATTTGCCGTGGGAATCCATTATAATCACAGGGAAGTGTTGGGAAAAGGTGAACGATGGACATTAATTGGTACCCAGGACATATGGCCAAGGCCCGCCGCCTGATGCAGGATAGCCTCAAAGCGGTGGACTTTGTCATCGAGGTGGTGGACGGCCGCATCCCGCGGGCATCGCGCAACCCTGACTTTGACGACCTCTTTGCACACAAGGCCCGCGTGCTGGTGCTCAACAAGGCTGATCTGGCCGACCCGGCTGCCACCCGGCAGTGGATGGATTGGCACCGCGGGCGGGGCCTGGCAGCGGTGGAGTTTGTCGCCACGGAGCGGCGAGGCAGGGAGGCTCTGCTGCGGCGGATGGAAGAAGCCACCGCCGAGTCTGTGGAGCGCATGGCAAAGCGCGGTGCGCGCAAGACCGTGCGCGCCATTGTGGCGGGCATCCCCAATGTCGGCAAGTCGGCGCTCATCAACGCCCTGGCCGGCAGCGCGGCGGCACGCACGGGCAACCGCCCCGGTGTCACGCGGGGCAAGCAGCTCATCCGCATCACACCCTGGATGGAACTGATGGACACCCCCGGGGTGCTGTGGCCCAAGCTTGATGACCCCCAAGGCGCGCTGAACCTGGCGTTTACCGGCGCCATCAAGGAAGAGATCATGGACCCCTACAAGCTGGCGCTGGAGTTGATTTCCACCTTGCAGGAACTCTATCCGCTGGCGATCGTCGAACGGTATAAGCTGGAAGGGCCGGGGGCCACCCCGGCCCACACCATTGTGGACATCTGCCGCCGGCGCGGTTTCCTGCTGGCCGGTGGGGAGCCGGACGAGGAACGGGCCGCCCGCATGCTGTTGAACGAGCTGCAGGGGGGCAAGCTGGGGCGACTGACGCTGGAAAGGCCGAGGGATGAACAACAACCTTTTGAATTATGACCGGGAACTGAACGAGGCCTCAGGCCTGGTGCTGGCCGGCATGGATGAGGCTGGCCGCGGCCCGCTGGCCGGGCCGGTCTGCGCGGCTTGCGTCATGTTGCCGCTGGGGACTCCCATTGAGGGGATCAACGACTCCAAGAAGATCAGCGAGAAGCGCCGGGAGGCACTCTATGAGCGCATTCGGGCAGAGGCAGTGGCCGTGGGCGTGGGCCTTGCGAGCCGGGAGGAGATCGACCGGCTCAACATCCGCCGGGCGACCCACCTGGCCATGAAACGCGCATATGACAGTATGGCAGGTACGCCGGGGGTGGTGCTCATCGACGGGCTGGACGCCATCGAGCTCACCGTGCCCAGCCGGGCGGTGGTGCGCGGCGACGGCACCAGCTACCATGTCGCGGCGGCGTCCATCGTGGCCAAGGTGACGAGGGACCGCCTGCTGCGGGGGATGGAGGAGCAATACCCGGGCTATGGCTTTGCCAAGCATAAGGGCTATGGCACCGAGGACCACCTGCAGGCGCTGCGTCTACTGGGCCCCTGCCCCGAGCACCGGTTGAGCTTCCTGGGCAACATTCTGGAGCCGTCGCGACGGGAGAAGGGCCGCTTTGGCGAGGACACGGCGGAGAAGCTGCTGTTGGCCGAAGGATATGAGGTGCTGGCGCGCAACTGCCGCACCGAACACGGAGAGCTGGACATCGTGGCTCTGGATGGCGGTGTCCTGACGTTTGTGGAGGTCAAGTACCGCAGCAACGCCCGCCATGGCCTGCCGCGGGAAGCCGTGACCCGCAATAAGCGGCAGCACCTCACCCTGGCGGCACAGGAATACATGTTGGCATCCGGCCGGACGGGGTTGCCCTGCCGGTTTGATGTGGTGGAACTCACCGATGGCCGTGGGGATTGCCAGGTGACATTGCTCAAGGACGCATTTGCGACTGAGGAGGTCGACGGAATCGTATGAACCAAGGAATGCGAAAGCTGACCGTGGCAGCAGCGGTGCTGGTGGCGCTGCTGGCGCTGTCACCGGCGTTGGTGCCGGCAGCCCGTGCCGAAGACACCAATCTTCTGGCCAACGGCAGCTTTGAGAGCAACGATGGCCTGCAGCCCGATGCCTGGGACAGCGACAGCTGGGACCAGGAGGAGGGCTTTTCTTCGTTCTACCTCGACCCCGCCGCCGGCGTGGGCGGCAGCGCCGCCGTCGCTGTGGAGAATACCGAGGAGAATGACGCCCGCTACACCCAGGAGGTCACGGTAAAGGAGAACGCCCTCTACAAACTCTCGGGCTTCGTCAAGGTCGAGGGTGCCGAGGGCGACTGGGGCGCCAATCTGTCGTTTGCCAACACATTTGTGCACACCGAGCCACTCCTTGATACCGAGGGACAGTGGCAGTACGTGGAGGTCTATGGCCGCACGGTGGCGGGGCAGACGTCACTGACCATTTTCGCCAGGTTGGGCGGGTATGGCGCCCTCAGCCATGGTCTGGCGCTCTTTGATGACGTCAAGCTTGAAGAGGTGGAGGCTGTGCCCGCCGGCTCCACCGAGCAGAGCCTGGCCACCAGCCAGAGTGGCAGCGGCGGAGCCGCCAACAAGGACGAGAACAAGCATTTCTCCCTCATCATGGTCATCACCATCGCCTTCGCCGTTTGCCTGCTGTTGGCGCTGCGCCGCATGGGCAAAACCGAGCCGGGGGTCGAGCGCTCCAGTGCGCCCTCACAGCTCCTCAGCCTTGGCCTGTTGGCGCTGGCCATCCGTGTGGCGCTGGCGTTGGGCATCAACGGCTACCCCAACGACATTGGCTGCTGGCTGGGTTGGTCCAGCGAGGTCGCCAACAACAGCCTCTTTGGCATCTACACCAGCGGGATCTTCATCGATTACCCGCCGGGCTATCTCTATGTGCTCTACATCGTCGGCTGGGTCAACAAGCTCCTCTCCAGCGAGCAGGTGCAGGTGCTGATGGTGAAGCTTCCGTCCATCGCGGCAGATCTGGCCACGGCATGGATCCTCTACCGCATGGCGCGGCGCCGGTTGGGTGAGCGGGAGGCCATCTTCATTGGGCTCCTGTATGCCTTTAACCCCATGGTGATTCTGGATTCCTCCGCCTGGGGGCAGATCGACTCCATCCTGGCGCTGCTGGCGGTGGCGTGCTTCTGGCAGGTGTACCGCAGCCGCATGTGGCAGGCGGCGGCCATTTATGGCATCGGGCTGCTGGTGAAGCCCCAGATGCTGCTCTTTGCGCCGGTCATGCTGGGGGCGCTCATCGTGGCCAGCCGCAATGTGGGCGGGGCACGCAACGCCGTCGTCCTCTGGGGCAAGACCCTGGGTGCGGGGCTTCTGGCATTGGTGCTGCCGGCGCTGCCGTTCTGGGTCGCCAGCGGCGATCCCCTGTGGCTCTTTGACCTCTACACCGGCACGCTGGACACCTACTCCTACGCATCGGTCAACGCCTGCAACCTGTTGGCGTTCTTCGGCGGCAACTGGGTCAACGACAGCCAGAAACTGCTGTTCCTGCCTTATTGGTTCTGGGGGTACCTGGGCATGGCCCTGGTGGCCGGCCTGACGCTGTGGCTCATGGTCTTCCGCGAGCGCACCAACCGGCGCATCTTCCTGTGGGCTGCGCTCTTGCTGGCGGGCATGTTCGTGATGGGCCTCAGGATGCACGAGCGGTACATGTTCCCGGCGCTGGCGCTGCTGCTGGTCTATTATGTGCTGGAGCGGGACCGCCGGGCGCTCTATCTGTTCGGCGCGTTCTCGCTGACCCAGTTCCTGAACGCGGCCATGGTGCTCGACAACCTGCACATGCCCACCGACGTGCAGCGCAGCGGCGACTTCCTTGCCGTGGCGGACCCGATGACCAACGCCTTCTGGGTGCTGTTCATCGCGCTGGGCATGACGGCAGCCTTTGTTTACTTCGTCTACACGGGCATCAACGCCCACCGCCCCCTCATCGCGGTGGGTGCGGCGGTCGAGCCCGACGCCCAAACCCAAGTCGAACGGGTGGAGGAGAGCCTTCGCCGTGACCCAGCCCATGGCCGCATCCGCCTGGTGCGCAAGGATTGGCTGCTCATGGGCGGCCTCACGCTGGTGTATGCCATCGTGGCGCTGCTGTACCTGGGCGACACCAAGCTGCCCCAGACCTTCTGGCACGGTAAAAACACCGGCCAGAGCGTGACCATTGACCTGGGCGACAACTATTCGCTCGGGCAGATCTGGCACATCGACAGCTTAACCAAGGGCAACTTTGAGGTGTCGACCTCCGAGGACGGGGAGATCTGGACCGATCAGCTCCTCATCTGGCACAAGGCGGACGCCGCCGGTGAGGAGGATGCCGACGATGACCTGGGCATCTACAAGTGGACCATCAACGACGTGGACTTCACCGCGCGCTATGTGCGTCTCACGGTGACGACGCCGCCGGTGCGCCTGCTGGAGATTGTCTTCAAGGACATGGATGGCAACCAGATACCCCCGGCGGGCATCACGCAGGAAAGCACTGGCAGCATCGCCGAGGGGGAGAAGCTCATTGACGAGCAGGAGCTGACGCCCTCCCGTCCGAGTTTCCTAAACAGCACCTACTTCGACGAGATCTACCACGCCCGCACAGGGTGGGAGTTTACCCAGGGCAACATCGTACCCTACGAGAACACCCACCCGCCGCTGGGCAAGGACCTCATCGCCCTGGGGATTGAGATTTTTGGCATGACGCCCTTCGGCTGGCGCATCATGGGCACCCTCGTGGGGATCCTGATGGTGCCGGCGATGTACCTCTTCGGTATGGTGCTCTTCCGTCGCACGCGCTACGCGTTCCTGACGTCATTCCTGTTTACCTTTGACTTCATGCACTTCGTGCAGACGCGCATCGCCACCATCGACTCCTACGCGGTGCTGTTCATCATCCTGATGTATCTGTTCATGTTCCTCTATCTGCGGCGGAACTTCAACAGCCAGCCGCTGCGCTCCACGCTTCTGCCGCTGGCACTGTCGGGGGTCATGTTTGGGCTGGGGGCTGCCAGCAAGTGGATCTGCATCTACGCGGGCGGCGGGCTGGCGGTGCTGCTGTTCTACAGCCTCTACCGCCGCTGGCGGGAATATGACGCGGTGGCCCGGGGCGAAGCCTTGACGGGGGAGGACGATGAACCCCTGGCCCGTACGGCGACCGAAGGTTTCTGGAAGAAGGTCATCGTGACCCTGCTGTGGTGCGTACTCTTCTTCCTTGTGGTGCCCATGCTCATCTACTGCGCGTCCTACCTGCCCTTCAATCAGGGCAGCGGCGACATGTGGAACTTCAAGTACATGTGGAACAACCAATCCAGCATGTTCAACTACCATACAAACCTGGTGGACAGCCACCCGTTCCGCTCGCCGTGGTACCAGTGGCCGCTCATGCTCAAACCCATGTGGTTCTATAAGGCAGACTACCTGCCCGACGGCTGGATGGGCTCCATCGCCACCTTTGGCAACCCAGCGGTGTGGTGGGCTGGCGCGGCAGCTATGGTGTGGCTGGGCGTGCGCCTTTTCCGCGGCAAGAAGTTTGGGAAAACCGAAGCTTTCCTGCTGCTCGGTCTGCTCTCCCAGTTCCTGCCGTGGGTGCTGGTGCCCCGCTCCATGTTCATCTATCACTACTTTGCCTCGGTGCCCTTCTTCGTGGCGGCCATCGTGCTCTACATCCGCCAGTGGGAGGCTGGACACCCCGGGCAGGAGCGGAAGGTCTATGTCTATCTGGCCATCGTGCTGGGGTTGTTTATCTTCTTCTACCCGGTGCTGTCGGGCCTGCCCATTCCCTCGTGGTATGGGGCGCTGCTCAAATGGATGCCAACTTGGTACTTCACTTACTAGGGAAGAGCTGAATAAAGCATAGCATCCGTCTTGCTTGGTCTTTTTCCGCCCTGCGTCGTTGTCGTCGGTCGCCTATGCGCCTCGGCATAGGCTCCTTCCTCCGCCTAGCATGACGAAAAAATCCACAGTGCAAGCCGGACACTCCATTTATTCAGCACTTCCCAGGCGTGCCCGTGAACATGCCTTGACAAAGGAGCGTTTGTATGTCGTATCGCAACCCGATCATCCCCGGCTTCCACCCCGACCCGAGCGTCTGCCGGGTGGGGGAGGAGTACTACCTCGTCACCAGTTCGTTTGAGTACTTCCCCGGGGTGCCGGTCTTCCACAGCCGTGACCTCGTGCATTGGGAACTCATCGGCCACTGCCTGACCCGCGCCAGTCAACTGCCGCTGGAGGGATGCCGGCCGTCGGGCGGCATCTACGCCCCCACGCTGCGCTACCACAACGGCACCTTCTATATGATTACCACCAACGTCAGCGGGATGGGCAGCTTCATCGTGACAGCCAAGGACCCCCACGGCCCCTGGAGCGACCCGCTGCCCGTCGATCAGAACGGCATCGACCCGTCGTTGTTCTTTGACGACGACGGAAAGGTCTATGTGCAGGGCAACATGGACGTCGATGGCCGCTCAGCGGGTATTGCTCAAGCGGAGATCGACCCGGACACCGGACGTTTGCTGAGCGAACGGCGAGTTATTTGGAGAGGCACAGGCGGGCGTTACCCCGAAGCGCCCCACCTTTACAAGGTGAATGGGTTGTATTACTTAATGATTGCCGAAGGCGGCACCGAGTACGGCCACATGGAGACCATCGCCCGCAGTAGTTCGCCCTGGGGCCCCTTTGAGCCCTGCCCGCACAACCCGATCCTCTCCCACCGCGACCAGGGGCCCAGTGAAATTCAGGGAACGGGCCATGCGGACCTCATCGAGGCCCACGACGGCAGCTGGTGGATGGTGTTCCTGGCCTTCCGGCAGACCAAGCCCATGTTCCACAACCTCGGGAGGGAGACCTTCCTGGCCCCGGTACGCTGGCAGGATGGCTGGCCCATCGTCAACGAGGGGGACCCCATCACCAAACACATGGATGCCCCCACATTGCCGTCCGTCCCGGTGGCCGTGCCGCCCGTTCGTGAGGACTTCACCGCGAAGGAACTGGCGCCGGTGTGGAATCACCTGCGTAACCCGGAAAGGGAGAACTACAGCCTGACGGCCCGGCCCGGCTGGCTGCGGCTCACCGGCACC
>JAEYRA010000139.1 GCA_023409755.1 Bacillota bacterium
GAGGAGGTGCAGCGCCAACTGGCACAATACCGCAGCTCCCGCGAGGAGCTGACCTCACTGGGTGCTGGCGTACAGTATGGCTGGCGCAGTGAGGAGGGCTACTACGGCGGTACCATCGGGCGGGGCGAGGCGGAGATGGAGCGGGCGGCGAAGGCCTGCCCGGTCTACTACATCAGTGTGGATGGCAAGGTGACGACCAACCTGCCCGAACTGGGTTATGGGCAGCTGACACTTGGGAGTGACAAGGCCAGTTTGTGGCTGGGCATCTCCCAGGCGGCCTTTGACGCGCGCCGGCAGAGCTGGCTGCAGCGCTGGAATCTGGGGCGGGAGGGCTGGACGCTGCTGGGCAGCGGTTTCCTGCTGGCGCTCCTGGGCCTGGGGTGGCTCTGCTACGCTGCCGGCCGACGCCCAGCGCAGGAGGGCGTGACCCTGCTGGCGATCGACAACCTGCCGCTGGACTTAGGGTTGGTGCTTCCGGCCAGTGCAATCGGTGGGGCGGCCTTGGCAGCGTATGTCTACTTCACCAATGAAACCCTGCTCCATTCGGGTGTCACCACCCTGCCGCTGGTGGGGGCGGGCCTGTTGCTGGCATTGGCCACGATGCTGCTGGCTCTGTACCTCACTATGTTTGCCAAGCGCCTGAAGCGCCGCGAGGTGCTGCGCCACACGGTGGCAGCCTGGGTGCTTCGGGGGCTGAACCGCGCACTGGAGCGGTTCCTGGAGGTCATCGCCGGCGGGCCTGTGCCGCCACAGGCGGCGCTGCTTGCACTGGTGCTGGCGGGTTTTACCCTCTTGGGTGGCATGATTGGCGTAAATCTCAGCCACTCTTCCATGGGCGCATTCTTCCTGTGGTGCTTGTTTGTGCTGGGGGTGGATTTCTTTGCCGCGCTGTGGCTCATCCGCCGGTTTCAGCGTCTGCTGCGGGGGGTGGAGCGTATCCGCAAGGGGGACCTCCATTACCGCCTGCCCGCCGGCGGCAGCAGCCTGACCGCCCAACTGGGCGACCGCATCAACCACATTGCCGATGGCCTGAACACCGCCGTGGAGCGGGAGGTGCGGTCGGAACGCATGAAGTCGGAGCTTGTCACCAACGTGTCCCACGACCTCAAGACGCCACTCACGTCCCTCATTACCTACCTCGACCTGCTGGCCAAGGAGGGTCTGCAAGCCGAGAAGGCCCCCCACTACCTGGAGGTGCTGCAGGCCAAGGCCCAGCGGCTCAAGGTGCTGACCGAGGACCTGGTGGAGGCGGCGCGGGCGGCCAGCGGCGCAGTGGCCGTGCAGCGGGAGCGGCTGGACTTGACAGCCCTGTTGCAGCAGAGCCTGGGCGAGTATGAGCCCCGCTTGGCGGCGGCGGAGCTCACCGTGCGCTTCACGTCGGCGGGCGAGCGCATTGCCGTGCTGGCCGATGGGCGGCTCCTGTGGCGGGTTGTCGATAACCTGCTGGGCAACGCCTGCAAGTACGCCCTGCCAGGCTCAAGGGTGTACCTCGATGTGGGCCGCGAGGGCGACCGCGTGCGCTTCACCCTGAAGAACATCTCCGCGCAGGAGCTCAACGTGGCGGCGGAGGAATTGACCGAGCGCTTCGTGCGCGGAGATGAGGCCCGTACCGGCGAGGGTTCTGGGCTGGGCCTCTCCATCGCCAAGAACCTGACCGAGCTCATGGACGGCACGTTTGCCCTCACGGTAGACGGCGACCTCTTCAAGGTGACGGTCACCGTGCCGGCAGCCCCGGCATTGGCCGAACCGGCCTCCGCCTAATCCTGACGATCGCACCCACGGTTGACCCATCGACAGACAACAGCCGTGGTGGGATATCAAGCACGCAGTCCGAGGACTGCGTGCTTGTCGCATCGGCCGCTTCGCGTGTCGCGCCGGCCGCCATTGGCGACCGACGCGAATGAGAGGACTCATCATGGATGTGTGCGTGCTGCCCGCCGTGCATGTCGCCCGTTGGGCCCCACCCTGCGGCAGACGATTCGTTAGAATCGTTGAGAGAAGGGTGGCATTGCAAAGCAATGCGAAGGGCCGGGCGGCGTTCTGCTTTTCGGGCTCGTGCTGGCTGATACGAGAGAGACGCCGTGTGCGGGGAATGGCGAGTGCCCCGGGCGGAGGGCCGTGTGCCGCGGCGGGGTGAACCCGCTCGCGGCTGACGGGGGGATGGCACACGCCCGGTGCGGGTAATGGTGGGGGTTCCCGCTGTCACAGGCACTGCCAGTGCGTCAAGCAGGATTTGATCCCATGGAAGTGGAACAAAGCATAGTATGTACAAGTTTGACTCTTAGCAATGTGGGTTTGCGATGAATAACCAAATCGCCTTTTACAGACAGGGGAATGTGGAAGTTGTTGTAGGAAGCGGCATGCACGCGTTCCCCCTTCACACGCATCAAAGCTACCTGTTTGGTGCAATTCTGAATGGTTCTGCCACCTTTGTGATTGACCATACACCAGCCCTGCTGCAAAAGGGGAACACGTATCTTGTGCCATCAAATACGGGAATGGGCATGGACCCGGTTGATGCTTTTTCGTACCTGACCATCTGCTTGAGGGGAAAACAGGCGGATCGCCTGAAGCAATATCATGTTTCAAAGTACTTCCCAACCACAAATGCCGATGCGTTGTTGGAGTTGACACGGAAGTTTCTGACAAAAGACTTGGAGGAAGATGGCTACGTGCAGGGGCTGGTCCGACTCTTTGGGCTGATGGATTCATGCCAGGCGATCACCTGCAATGCCGATATGATGACGGCGGGCAGATATTTGCAGCAGCATGCTGATGTGAAGTTTGATTTGGACGCACTGGCGAAGAACATGCATGTGTCAAAATTCCATTTCATTCGATCCTTCCAACGGCAATGGGGCGTTACCCCGAAACAATACCACCAGCAATGCAAGGTGAGGTTCATCAGGGAAAACATTGAGCAGTTAACGCAATCCCAGGCGGCATATGCATTGGGTTTCGCAACGCAAAGCCACATGGGAGCGGTCTTTAAGAAGTATATGGGAATCACGCTGAAGGAATATCGGGACTCGCTCAGAAGAGCAACAAGTTGATAGATTTGACGAGCGGCGTGTATTAAGATCCCCCTATCGGGAGTGATCGATATGAAGTATTTCAAATCCAGTCAGCTGGGGCGGGTCTTCATCCTGCGCATGGAACGGGGGGATCTGCTTCTGGAGACAATTGCTGACTTGTGCAAAACGGAGAACATTCAAAATGCAATTCTGTCCTCTGGGATTGCCACGTTTGATGCGGTTCACATGCAGATGACAAATACAGATGGGTATCCAATTGGCTACCATGTCCATTGCTTGCAGGAGCCGTTGGAACTGGGTGCACTTGATGGCACCATCATCGATGGCCTCCCCCATCTTCATGGGGTGGTTTCCAATTCGCAAAGAACATGGGCCGGCCATCTGTTGGATCATTGCAGGATATTGTACTTGGGTGAGATCGTGATACAGGAGATTCTGGTTGATCTGGTGAGAAAACCAGATGAGAATGGTGTGATGCTCATCCATGAAAAGGAATCGTGAGGGCCGTTATCTGAGACCTATATCACCGCCTCTTTTGGTCAGCCAGTTTGCGATGATGCGGTTGGCGTGATGCGGAAGGCGCAAAAGGACCATGTATGGTTGATGGACTTTAGGTTGCCAGATCGCACCGCCCCTTCTCCGCCGCCCACTGTCGGTTCTGGGCCGCGCGGAAGCGTACGATTTCGGCAATGAGCTCCAGCGGCAGCGGCTCGCTGTGGGGGAGCTGGATGGCCCCCTTGGAGGTGTGATACGCCCCCAGCCGGGGCAGGAAGTGCTCCACCCCCTCGGCCCCGGGGTAGAGACCGATGTGGTGGCGGAAGGCGGCAAAATGGATGAGGTTGCCGTGCAGCTTGAAGGTGGGCATGCCCCAGGAAATGGCTTCGGTGGCCTTGGGCTCGGCGGCGGCAATGGCCGCGCGCAGCGTGCGCAGGCGCTCCTGCACCTCTGCCGGGCATTGGGCGATGTACTCCTCGATGGTCCGGGGTTTCCCAGCGGCGTCCATGGCTGGCCTCCTGTCGGCTTTTCCACAGCATAGCACGCAGCGGGACGGGCCGCAACTGTGCGTGTGCTGACCGTACTTGCGAGGGGAGTGTTTGTGGCTCCGGCACCATGCAGCTCCCACATTCGCGTTTCTCATATACCGATTTCGGCACACCACAATTTGCTTGTTGTCCGGATGGACCGCTGTGTTATGATGGTACCTAGTAACCAGCAAAGGAGCAGACTTGTCATGATTGATTTCCAAAACGCGAAGTTCCTGAAAATGCGCCCCGTTCCTGCGTCGACCTTTGAGAGTGAAATCAGCCCCCTGTTCATTGCGGATGAACGGATCATTGAGGCGTTTCAGAGTGTCCGCGATGGTGTTGTCTTCACCAACAAACGCATCATCGCCATCAACGTGCAGGGCTTCACCGGCAAGAAGAAGGATTTCACGTCGCTTCCTTACAGCAAAATCCAGTGCTTCTCTGTGGAGACGGCCGGGGTATTCGATTTGGACAGCGAGCTGGAGCTTTGGTTCAGCGGCATGGGGCTGGCAAAGTTTGAGTTTGCCAGCGGTGCCAACATCAGAGCAATCTGCCAGACGATTAGCAGTTTCGTGCTCCAGTGAACGGATGGCGTTGACGCCCCTAACACACTGATGGGGGCCCAAGGGACGGGCCCCGCGGCACGCCCCTGGGCCTCCTGGTCTGCGTCACCCCAACACAAACAGCCCCCTGACGCGTCCGCGTCAGGGGGCTGTTCATTGCGTTCTCTTTCCGTTCTCCGGCCTCAGCCGTCAAACACCACGGTCAGTAGCATCTTGAAGGGCTCCTCGGCCGCCACGGCGTGGGGCACGCCGTTGGGCATCAGGATGGACTGCCCGGCAGCAACCGTGTGGGGCTGGCCGCCGATGGTCACGCGGGCCGCGCCGGTGAGCACTGTGATGAGCGCGTCGCCCTCGCTGGTGTGGGCGCTGATCTCCTCCCCGCGGTCAAAGGCGAAGAGCGTGACGGAGATGGCGTCGTTTTGCACGAAGGTGCGGCTGACGACCTGGCCGGGCTGGCAGTCCACCAAAGCGTCCAGTGCCAGTGCCTTCTCATAGTCGATGTTCTTCCAATACCGGGTAATCATGGGTTCCTCCTTGTCTGGCTCAGCCGTTGGCGGCTTTTGTGCCGAAGAAGAGTTCAATGTCGTCCTCCACCGTGCCGATGCCGGCGATGCCGAAGGACTCCACCAATACCTTGGCCACGTTGGGCGACAGGAATGCTGGCAGCGTCGGCCCCAGGTGGATGTTCTTGACGCCCAGATAGAGCAGCGCCAGCAGCACGATGACGGCCTTTTGCTCGTACCAAGCGATGTTGTAGACGATCGGCAGGTCGTTGATGTCATCGAGGCCGAAGACTTCCTTGAGCTTGAGGGCGATGACGGCCAGGGAGTAGGAGTCGTTGCACTGCCCGGCATCCAGCACCCGCGGGATGCCGCCGATGTCCCCCAGGTTGAGTTTGTTGTACTTATACTTTGCGCAGCCGGCGGTCAGGATAACCGCGTCCTTGGGCAGGGCCTGGGCAAAGTCGGTGTAGTAGTTGCGGCTTTTGGCGCGGCCGTCGCAGCCGGCCATGACGACGAACTTCCGGATGGCGCCGGATTTGACCGCGTCCACGACCTTGTCGGCCAGTGCCAGCACCTGGTTGTGGGCGAAGCCGCCAACGATCTCACCGGTCTCAATCTCAGTGGGCGGGGGGCACTGCTTGGCGTGGGCGATGAGGGCGCTGAAGTCCTTCGGCTCGCCGATGCCGCCGGGGATGTGCTTGCAGCCGGGGTAGCCCGCCGCGCCGGTGGTGTACAGGCGGTCCTGGTAGCTCGCCTTGGGCGGCACGATGCAGTTGGTCGTCATCAGGATCGGACCGTTGAAGCTCTCAAACTCTTCCTTCTGCTTCCACCAGGCGTTTCCGTAGTTGCCCACGAAGTGGCTGTACTTCTTGAACGCCGGGTAGTAGTGGGCGGGCAGCATTTCGCTGTGGGTGTAGACGTCCACCCCGGTGCCCTCGGTCTGCTGCAGCAGCATTTCCATATCCCGCAGGTCGTGGCCGGAGATGAGGATGGCCGGGTTGCTGCGCACGCCCAGGTTCACACGGGTGATCTCCGGGTTGCCATAGGCCGTGGTGTTGGCATGGTCGAGGAGCGCCATGCCCTCCACACCGTACTTGCCGGTTTCCAGCGTCAGCGCCACCAGGTCGTCGGCGGTCAGGCTGTCATCCAGCGTCTTCGCCAGGGCACGTTGCAGGAAGGCATCCACGTCCTCGTTGTCCTGCAGCAGGGCGTTGGCGTGCTTGCTGTATGCCGACAGGCCCTTCAAGCCGTAGGTTATGAGCTCGCGCAGGCTGCGCACGTCCTCGTTGGCGGTGGCGAGCACGCCCACGGTGCGGGCCTTGGCGTCGTATTCGGTCTCGTCACCGGCCCACAGCGCGGCGGTGGGCAGGCTGGAGGGGTCGGCCACCTGGGCGAGCAGTGCGGCCTTCACGCCGAGCGTCTCGGTGACGCGGGCGCGGATGGCGTCCTCATCAAAGTTGGCGTTGGTGATGGTGGTGAACAGGTTCTGGCTCACCATGTGGTTGACCGAAGCGGAGACGGCTTTGCCCTCGGTCCGCAGTTGGGTCGTCACGGCCGCCAGGCCCTTGGTGACGAACACCAGCAAATCCTGCATGCCAGCGACCGGCGCGGTTTTGCCGCAGACACCCTGCAGGGTGCAGCCCTTGCAGCCAGCGGTCTCCTGGCACTGATAACAGAACATTTTGTTTTCCATTTGGATTTCCTCCCTGTGCTCGCTGTTTTGTGATGCAAGCATACCAAAGGGAAGTCGTTCCATCGGTCACATATGTTACGGTTTTGAAAAGGAGAGAAAAAGGTCTTGAGCTTTCGTTTTGGCCTGGGCCTGGCTGGAGGGCGGCAGGTGTCGCAAGAGCATGGTGGGTTACAGCAGTTCTTCCAGCAATGCCCGGTCGGGTAGGGCAATGCGCCTGCCGTCCAGCGTGAGCAGGCCTTCATCCTGCATGCGCAGCAGCTCCCGCGAGAGGCTGGGCCGCGCCACACCCAGGTAGTCAGCCATCTCCTCCCGGGTCATCCGCAGGCGTACCACGCCATCGGGGCCGGCATTGCGCAGCACCAGCGCCGCTACCTTGTGCCGCAGCGTGGGCAGGGAGAGCAGCTGCACCTTGCGGTTCATGGCATAGGCCTTCTCGGCCAGGATGGCCAGCATGTTTTGGGTTAGCCGGCTGTGATGGGCGCAGCCCTGCCCGCACCTCTTGTATAGGAAGGCCTTGGGCAGTTCCAGCACCGTCACGTCTGACTCGGCCAGGGCATATTGCTCATACTCCGCCCGGTCCAGGAAGGCATAGACCTCCCCGAACAGGTCGCCGGGGGTGTCGAAGGACGCCAGTAATGTTCGTTTACCGGCGGAGGTATCCTGGCAGACGCTGACGATACCCTCCAGCAGTACAAAGAGCCGGGTGGGCTGGTCCCCCTGTTGGAAGAGGATGGCCCCCTGTCGGTAACGTAGGGTGGCGGCCCCGCAGCAATCAAGGCAGCTCTTCAGTTCCCCGTCGTCCATGCCGGTGAAGAGCCGGCTTTTGTGGATGCGTGAATCCATGCGGTCCATCCTCACAGCTTGTGGCTTTGGTAGAAGGCTTTGAGTTCGGCGCGAACGTCCGGCTCCAGGTCGTGCCAGCGCACCCCGTGGATGGCTCCCTCCAACCCGCACAGGCGCGAAAGACACGCCGACGGGTCGATGGACTGGATGCGCAGCCAGGCGGCGCGGCTGCCCAGCGCGCGCAGTTCCTCCTTGCTCGTCACACCCACTTCGGTGAGCTTCTGGGCGGTGTTCGGCCCGATGTTGGGCAGCTTGGCAAGGTCGCTCATGGGCACCTCTGCGTACTTTTTGTTCAGTATAGCATAGCAGTGCCGTATTCAACAGTGCAGGGCCGTTGCCGCGGCGCCCGCTCCGTGATATGCTTTTTGCAAATGGGGAGGGAGTTCCAATGCGCAAGGTGTTTCCGTTTTTGCTGCTCGCGAGCCTCCTGCTGGTGGGGTGCCAGGCCCAGCC
>JAEYRA010000150.1 GCA_023409755.1 Bacillota bacterium
AGGATGCCGGGGAGCATATGAGCAAGACGCTCAACGTGCTTCGGCAGGAGCTCAACAGCATCCGTGCGGGCAGGGCCAATCCCCAGCTTTTGGACAACATCAAGGTCGATTATTATGGCACGCCGACACCCCTGAGCCAGGTCGGCAACGTCTCCGCCCCTGAGCCGAGGATGCTTGTCATCTCCCCGTGGGACAACAAGCTGATCCCCCTGGTGGAGAAGGCCATCCGCACCAGCGACCTGGGTATCAACCCCATCAATGATGGCAAGATCATTCGCTTGGCCATTCCGGAGCTGACCGAGGAGCGCCGCAAGGAGCTAGTCAAAACCGTGCACAAGTATGGCGAGGAGGCCAAAGTGGCTCTGCGCAACATCCGCCGGGATGCCAACGACGCCCTCAAGAAGCTGCAGAAGGCCAGTGAGATTACCGAGGATGACCTGAAGCGTTTTGAGGATGAAGTGCAAAAACTGACGGACCGGCAGAGCAAGGCCGTGGACGACAGTCTCAAGGAGAAGGAAAAGGAAATCCTAAAGGTATGAACGGCCTGCCTTGTGTGCTGGGGCTCGATGCTGCGGAAGCCCAGGCGCGGCTGCTGGCCGCCGGTTGCACAGCGGTGGAGGTGCTCGTCACCGGCCGACGGAAGGAAGGCCGCCTGCGGGTGGTCCGTCAGAGCGGTACGCCGGGGGCTGTGGTATTGACGGCGACGCACTTCCGGCCCCTGCGGGGGCAACCAAGCGAACCAAACTGATGGGCATGGGCAGGCGAAGCGTCTGCCCATGCCTTGTTCCCGGCGCAACACGCGTCCACGATTGGGGAGGACAAACATGTTGAAGGCGTTGGCTACGGACTGGGGGCTGAAAACCGTACCCCGTCACGTGGCGATCATCATGGACGGCAACGGCCGCTGGGCCACCGCCCGGGGCATGAACCGGGCAGCCGGGCATCGCGCCGGGGTGGAAGCCCTGCGTGAGATTGTGCGGGCCAGCAGTGATTTGGGCGTTAAGGTGCTGTCCGTTTACGCCTTCTCCACCGAAAACTGGAAGCGGCCACCGGCGGAAATCCGGGTGCTGATGGAATTGCTGGTGGAGTTCCTCTCCCGCGAGATTGACGAACTCGATGCCAACAGGGTCCGCATCACCTTTATGGGCCGAACAGACGCTGTCTCCAGCCGGGTGACGGAAGCGGTGGAGACCGCCCGCCGCCGCACGGAGAAGAACACGGGCCTCGTGTTTAACGTCGCCCTCAACTACGGCGGGCGGGATGAGATCGTCCGCGCTGCCCAGGCCCTGGCACGCGATGCCGCCGCCGGGCAGCTGAAGCCCGATGACATCGACGAGACTGCCTTTGCCGCGCGGCTCGATACGGCGGGCCTGCCCGACCCCGATCTGGTCATTCGCACCAGCGGGGAGCTTCGTTTGAGCAACTTCCTGCTCTATCAGGTTTCCTATGCCGAGTTTGCCGCGCCGGCGGTCTGCTGGCCGGACTTCACCTGTGACGAGTACAAAAAGGTTTTGCAGGCCTACCAGGGCCGCGACCGTCGTTACGGCGGGGTGAAGTAGTATGTGGTGGAAGAATTTGCAGGAGAGGCTGCTGACGGGGTTCCTGCTCTTCGGGCTCATCGTCGTGGTGGTGTGGCAGCGGGGTTGGGTGCTGGGCGTTGGCATTTCGCTCTTTGCCCTCATCTGCCAGTTGGAGATGTTCGGCGCCCTGCGGGCAGCGTCCTTCCGGCCCACAATCTGGCCGGGGGTGGTGCTGGCGGTGGCTATGTACCCCATGTATCGCTGGCGGCAGATCGAGGGATTGGTGGCGCTCTTCACGGTGCTGTGCGCCGTTGCCATCGCAAGCTCGGTGCTTCTGCGCCGGCGGCAGTTTTTGGATACGGTCGCCTCGGTTTTTGCCATGGTGTACCCCTGCTGGTTCTTTGTGTTCCTGTTGTTGCTGGGCGAGCAAGAGGCAGCTCTGTCCCGTTCGGCCCTTTTGGTGGCGCTGGTGGGCCCGGTGGCCACCGATGTGGGTGCCTACTTCTCCGGCCATTTCTTCGGCCGGCATAAGCTCGCTCCCCAGATCAGCCCCAAGAAGACCGTGGAAGGCGCGGTGGGTGCCCTTGTCATCACCGCCGCCGCCATGACCGGCGTAGGCGCGTTGCTGCGCATGGGGTACTATGATGGCTTGGCCCTGTGGCACTACCCACTCATGGGCCTTCTGGTCAGTGTCCTTGCCCAGGCCGGCGACCTTATGGCGTCGGGCGTCAAGCGCTTCGCCGGCATCAAGGACTTCAGCAACCTCCTGCCGGGCCACGGCGGGTTTATGGACCGCATGGACAGCATCCTTTTCGGTGGGGTGGCGGTGTACTGCTATCTGCAGCTGTTCGTGCTGTAAGGAGTGCTTCTTTGAAACGATTGTTGGTACTGGGTTCCACCGGCTCCATCGGGCGGCAGACGCTGGATGTGGTGGCCGCGGGGGACACAGAGTTTTCCATATGGGGCCTTTCGGCCCACAGCAACGCCGATTTACTGCTCTCGCAGGTGCATCGCTTCCACCCCAAGGCGGTGGCGGTGACCGACCCGGCGGCAGCCGAACGGGTGCGAGGGGAGTTGCCCGCGGGCACGGCATTCTTTGTGGGGCCGGAGGGCCTGGTTTCCCTATGCCGCACGGCGCAGGGGCAGGCCGACCTGGCCGTGGCTGCGGTCGTGGGCATCGCCGGGCTGCCGGCGGTCGTCGCCTGCCTGGAGGGAGGCATGGACGTGGCGCTCGCCAACAAGGAGACACTGGTGACCGGCGGCGCGCTGGTCAATGGCCTGCTCGTCCGCCACGGGCGGCGGCTCTTCCCGGTGGACAGCGAGCATTCGGCCATCTTCCAGTGCATACAGGGCCTGTCGGCCCACAGCGAGATCGCCCGGCTCATCCTGACAGCCTCCGGCGGGCCGTTCTTCGGCTGGGAGGCCGAACGGCTGGCGGACGTGACCGTGCAGGACGCCCTGCGCCACCCCAACTGGTCCATGGGTGCCAAGATTACAATCGACTCGGCGACGATGATGAACAAGGGTTTGGAAGTCATCGAGGCACGGTGGCTCTTTGACGTACCGGTGGAGCGCATCGACGTGGTGGTGCACCGGCAGAGCGTTGTCCACTCCATGGTGGAGCTTGTGGACCACTCAGTGTTGGCGCAGCTGGGCTGCCCCGATATGCGCATCCCCATTCAATACGCACTGACCTGGCCGCGGCGGCTGGCGTGTCCCGCGCCGCAGCTGGACATACTGAAGGCTGGGACGCTGACCTTTGCCCCGCCGGACCGTACGGCGTTCCCCTGTCTGGAGCTGGGCTATGAAGCCCTTCGCCGGGGCGGCGGGGCCGCGGTGGCCCTGAACGCCGCCAATGAGGTCGCGGTGGATAAATTCCTGCGGGGCAGCATACGGTTTACCGACATCCCGCACCTTGTGGAGCGCGGTATGAACCGTGCCGGGGCTGCCGGGTGCAGCACCCTGGAGGACATTCTGGCGCTGGATGCCGAGGTGCGCCGGGCGCTGAGCGAAGGATAACCCCTGGAGGCCAAGGGGGCACGAACCGCGAGAACGACTCGCCATGAGAATTGCGGGCTTGAACGGTACGATGTGAACACCCCATGTCGCCAAGGTTCGGGCGAAAGAACCCTGGCCGCGATGTGATATTCGCGGCAGAGCTGCCAGCCCTGCTGGCGGAAGGATTGAGCGCATGACCATTTTGTATGTCATTGTTTCCATACTGATGATCGGCTTGCTGGTGCTGGTGCACGAGGCCGGCCACTTTGCTGCGGCACGGCTGACGAGAATCCCCGTGCATGAGTTTTCCATTGGTTTTGGCAAAAGCGTGTGGCAGCGCAAGCGGAACGACGTCACCTATTCGCTTCGCATGATTCCCTTCGGCGGTTATGTCGCCTTTGCCGATGGGGAGGACGAGCGGGGCGTGGCGGGGTACTACAGCCAGCCGGTGTGGGCGCGGTTCATCGTGGCCATCGCCGGTTCCGTCACGAACCTACTGGTTGCCTTCGTCGTCCTGTGGGTGTTCTGCCTGGCCGGCGGGGTCAAGACGGTCATCCCCGTGGCGGACACGGTGACACCCAACATGCCAGCGGCTGAGGCGGGCCTGCTGCCCGGTGACCACATCCTTCAGGTGGGCGACACCGTCATCGGCGACGATGTGGCCAAGATCTCCGAGGCGGTGAACGCCGCCGATGGTCAGCCGGTGGCACTGGTGGTGGAGCGGGATGGCCAGCAAATGACGCTGACGATGACGCCTCAGTACAACGCAGAGGAAAAGCGGTATCTCGTGGGCATCACCACCCAAACCGCGCCCTACTACATGGGCGTGGGGGAGGCGACGGTCTATACCTTCCAGGGCATGGGCAACGCCGCAGGGCAAATTCTGGTGTTCCTGGGCAACCTCGTCACCAAGGGCGAGGGGGCCGACCAGTTGGGCAGCCCCGTGGGCATCGTGAGCGAGATGACCAAGGTGGCACAGGAGTATGGCATCGCCAATTACATCACCATTGCCGTGTTCCTGTCGGTGAACCTCGGTATTTTCAACCTGCTGCCCTTCCCGGCACTCGATGGCTCCAAGGTCATCTTCCTGCTCATTGAGGCCATCCGCCGCAAGCCCGTCCCGCCGGAGAAAGAGGGACTGGTGCAGACCATCGGTTTTGTGCTGTTCATCGGGTTGTCCATCTTCTTGGTGGGCAGGGACATTGCCCGGCTCTTCGGTTGGGGGGCGTAAGAAAACCATGACAACAAGAGAAAAAACCCGCCCGGTACGCGTGGGCGGGGTGACCATTGGCGGCGGCCACCCGGTGGCGGTGCAGTCCATGACGAACACCGACACCCGTGATGTGGAGGCCACCGTGGCCCAAATTCTGACGCTGGAGGCCGCGGGGTGCGAGATCATTCGTGCCTCGGTGTATGATGAGGAGTGTGCCCGGGCCTTCCGGGCCATCCGCGATCGCATCCACATTCCGTTGGTGGCCGACATCCACTTTTCGGCCGACTTGGCGGTGCAGGCGGTGGAGAACGGCGCGGATAAACTGCGCATCAATCCCGGCAACATCGGCGGGCCCGACAAAGTGCAGCGGGTGGTGGACGCCGCCCGTGCCCACCGGGTACCCATCCGCATCGGCGTCAACGCCGGCTCGCTGGAGAAGCCCCTGCTGGAGCGCTATGGCGTGACGGCCCAGGCCATTGTGGAGAGCGCTCTGGGCCATGTCCGCTTGCTGGAGGAGCGCGGCTTCACCGATATTGTGTTATCATTGAAAGCCAGCGACGTGCCGCTGTGTGTGGAGAGTTACCGCCGCATGGCGCAGTTGTGCGATTATCCGTTGCACCTGGGGGTGACCGAGGCGGGCTTTGGCGAGCAGGGGCTGGTGAAGTCTGCCATGGGGCTGGGGGCCATGCTGCTCGATGGCCTGGGCGATACGATTCGCGTGTCCCTCTCCGGCGACCCGGTGCAGGAGGTGGACGCCGCATGGGCGGTGCTGCGCTCGGCCGGGGTACGCCGCCGGGGGGTTGAGATCATCTCCTGCCCCACCTGCGGACGCACCGGCATCGATGTGGAGGGCCTGGCAAGGGAGGTCGTCCGCCGCACCGCGCACATCACCAAGCCCCTGAAGGTGGCGGTGATGGGTTGCGTCGTCAACGGCCCGGGTGAAGCGCGGGAGGCCGACGTGGGCATCGCCGGCGGCCAGGGCAGGGGGGCACTCTTCCTGCGGGGGCAGCCGCCGCGCACCGTGCCGCAGGAGGGGCTGCTCGATGCCCTGCTGGCGGCGATTGAGGGATTGATTGGGGAGAATGGGGAGGAACACACCAACGATGGCGGATTTGGCTGTCCATGACATTTTAAAGAAGGCGTTTCCTGACAACTGGGAGTTCATCCGCATCAAGCGGGTTCAATTGAAGCCAGCCGAGCGGCGATGGCAGGTCGTCTACAGCCTGCCGGCCCCCATGGAGCTGGACGATGGGCTGCTGGCCGGTCAACTGACCGGGCAGCTCTCTTTTTTGCAGGATGTGGAGGTGCAGCGGGAGGTGCCCGCCAAGCTGGAGGATGCCTGCAGCGTGGAGACTCTGCGCCAGGCGGTGCAGCGCCGGCTGGAGGGTTCTCTGGCTGAGGCCATCGCCCGCTCGGAGTGGGAGCGCGAGGGGGAGTCCATCGTCGTCTATGCCGATGTGGCCCAAGCCAAGCCCGCCGAGCGCACCCTGCGCGACGCGGTGGCCGAGCTCACCGGCTTCCACCCGGTGGTTCGCATCAAGAAACCGAGGGAGACCGAACGCAGCGGCATTCGCATCCTCTTGGGTGGCAAGGCCGTGGTGGGCGAACCCGTGCCTGTGGAGTCCTTGCACGAGGACATGGGCCCCGTCGTCATTGAGGGCGACGTGGTGAAGGCTGAGCGCAAGCCCACCAAGCGGGAGCGTAACGGCGAACCCCAGTCGGTGTTCCTCTTTAGCGTCACCGACTACACCAGCACCATCCCCTGTGTGCGGTTTGACATGGACACTGCCTGCAAGGAATTGGAGGAGGAGATCAAGCCCGGCGTGCGCCTGCGGGTGAAGGGCCAGTGCGAGCAGCGCTTCCGCACCAAGGGCGTGGCCGGGGAGGTCACCGCCGAGCTCAACATGCGCGTGCAGGAGATCACGGCGCTACCCCAGAAACTGCGGGAGGACACCGCCGCCGAGAAGCGGGTGGAGCTGCACCTGCACACCCAGATGAGCTCCATGGACGCGGTGCTGCCGCTGGACGCGGCCATCAAGACCGCCAAGCGCTGGGGCCACAAGGCCATCGCCATCACCGACCACGGTGTGGTGCAGGCCTTCCCCGAGGCCGTGGAGCTGGGTAAAAAGAACGGCGTCAAAATCCTGTTGGGCATGGAGGCGTACCTTGTCGCCGACGCCGCGGCCATCGTAACCGGCTCGACCGATGCCGGGCTGGATGGACCCTTTGTTGTGTTTGACCTGGAAACGACAGGCTTGGACCCGTACAGCGAGCGCATCACCGAGATCGGCGCCGTGCGGCTGGAGGGCGGCCATGTCGTCGATACCTTCAATACCTTTGTGAACCCCGGTCGGCCCATTCCGGCCAACATTGTCATTCTCACGGGCATCACCGACGACATGGTGCGCGATGCCCCTGGCGAGGCCGAGGCCCTGCGTCAGTTCCAGGCCTTTGCCGGCGACACGCTGCTGGCGGCACACAACGCGTCCTTTGACATGAGCTTTGTGCGCAGCCGCGGCGCGGCCTGCGGTTTGAACTTCCCCAACCCGGTGCTCGATACCCTGGCACTGTCGCGGGCGCTGTTCCCTGAGATGCGCCGCCACCGGCTGGACACGATGGCCAAGAAGCTGGGCGTGACTCTGGAAGGCCACCACCGCGCCGTCAACGACGCCGAGGCCACCGGCACCATTCTCCAGCGCCTGTTGGGCATGGTGCAGCGCGACCACGGCGAGCGCAAGGTCGGCGAGCTCAACCACCTCTACGCCGGGGTGGGCGAGGGGCGCGACCACCACGCCACCATTCTGGTGCAGACGCAGGAGGGCTTGAAGAACCTCTACAAGCTTGTCTCCGCCGCCCATCTGGAGCATTTCCGCAGCCGTCCGCGCATTCCGCGGGCGCTGCTCACCCAGCACCGGGAGGGGCTGCTGGTGGGCTCGGCCTGCGAGGCGGGCGAGCTCTACCAGGCGCTGCTGGCCGGACGGGATGAGGACGCCGACCGCATCGCCCAGTTCTATGACTATCTGGAGATCATGCCCGACGGCAACAACCAGTTCCTGCTGCGCAGCGGCCAGGTGCGGGATGCCGAGGGCCTGCACGCCATCAGCCGGAAGATCATCGCCCTAGGGAAGAAGTACGACAAGCTGGTGGTGGCCACCGGCGACGCCCACTTCCTGGAGCCGCGGGACGAGTGCTACCGGCGTATCCTGCAGGCCGGGCAGGGCTACAACGACGCAGACCAGCAACCACCACTCTACTTCCGCACCACCGACGAAATGCTCTCCGAGTTTGCCTGGCTGGGGGAGGAGGCCGCCCACGAGGTGGTGGTGACCAACCCCGCCGTCCTTGCCGACCGCATTGGCGAGGTGCAGGCTCTGCCGCCCTACATGCTCTACGCCCCCTCCGTCGATGGGGCTGAGGAGTTCATCGTGAGCGAAAGCTGGCGGCATGCCAAGGAGATTTACGGCGATGACCTGCCGGACATCGTGCAGAAGCGGCTGGAGAAGGAGCTCGGCTCCATCACCAAGTATGGCTTCGCCGTGCTCTTCTGGATTGCGCAGGCACTGGTGAAGCGCAGCCTGGAGGACGGCTACCTCGTCGGTTCCCGCGGGTCGGTGGGTTCGTCCTTCGTGGCCACGATGACGGGCATCACCGAGGTCAACCCTCTGCCACCCCACTACATCTGCCCCCATTGCAAGCACTCCGACTGGGAGGTGGATGCCCAGCAGCTGGGCTGTGGACCCGACCTGCCGGAGAAGGATTGCCCGGTGTGCGGCACGCGCTACAAGCGGGACGGCTACGACATCCCCTTCGAGGTGTTCCTTGGCTTTGAGGGCGACAAGGTGCCCGACATTGACCTGAACTTCTCAGGCGAGAACCAGCCTGTGATGCACAAGTTCACCGAGGAGCTTTTCGGCACCGGCAGTGTCTTCCGCGCCGGCACCATCGGCACCATCGCCGAGCGCACGGCCTATGGCTATGTGCTCAAATATCTGGAGGAGCGCGGGCAGGCCGCCCCCACCGCCGAGGTGGAACGCCTGGCTGCCGGGTGCGTTGGCGTCAAGCGCACCACCGGCCAGCACCCCGGCGGCATCATCATCGTGCCCAAGGAACGGGACGTCACCGACTTCACGCCCATCCAGCACCCGGCGGATGACAAGGACAGCGACATCATCACCACCCACTTTGACTTCAACTCCCTGCATGACCGGCTGGTCAAGGTGGACATTCTGGGCCACGACGACCCGACCATGCTCAAGATGCTCAAGGACCTGACGGGCCTGGACCCGGTGACGATCTCCATTGACGACCCCGACACGATGGCGCTCTTCACCGGCACGGCCAGCCTGGGCGTCAAGGCCGATGAGATTGGCTGTGACGTGGGCACCTACGGCGTGCCGGAGTTCGGCACCAAGTTCGTGCAGGGGATGCTGGACGACACCCGCCCCACCACCGTGGCAGAACTCGTGCGCATCTCGGGCCTCTCCCACGGCACTGACGTGTGGCTCAACAACGCCCAGGACCTGATCCTCAGCGGCACGACGACATTGAAGCAGGCCATCTGCACCCGCGACGACATCATGCTCTCCCTCATCGCCCAGGGGGTGGCGCCCAAGATGTCCTTCGACATCATGGAGAGCGTGCGCAAGGGGAAGGGCCTGAAACCCGCCATGGAGGATGCCATGCGGGCCTCCAACGTGCCGGAGTGGTTCATCGACTCCTGCAAGAAGATCAAGTACATGTTCCCCAAGGCCCATGCCGTGGCCTATGTCACCATGGGCCTGCGGGTGGCCTACTACAAGGTGCACCACCCGCGGGAGTATTACGCCACCTACTACACCGTCCGTGCCGACGACTTCGACGCGGGGGTGATGATGGGTGACTACGGGAAGATCCGCCAGGCGGTGCAGGAGCTGGACAGCAATGAGACCAAGCTGGCGGTGAAGGAAAAGAACCGCCTGACGATCCTGCAGATCGTGCTGGAGATGCTGGCCCGCGGCATCCAGTTCACCAACATTGACATCTACAAGTCCGACGCGGTCAAGTTCCTCATCACGGAGGAGGGCACGATTCGCCCGCCGCTCAACGCCCTGCCGGGCCTGGGGGAGAGCGCCGCCCGTAGCATCCTGGCCGCTCGCGACGAGCGCCCGTTCATCTCCGAGGAAGATCTGAAGGCCCGGGCGGGTATTTCCTCCGCCGTGATGGAGGTGCTGCGCCAGTTCCGGTGCCTGGAGGGTATCCCGAAGAGGAATCAGGTCTCGCTCTTTGATCTCATGTAGTGATTGGGCAACGAAACGAAAGCAGTGAGGGCGTAACGTCTTCGCTGCTTTCGTTATCTCGACAAAAATAGACATGCAATGAACATCACTACGTGGAAGGAAATGCGGAATTGGTGATATACTGCTTTTGAATATTTCGGAGGCGTGCTATGAAAATACGGGCAGTCACCTCGCTGACGGCGCTCTGCGTATTGTGTTCCGGGCTCTTCGCTGGCTGCACCAAAGAGGAGGTTCCCCCTGAATTCCTGAATCAGGGTGAGATCCCGGTGAAGATGAGTGAACCGCTGGACTTGGGTGTGGTGCAGATGGTCTTCCCCGCTCGCTACAGTGACCCCAGCCAGCCCTCCTTCGACTATAAAGCACAGGAGCGGATTCTCACTCTTGTGGAAAATGCCATCGGTAGGGAGCGCAACATCCGGATGGAGATCGAACCGGTATACGCCAATGACTGGGACACAGTTGCGGAAATGGCTGCCGAGCTCTCCGCCGCTGGTGACCCGCCGGAAATCGTCGGAGGAGTGGATGCACTGGGTTCCGGCCAGGTTCAGCAGATGCCCGCGCCATTGGCACTGAACGATGCGATTGCGAAATACGGCCCGAACCTTGCCAAGGTTCCCGCCCTACAGATGGAACCCTGCCGCATCGGTGATAGCGTGCTGAGCCTGCCGCTCATTTTCGAGAGAATCTATGTGCCGGCGCTGAACCGCAAGGCGATGGAGCAATACGGCTGGCAGGAGCCGGAGACGCTGGAAGACCTAACAGCCCTGTTGAAGCTGGCAAAGGACGCCGGCATTCAGCCCATTATGGGGCTGCCTGAAGGCATGGTATCGCTTATGCTGCCGGAAACCGCACGGCCCGGCTACGCCCATCGCCAAGAGGACGGCTCTCTTCTGCCGCTCTGGCGCAGCGACCTCTTTCGGCAGGCGGTTGATCTCGTCAGGGGGTGGGTGGATGCCGGCTATTTCCCTAAACGTACCACGATGAGCGCGGATCATCTGGATTATCTCTCGCAATCCAACTGGTTGTTGTCCTATATCAGTTCCTCCGCTGCCACAATCCCCGGCGCCGACCTCATTCCGCTCGCCCTGCCGGCAGGGCAGGGGTTTGTCTTCGGCGGGGTGGAGACGCTCACCGCCAGGGCCTTCCTATATGCCTGTGACAAACCGGAGGCGCTGGTGACCATGCTGGACTGGTCGCTGGCAAAGGGTGAAAACAGCAGGCTCTTGACGTTTGGGGAAGAGGGTACGGATTACAAACTCGTGAATGAGGACAGCGTGCAGCGTTTGTCGGAACGCTTCGATTGGGTCACACAGTACTTCACATCTGGCTGGTACTATCCGCTGCCAATGGAAAACTGCGCAAACCCCGAATTGGCGACGGAAATCAACCGTGCGGCACTGGAAGCGCAGAAACTGCGCTCCTCTCAGGAGCAAGGGTTTGTGAGCCTGCCGCAAAACACCCGGCGGTACGCCAAGCCGGGCAGCGAACTTGCCAACGCCTGGGAGAGAGTGCCCGATGCCTGCGGGATTATTGCTCAAGTGCGCCTCATTGACGGCCTGGACTGGCAGGAGATGGAGCAGTCGCGCGGCTCCAAGCAAACTAGTCCTGTCAACTATTTATCCCTTCAGGAATACGACGAGGAAGCGGCTCCGTACCTCAAGCTTCTGAAGGCCTGGCTGGACGGCGGGTACGACCCGCTTGCGGACATGGTGACGGCGGGAGCGAAGTAGGGGCATCCACGCAGAGAGCACAAGCGGCGGAGGGTCATCGGGCCCTCCGCCTTTTCAGTAACCAAGGATGGGCGATACCGTTGATTTGACAGGCCTTCCTTGTATTCGTATGTGCGCTTGGGTATAATTGATAGGATCGAAAGGGGAGAACACATGGCGTTTGCAGGCATCCCTGCCGAGGGCTTTCAGTTTCTGCTGGAGATTCGGTTCAACAACAACCGCGAATGGTACCAAGCCAACCGGGAACGGTTCAACCGGTGCCTGCGCGACCCGTTGTACGCCATGGCGACGGAGCTGGCGCAGACCGCACAGACCATCGACCCGGCCATCGACGGCCGCCCCCACCGCATTGTGGCACGCATCTACCGTGACGCCCGCCGCGCCCGGGGGGAGTTCTTCCGCGACCATCTATGGCTGAGCTTCAAGCCCGTCGACCGCACGGTTAGCGCTGGCGTCAGCTTCTATTTCTTCCTCGATCCGGAGCAGATCGGTTGGGGTATGGGCTTCTACGAGCAAAAGGTGGAGCAGATGAACGACTTTCGCGCGCGCATTGACGCCCAACCCACGCTCTTCCACAGCATCGCCACCGACCCGGCGTTGGCGCCTTACGCCCTTTTGGGGGAGGATTACGCCCGCCCCAAGAAGGCCGGCCTTGACCCGGCCGTCGCCCGGTGGTACAACAAGAAAACCTTTTGGCTGGAATACACCGAGCCGGTCAGCCAGGCGGCCTTCGCGCCCGAACTCATCGAGCGCGTGCGGCAGGGCATGGTGGCGACCGGCCGGCTCTATCGATTCATCAACGGCATGGAGGTGCAATGACATGACACTCTATGAAACGCTGGACGCCCGCCGCACCGTGCGCAGCTTCCAAACCGATCCCATCCCGCGCGCGACGCTGGAGAAACTGGTGGCCTACGCCGCTAAGGGCCCGACGGGCTGCAACGATCAGGGTTGGGTGTTTGTGGTGGTGGACGATCTTGCCACCAAGGCCAAGGTGGCCGGTATCACCCAGTGGGGCAAGTTCATTGCCCAAGCCGGCGCGTGCATCGCCATCTTCTGTGACAAGGAAGCCACCTGCGTGCTGGAGGATTGCTCGGTGGCGGCGGAGAACATCCTCCTGGCTGCCACGGCCGAAGGCTTAGCCGGCTGCTGGGTCGGCTCCTACCGCAACGAGAACACCGAGCCGGTGGGCAAGCTCCTGGGCTGCCCGGAAACCCATGAGCTCATCGCGCTCATCGCCGTGGGCAAGCCCACGGAGATTCCGCCCTCGCCGCCCAAGAAGCCGCTCGAAGAGATTCTTCGCTGGAACCAGTTCTAAGGCTGTATACTAACACGGCTCCGGCCGTTTTACGGAGGTACTTGTGGGTACGATTGATAACCTGTGTGTGAACACCATCCGCGTGCTGGCCGCCGAGGGAGTGGAGAAGGCCAAGTCCGGTCACCCGGGCCTGCCGCTTGGCGCGGCAGCCATGGCTTACGCCCTGTGGGGCAAGCAAATGCGCCACAACGGCGCCAACCCCAACTGGCCCGACCGCGACCGCTTTGTGCTGTCGGCGGGCCACGGCTCCATGCTGCTCTACACGCTGCTGCACCTGTTCGGCTACGGCCTCACCATTGAGGACCTGCAGAACTTCCGGCAGCTCGGCAGCAAAACTCCCGGCCACCCTGAGTACGGCCACACCGTGGGGGTGGAGACGACGACCGGCCCGCTGGGGCAGGGCATCGCCAACGCCGTAGGCTTCGCCATGGCGGAGGCCCACCTGGCCGAGCACTTCAACCGGCCCGGCTTCCCAGTGGTGGATCACTACACCTACGCCATCACCGGCGACGGGTGCCTGATGGAGGGCATCTCCGGCGAAGCCAGCTCCCTGGCCGGCACGCTGGGCCTGGGCAAGCTCATTCTGCTCTATGACGACAACGGCATCTCCATTGAGGGAGATACCGATATTGCTTTCCGCGAGGATGTGGGGTTGCGCTACCAGGCCTACGGCTGGCAGGTCATTAAGGTGGCCGACGGCAACGACGTGGACGCCATCACCGCCGCCATTGCCAAGGCCAAGGCCTGCACCGACAAGCCGTCCATCATCATCGTGACGACCCAGATCGGTTACGGCTGCCCGGCCAAGCAGGGCAAGGCCAGCGCCCATGGCGAGCCGCTGGGGGCTGACAACGTGCAGTGCCTGAAGGAAAACCTGGGCTGGCCCGCCGACCGTGAGTTCTACGTACCGACCGAGGCCACCGCCCAGTATGCCAAGCTGCAGGCTGAGGGCAAAGCCGCCGAGGAGCGCTGGAACAAGCTCTTTGCCGAGTGGGCCGCTGCCTACCCGGAGCTGGCGGCCGAGTGGACCGAGTGGTACGAGGGTAAGCTCCCCGCGGGCCTGCTCGATGACCCTGACTTCATGAAGTTTGACAAACCCGACGCCACTCGCAATTCTTCCGGCCAGGTCTTGAACCGCCTGGCGGCGAAGCTGCCGAACCTCATCGGCGGCTCAGCGGACCTGGCGCCTTCCAACAAGAGCGACATGAAGGGCCGCGGCGACTTCAGTGCCGAGAACCGTGCCGGCGCTAACCTGCACTTCGGCGTGCGGGAGCATGCCATGGCGGCCATCGGCAACGGCATGGTGCTGCACGGCGGTCTGCGGGTCTATGTGGCCACATTCTTCGTGTTCAGCGATTACATGAAGCATTCCATCCGTCTCTCGGCCCTGATGGGTCTGCCGCTGACCTATGTGCTGACCCACGACAGCATCGGCGTGGGCGAGGACGGCCCGACCCACCAACCCATCGAGCAGCTGGCGTCGCTGCGGAGCATCCCGGGCATGACGGTGTACCGCCCGGCCGACGCGCGGGAGACCGCCGCCGCCTGGGTCTATGCCATGGAGGGGCACGGCCCCACGGCCCTGGTGCTGACCCGCCAGAACCTGCCCAATTACGAGGGCAGCGGCAAAGCGGCGCTCCAGGGTGCCTACGTGCTGCGGGAGGCCAGCAAGCCCACGCCGGACATCCTGTTGCTGGCCAGTGGCTCCGAGGTCGAGCTCATGATGAAGGCCGCCGAAGTGCTGGAGGGCGAGGGCGTGGCCGCCCGTGTCGTCTCCATGCCCAGCTGGGAAGTGTTTGAGCGCCAGAGCGCTGAATACAAGGAGAGCGTGCTGCCCCGCGCCGTGCGTGCCCGCGTGGCGGCGGAGGCCGGCAACGACTTTGGCTGGCACCGCTACATTGGCCTCGATGGTGACATCCTGTGCATGGAAGGGTTCGGCGCGTCCGGCCCGGCGGGCCAGGTGTTCCTGAAGTTCGGCTTCACCGTGGACAACGTCGTTGCCAAAGCGCGCCGGGTGCTGGGCCGCTGAGCCCGGCATCGCGCCGCCCCCGGCGGCATAGGATGCAAAAGCCAACCACAAGGAGCTGTTGATGGACTTTGACCCGATTCTCGACGCCATGCTGGCCGACTGCGACATGCGCAGCGAGCTTGACAGGCGCAGAACCTTTTTGAAATGCGTCGAGTATGCCGACGAGCATGTGGACGCGGAGTTTTACAACGACTTCCTGCTGCTGGCTGCCGAGCGGCTGGGGCAGGGGAAGCTGATGCGCGAGGCGCTCTCCCTGGCGGTGCGCACCACCGGCAACGAGCGCCTGCATCTGCGCTTTGACGAAAACGAGGGCGTGCAGCTCATCGGCAACCCGGAGGGGCTGCTGTATTTGTCGCGCGTTCTCAAGAACCTGTCGCAGGCCCGGTCGGCCGGTGAGCACATCACCCTCAACTACGGCGAGCCGCCGCTGAGCGGGGAGTCGTACCCGCTGGCGGCCTATGTGGAGGACGACAAATACTTCGACGAACTGCCCGACCTTCTGCCCACCGACGGCGGCATTCTGGAGCAGATGGTGCCCCAGAGGGAGCTGACACCCGGGCAGGTGGCGGCCTTCGTCATCCACGAGTTCGCGCCCGAGGAGTGCGGCGTGGCGGCCGATCGCCTTTATCCCGTCCTGGGGTGGGAGAAGTACCTCCCAGGTATGCTCATCTGGCGCAAGGAACTGCGGCCTGACTTGGATCGGGTCATCATCTTCCGCTACCGGGGTGACGACGGATCCCAGGGGCGCATGGCGCTCGACCTGGACGACCCCGATGTGGATTTCATCACCGTGGACGATCTGAAACGAATCAACGAAGCACGAACGCAGGGGGAACACCAATGAACACCGCGGACATCGGTCTGGTCGGGTTGGCCGTGATGGGCCAGAACCTGGCGATGAACATGCACAACCACGGCTACCGTGTGGCCGTCTACAACCGCTCCTGGGAGAAGACCGAGGAGTTCCTGAACGGCCCGGCCAAGGGGCTGGACTTTGTGGCCGCTCACAACCTCAACGAGCTGGTGGGGAGCCTGAAGCTCCCTCGCCGGGTGCTGCTGATGGTGAAGGCGGGCGCCCCGGTGGACGGCATGATCGACGCGCTGG
>JAEYRA010000161.1 GCA_023409755.1 Bacillota bacterium
TCTACCACCCGGCACATCTCTCCCTGCAGGCCGTATTGCACGATGAGCTGCCCGTCATAGCAGTCAAACGTGCCTGGCGCCGTGGCGGCCTCATGCAACTCCCCGTCAAACAGGGTGGCGGATTTCATGTTGCCGTCCGTGTCGCCTGACAGTGCCAGAAGCCCTCCATGGCATGGTGTAAGATACAGATAACGAATGGGGATGAGCAGTTTCCCGGTGTAATCCATGAGGCCCGTCACATATGTACCGGAATCGTCCACACGTGTGACCGCAATCCGATTGCCCCCCAGCCGATAGGCTCTCGCCAAAGGTTCTTCACTCAGCTTCCGCCCAGCGGTATCATACAGATACCCGACCACCGGGTTATCCTCCCTGCCCGTGGGGTATATCACCGCCGGCACAGCAAAAAAGACGATCGGGCCGGTGTATTGGCCGCCCCCATCGCCGTCGCTGACCGAATCGGCCAAAATCTCCACCTCTGCAAAGGAGCAGGGAAGCACTTCCTGCCCGCGGGAGTCCACCACGCCCTGGTGGTTGTTCTGCTCCACCACATAGTAGCGCAGCGAGTCTTCGGCAACGGGGGCCGCCGTGGGCGATGCCGTCAGCGTCGGGGTTGGCGTCACAACGGCAGCCGATGCACCGGAGGAAACAGCGGCCGAGCCCGCGCCCGGCGTCTCATCGGCGTGGGGAGCCGTCGCCACACAGCCACCCAGCACGTGGAACAGCAACACAAGGGCCAGGCAAACAACTCGTTTGACCCTCATCTGGCTCACCTCCACAGCCGCCGGGTACTGCCCAACAGCTGAATTCACCTTCTAGCCCTGATGCACCCTAGGAGTGGATTACCACTCCTTCATCACCGCCGTCAGCGCCCGGCGGATGGCCAGCGTCAGCGGCAAGCCAAGCGCCACACCACCCACCAGCTGCAGCAGGTTGTAGGGCACACTGGCCAACCACGCCGGGCCGATGAGAACCGCCTCGTAGAGTGCGTACCCGGCCACCATGATGACCCCACCCAAGGACATGGCCAACAGCAGGCGCGGCAAGCGGCTCTCCCGCCCGGCCAGCAGGCCCACGGCCAGGCCCATCAGGGCCTTAATGACAAGCGTGCCCGGCGCGTACATGGCCGCGCCCACGAGGAGATCCGCAAACATGGAGCCGATGCCGGCGGCGGCAGCCCCCCATGGCCCACCCAACACCACCGCTGCCGCGTAAATGACCGAGTCGCCAGCGTTGATGTAGGAACCGGCTGAGACGAACGGCAGCGGAATGCGCACCAGCATCGTCACGACCATCACAATCGCCCCAAAGAGGCCGCACAGCACCAATCTTTTTGTCAGTGTGTTTCGCATGTTCCCCTCCAAATATGGTTCACGCTAACGCCGGAGCGCCAGCGAGAAGGTCACAATTGCGGGAGGCGCCCTCCTCTTTGCCGCTTGGACTGTCACACGCCCCCGTCTGGTTCCCTATTATACACAAAACAGGAGTGCGGAAAAGCACACAATCCATTTATTATTACAATGCTTACCGATCCGCCTGCTCCCCAACCTGCTGCGCCTGCAGACCCTCCTCAGCACAGACGCGGGCTGCCGCATGTGTTTGTTTCAAGAAAAAAACCTTGCATTGGGCTCGTCGCCATGATAAAATACCCTTTGCTGTGAAGAAACAAGCAAGGAGGTGAACATCTTGCCGAATATTAAGTCTGCAGAGAAGAGAGTCCAAATTGGTGAGAGAAACAACCTGCGTAACCGTATGGTGAAGTCAGGGGTCAAGACCGCGCTCAAGAAGTTCGATACTGCCGTTGCCGCTGGTGACGCTGACGCAGTGGCTCTGCACTCCCAGGCAGCCAGTTCCGTCGACAAGGCCGCCTCCAAGGGTGTTATCCACAAGAACGCGGCCAACCGCAAGAAGGCCCAGCTGGCGAAGAAACTCGCTGCCAAAGCCTAATCACCACGCAAAAACAAGCTCCCGTCACAACGGGAGCTTTTTTGTTGCTTTGCAAGCTGCTTGGCGGGCCATAGGCCTATGCTCGCTGGGCGGAAGCCAGCGTCAGCAATTCCATTGCCAGCAGCTCCACCGCGTCCCAATCTGAGGACAAGCCCTGCTTGGGGCGCTGGTCGGCCAGGGCGCAGAGACCCACCGCGCGGGTCAAATCCTCCCGCCGCCAGGCGCGGGCTGTTCGCCCAGCCGCCTCCACCGCGAAGGGCGGCGCGCCCAGCAGCGACGCCAGCTCCCGCGTTTGTCCGCTCCCCGCTGCCTTGGCCGCGGCCATCAGCCGTGCCTGCCGCTCAATCAAGGACACCAGGCCATTGAGATTCTCCCCCTGGGCCTGGAAGCCGCGCATCTCCGCCAGCGCCGCGCCCTGCCCGGCAAAGAGGCGATCTATAAACTGAAACACCTTGGATTCCACGCTCTGCACACAGACGGCTTCAAAGTCCGCACGGGTCACCACCGGCCCGGCGGCGTGGGCACAGGCTTTGGCGACCTCCCGGCTCAGCACCTCCAGGTCGTCGCCGCAGTAGCGTATGAGAAAGCGGGCATCCTCCTGGCTGACTGTACGCTCGTATTTCCGGCAGAACTTGGCAATCTGTTCGACCAACTCCTTCTCACTCAGGCGGGCAAACTCCACAATCTCAGCTTGCTTGGAAAGGTATTTCCACACGGCCTTGGTGCGATCCGGGTCGCCCCGCAGCAGAAAGACCAGCGAGGCCGTGGGCGGGAAGTCGGAAAACAACGTCTCCAGCTCGGCCTGCTCCTTTTTGCCGTCCAACCCACTGCCCCGCTGGCTTGACAGCAGCGCCGGATAGTCTCTGACTAAAATCAGTCGGTATTCCGACAACATGGGCAGGGTCTCCGCCGCCCGACGAATCTCGGCAGCGTTGGCTCGCTCGCCCTCCAGATAGGTGGCGTTGAGTTCCTCCATGCCATTGGCCAGCACACGGGCCGTTAACGCTTCCAGCGTCCGGTCCTTCACATATTCCTCCGGGCCGTGGAAGATGAACGCCCCCCCGACCTGCCCGGCCTTGATTCTAGCGAAAATTCCCCGATAATCCATCGGCCCAACCGCCTCTCCATGGGGTCAGCCTCACCACGCCATCCCGTTCGTCCAGCGCGATGCTGCCCGCCTTCTCCACATTATAGACGGCTCCCTGCCCCTCGGCAAGGTCAGCCGCCGTCACCACCGTCGCCGGCGCACCATCGGCCAGTGCCCGTGCTCGGTCGCCGGGCACGTTCAGCACCACAACCTCCCCAGCCACCATGGAGGCGCGAATGGGCTTCTCCCCACGCTTGAGCGCATAGGGCACATAACGTACGGTCCACCCATCCACCGCCACCGTCAGCGCTGCCCCGCCGTCCCACTGCTGCCAGCTCCAGGGGCTTTGGCTCACCGGGGTCAGTGTCAGGCTGCCGGCAACCATCTCCCCCAACACAAGGCCGTTCTGTCCGGTCAGCCAGTCATCGGGCACATAGATGCAACCGATGTCCACGCTGCCATTGCCCGTGAACGGCAGCAGCGTCATGAGCGGTTTGCGATCCAGCAGGCAAAGGGACGTCAGCCGTGTCACACCCCGTTTGGCCAGGTAGTCTGCCGCCGCGTCCCACCGGTCGCCGCAGACCACATGGTAGCCGTCGGCATCCTGCCAGACCATACTCACGTGCGCGCCGCCCTCATGGAGCAGTACACCCTCCCCCGGTTCGGCCATCACCGCTGGCAGCGGTGAAAACTGCACCACCACGAGGACAGCCAACAGCCCCATGGCCACCCACCGCAGGAGTCGGCCCATCCGCACCACCGCCGGGCTCAGGGCCAGCACCAGCGCGGCATACAACCCCTGCAGCCACAGGGGCGGCGTGGTAGCTGCCAGTGTCAGCGGCGTGCGAGCCAGCCCCTGCACAGCACCCAGATACTGCTGACCATACCAATCCACCAGGCTGCCCACCCGCGCCGCCGGCTCGGCCAGCCACCCCACGGCCACCAGTGCCATCCCACCCAGCTGCAGCAGGAAGGATGACGGTACCAGCAGGAGGTTCGCCACCGGCGACAGCAGTGATACACCGTTGAAATACCACAACACCATCGGCAGCGCCAGCAGCTGCACCACGACCGTGATGCCCAGCGCCCCGGCCACGCCCTGCAACAACGGTTGGGGCGGCAGGGCTTGCTGGGCAGGCACGCCCCACAGCACGATGGCAGCTGTGGCGGCAAACGACAGCTGGAACCCGGCGTCAAAGAGATCGAGAGGGTTGAGGCACAGGAGCAGCATGACAGCGGCAGCCAGGGAGGTGAGCGGGTCGTACCGCCGGGCAGCCACCAGCGCACCCATTGCCACCAGCCACATCACCGCCGCCCGCAGCAGCGATGGCGCCGGCCCGGCAAAGAGCACATAGGCCGCCAGCACCAGCAGGCTCACCGCCAGTGAGACCGGCAGCGGCAGCCGCAACCGCCGACAGAGGAGCCACGCCGCGCCAGCTGTCAGGCTGACGTTCAGGCCCGACACCGCCAGCAGATGGGCCAACCCCAATGCGCCAAAGGCGTTACGCCCCTCGTCGGAGATGCCGTTCTTGCTACCGCTGAGCAGCGCGTCCACAATACCTGCCGTGTCCAGGCGGAGATTGCGCCGCAGCACCTGCCGCGCGTAGGCGCGAGCGTCATCCACCCAAGCGCGCCACCCCACGTCACTTGTCTGCTCCACCACCGGCTGGGTGTTGGTAGCCACAAAACGCACACCCTGCCGCAGGTAGTAGCCGCGGGCGTTGAAATCACCAAAGAACCGGCTGACGGCAGGCCGCTGCAGCCCGGCCTGCACGACCAACCCGTCGCCCAGCCGGGCTTCAGCGGCGTCATCCGATGCCGTCAGCGCCACTCGGCCCTCCACTGCCGTCCCGTCGACCGTCACGCGGTCCAGCGTGTACCGGGCGTGGCCGGCAGCCGTCCAGCCAACCCCCACCACCCGGCCGCGCACTTCGCCGGCCCCAGCGGGTTGCCAGGGGTCATCGGCCCACGCCGGCAGAGCAAACCCCAGCAATGCCACCCCCGCGGCGAAGGCAAGGGCCATCGCCGGCAGCAGGGGCGATCGCCTGCGGGCGAAGTGAACGAAGCACAGCACGGTGAGCAACGCCACAACACCCAGCGCCCACCAACGAGCCTGGGGCAGCACTGTACCGGCCAGGATGCCCGCCATCAGGTAAAGGGCAGCCAAAAGGAGGGGCCGTCCACGGACGGCCCGCACCTCTATGGGCCAGGCGCTCCCCTCCCCGCTCCCCATGGCTACAGGTGATAGGTTTGGCCTTCCTGCGCCACCTCCGCCGCGGGGAAGACGGTTTGCGCCTCTCGCAGGCGATCACCTTCGTCAGTACCGGGGAACATGTGAGTCAGCAGCAGCCGGCCCACGCCAGCCTCCCGCCCCACCTCCGCCGCCAGCTTCGCTGACAGGTGCGGCAGGCCCTCATGCCAATCCGCGTGGGCAAACAGGGCGTCGATGAGCAGCAAGTCCGCCCCCCGGGAGAAGCCCGCAAAGCCCGGTGTGGTGTTGAGGTCGCCGGAGTAGACGAAGCTCTTGCCCCCGGCCTGCACCCGCAAGGCGTTGCACTCCACCGGGTGGCACACCGGGAAGAACGACAGCTCCACCCCATCGAGCACACGCTGGTCCCCGCCGTTCACAATGTCCAGCCCGAAGTACGGCGTCGCCCGCAGTTCCTCCACCACGGCCTGCGGCGTGCCCGGCAGGAACACCGGCAGCCCTTTGGGCCAACGGGCCGTCACATCCACAAACTGCAGGGCATAGCGCAGCACCAGCATGTCCGACATATGATCGCCATGCAGGTGGGTCAGAACGACAGCGTCCAGGCTCTCCACCGGGCAATGGCCCTGCAGCCGTGCCAGCACACCGCTGCCACAGTCCAACAACAGGCGCTTCCCCGCCGCCTCTAAAAGGTACCCCGAACAGGCACAGCCCGTCTTGGGGTAAGGCCCATATTTGCCCAGCACTGTGAGTTTCATGGCAATTCCCCCTTGGTTAAAAATTATACCACGCCTGTGTATCGGGTTACAGTGCAAGAGATACAAGCTGCAAGCCAAAGGCCCCGAGCGAACCGCCCGGGGCCTCGGCTGAGGGTACATTATTTTGCGAGAAATTCATCCACTTGTTTTTGTACCACTTGAAGGATCTTGTCAAGCCCAGCTTCCTTCTGCTTCTGGATGTATTCCGCCACGGCGGCATCCACGTCGTCCACCAGGCCGTACTCGATCAACGCACCGTATTCCAGATAGAGTGCGTCGCGAGCGGCGATCTCGTTCTTGATCTCGTCAGTGTTGGGCACGAAGCCTGCCAGCGGGGCTACGACGTTTTCCTTTTTGGCCATAAACTCGTCATTGAGCTTCCAGCTCTCCTTGCTGCGCGCTGCGGTTGGCTGCATCCGGCCGATGCGCCAGAAGCCCCACTGACTGTTCCATTCCATCCAGTTGGTGGTGGTGGCGTCCATCCCTTCGGGGAAGAGATATTCTCCGCTTTCACCCTTTACATAGGTTTCGCCCTCAATGCCGTAAAGCACCGAGTCATAAAATGCCTGATCGGTCCAGAGCAGGTCCAGGAACATCAAGGCGCGTTCGGGATTCCTGGCATTTTTGTTGATCGCGTTCAGGTTGTTGACGGGATTCTTGTTGGCAAAGTATCCATCAGGATACAGGAGCGAATAGTGCCGGAGAGGGTCCTTGTAACGGTCTTCGTATACGACGTACTCATACATATTGAAGCCGGAGAATACGTGCGTCGTACCCAAAGAATCATGCGCGGGCTTGTTGGTGTAGGCATCCCGCGGGAAGATTCCGGCGTCTACCCACTTCTTGGCATACTTACCCGCTTCGGCAAAGAGTTCGGTCTGCTCCTCCGGGATAAGCTTTACCTTCTCATCGGTCAGGTCATAGGTCAGATAGTGAAAGTCCCACTTAGCAAGGTTGTATTTGGGCTGCAGGAGGGTAACTACGTCATAGTCGCCTACAGACTCAAAGATATGGAACTTGCTTTCTGGGTTGGCGGCCTTCACCTTGGCAAGGAACGCATCCACGTCCTCGATAGTAGAGATGGCTTCGGGGTCCTGTTCCACGGGGTTTTCGATATAGGCGTTATTCCACCCAAACCACGGGCGCGGGTTGAACAGTGGCGTCCAAGGCACGCAATACATCCCGTCGCCTACCATGGTGGAGCGGAGCATCCCCTGCTCCTCCATATATTTGTAGTATTCGGGCATATACTTGGGCGCCAGTTCCTTAATGTCCATATACGCGCCCTTGTTGACCATTGTGTTGTAGGCCATCCAGTCACCGTCAAAGCACAAATCGAAATCGTCACCGGAGCTGATCTGCATCTGGAGTTTTTGGACATACTCGTCGCCCCAGGGGTAGAAGGTAATCTGGAAATCAGCGTTTAGGCGGTCGCCGGCCACCTCGGACACGTGCTTCCATACCGCCTCCTGTGCGGAGTACCCCGGGCCGCCGAACACGAACTTGAGCGTTACGTGCTCCAGATCATTCCCCCCCGATGATTCACCGCCGGAAGCCAGCGGTGCTGATCCCGGTTGGGTGCAGCCGGGTATCAGCAGCGCGATTACGAGCAGGAGCGCACCAATGCGAAACAGGCTCTTCATGTGGGTTCCTCCTTATCGGTTCCTGTTTTCGGGGAGGACATCGAGACCAGCGCCATGCTCCCCGGGGCATGGCAAAGGGTAAGAATCGGAAAATGCGCGGCTATCCCTTAACTGCGCCGACAATAATGCCCGACACGAAGTATTTCTGGATGAAGGGATACACCGCAATGATAGGACCCACCGTCACAATGGCGGTGGCAAGCTTCACGCCCTCGCTGGGGAGGTTGTCCAGTAGCTCTTTCATACCGGCGGCGTATGTATTCGTCCGCAAAAACTGCACCTGGGATACGATGGAGCGCAAGATCAATTGCAGGGAGAAATATTCGGGCAAATCGTTGAGCATCAGGGAATTGTACCAGTCGTTCCAATAGGCGATGGAGATGAACAGTGCCACCGTCGCCAAAACAGGCTTGGAAAGCGGAAAGATAATCTGCCAAAAGATACGAAACTGCCCCGCGCCGTCAATGGTGGCGGATTCTGCAATTTCAGCGGGGATCCCCAGATAATAGTTTCGGATGAGGAAAATGTTGAAGGGGCTGACCAGCATCGGCAGGATCATCGACAAATAGGTATTGCGAAGGCTGAGAAGCTTGGTGCAAACGTAATACCAGGAGACCATGCCTCCATTGAGTACCATGGTGATGATGACGTATCCCATCAAAACACGGCGGTACTTCACGCTTTCCACCGAGAGCGGGTAGGCGCTCAGCGAGCATACGAGAAGGTGCCCCAAGGTACCCAGCACCGTGACAATAATGGTGACGCGATAACCGCTGTAGACACGCTCGGGGAAGAGGAAGAGTGTTTCGTAGGCGGCGGTGGAAAAGTTAGTGGGGATAATCTGATAACCGAAGCGCCGTATGTCGTCCTCCGGCATAAACGAACCCCCGAGCATCAGTAAAAAGGGCAGCACGCAAGCGAACCCCAGGGCAATCACGGACACATAGGCGAACACAGTAAATGCCCGACCATCTTTTTTCATGTGCGAACGGGTCCTCTTTGCAAACAGCATGGACATCGGTGCTCCTTCCTTTCCGCCTCTCTAAAACAGCGCAGCGTTTTTATCGATCCTTCGGGCCAGAGAATTGAAGGTGACCAGGATGATCCCCGAAAGGATGGACTGGATGAAGCTCGCTGCGCCGGACATTGTGAAGTCACCCAGGCGGCGCAGGTTGCGGAAGATGAAGGTATCCAGCACATCCGTTGTGGAATACAGCAGCGGGTTGTCACCGATGATGGCGTAGTAGAAGGTGAAGTCCGAGTTCATTATGCGCCCCAAGGATAGGAGCGTCATCGTGATGATGGTGGTGCGCAGCAGCGGCAAGGTGATGTACCAAACCCTTTGCACGCGCCCGGCACCATCGATCTCCGCGGCCTCGTAGAGGGAGGCATCGATCCCCATAATGGAGGCCAGATAGATAACGGACACGTAGCCGCAGTTTTTCCAGGCGTGGATGCTCGTCATGATCCCCCGCCAATACTGCGGCGATTCATACCAGCTGACGGGTTCCTGCCCCAGAGCCTTCAGCGCGCCGTTGAGCATTCCGTTATCGGTGTTGAGGAAC
>JAEYRA010000013.1 GCA_023409755.1 Bacillota bacterium
GCCGCCACCAGCGAGGAACTCTCCGGCCAGGCCGAGCACCTCACCGCTCAGGTGGGCCGGGTGCGCCTGCGCGGCCGTGGCGCCGCCCCGGCCCCCTCGCCCCCCGAGCCCGCAGCCCAGCCCGAAGCCGCTGGCGATATGCCCTTCGGCCAGGGGGATGGCTACGGAAAATACTGACGCTTCGCTTGCGCTTCGCTTTCGCGGCCGCCGCTTTCGCGACGGGCGCGAGTAGGGGGTGCGTGACCCAATTGCAGCAGGGCCCGCCACCGCGCATGTCGCTGGCGGGCTTTTTTCTGTTTCGGTCGTTCGGGGCTTTTACGAGGAGGGACGTCGCTGCGGCGGGAGGGGAGTGGCACGTTCCGGATGTTTCGTGCCCCCGGCGAGTGAATCGCCTGGGGGCTGCCGGGGGATTGCACTCACCCTGTTCGTGCAATGCGGGGATTCCGAAGGGGGCAATGTGCTTTTCGGTTTACTCGTACCTCGTGCCTTCGGATGCGAGCCTTTTCAAGTTGCATGGAGCGAGCAGTGTATGCGGCGCTTGGGTCGCTCACGGGGGTGTGGGTGAGTGGCATGTTCCGAATGCTTCGTGCCCCCGGCGAGTGAATCGCCTGGGGGCTGCCGGGGGATTGCACTCACCCTGTTCGTGCGATGAGGGGATTCCGAAGGGGGCAATGTGTTTTTTCGGTTTACTCGTACCTCGTGCCTTCCGTGCGGCTGTGGGGTAAACCCGCGACGCGGTTGTTGGGGAAGGCACTCGTCTTGCTCGGTGCGGTTGCAGGGATTCCAAAGGGAGATCTCCCTTTGGGCGTTTTCCTCGTTTCCCTTCGGGATGCGTTGCAAACTTCCCCCTGGCGATCGGCGGCAGGAGGCTTGCGACAACGGGCGGGATGTTTGAGCCTTCTCGTTGCGAGCAAAAGGGAAGGTGAGTTACCGCCGTTGCCCCAGACGCCATGGATGGCGTTAAGCCGTGATCGGTGGGTGCCGATCGTCAGGTCTTTGGAAGTTCGCCCGCACCCTAAAGCGTTTTGGGTCCTTTTGCGCTTCAAAAGGACCGCCCGCGGCAGCGCGTCCCCTTGTGCCAGTCGTAGATCTAGGAACTCGTCCGCGCGGCAGCGCCGAGCCATTTGCTGCTTGCTACGGCTGCCAAGAGGGCTGTCATTACGGGGCTTGCCGTTTTCTCGTGGGTTAGGTCAGCAACCCACAAACTTCCGCACCAGAACCAGCGCCGCCCAGAGGACGCAAGGCAGAAGAGAACAAACAGGACGATAGGGCGACGTGGGGCAGCAGGAACCATGGCGACAGCGGGAACCCGCACCCTCCAGAGATTGGCACATCCTGCATGCGCATGGCGGTGGCACCCTATGCTCGTTTTGCACAGCAAAAGCAATCTATGGCGGCAGTCAGCCATTCCGCCCATCTGCTCGCTAACCACCCTCGGTGATAGGGGACAAGCGTTATGGCGTGGGTGGGGAAGGTGGCTGTTACGGGAGGGTTGCACCGGGGCATCTAGTATGCAGCAGAAACCAATGGAGGGGACCGGATGCTCAGCCTCACCAACGAGGAATTCTCCAAGCTGACGGGCTACATGAAGGCCAATTTTGGCATCAACCTGGAAAAGAAGCGTTCCCTCATTGAGGGGCGGCTGACGAATTATGTACTGGAGAAGGGCTTCAGCGACTTTTCGGGGTATTTTGATGTGGCCTTCTCCGACCCCACGGGCCACGAGATCAGCCAGCTTGTCAACTTCCTGACGACCAATTATTCCTTCTTCCTGCGGGAGTGGGACCATTTTGAGTTTCTGCGGCGCACCGTGCTGCCGGAGCTGGCGCGCACCGTACACGACCGTGACCTGCGCATCTGGAGCGCGGGCTGCTCCACCGGGGAGGAGCCCTACACCATCTCCATGGTGCTCAACGATTTCTTCGGGATGGAGCGGACGAACTGGGACCTTTCGGTGCTGGCTACCGACATCTCCCAACGGGCGCTGGAGGCCGCGCGCGCGGGCGTTTACCCCGCCGAAGCACTGGAGAAGGTGCCCGAGGACTGGCGGCGCAAGTTTTTCACCCACCGTGCCGACGGCCGGTGGGAGGTCAAACCCCTCCTGCGTGACAATGTGGTGTTTCGCACCTTCAACCTCATGCAGCCGCAGTTCCCGTTCCGTCATCCGTTCCACGTCATCTTCTGCCGCAATGTGATGATTTACTTTGACAAGGAAACCAAGGGAAACCTCATTCGGCGTTTTTACCAGAGTTTGGAGCCTGGCGGTTACCTCATCGTCGGGCAGTCGGAGACAGTGGCCCGTGAGGAGGCCCCGTTCCGATACGTCATGCCTTCAGTGTTCCGGAAGGAGGGGTGAGATGGCAGCCAACAAAGCCATTCGTGTTCTGGTGGTGGACGACTCGCTCCTGATGCGGGAGGTGATCGCCGCGGGGTTGGCCAAGGACAGCGGCATCGAGGTCGTCGGCAAGGCGTCCGACCCCTACGAGGCCCGCGACCGCATCGTGGAACTGGAGCCCGATGTGGTGACGCTGGACGTGGAGATGCCGCGCATGAACGGCATCGAGTTCCTGCGCCACCTCATGCCCCAATACCCGCTGCCCGTGGTCGTCGTCAGCTCCCTCTCCAACGCCGTGTTTGACGCGCTCAACGCCGGCGCGGTGGATTTTGTCACAAAACCCCAGGCCAAGACCCCGCGGGACATGGATCACTTCATTCAGGAACTGGCGGTCAAGATCAAGATCGCTTCCATGGCCAAAGTCAAGCACCTCAAGCGCGCCCCCGCCACCGAGCGCATCCAGACCATGCGCACCGTGAGCGACGAGCGGCGCATCATCGCCATCGGCGCCTCCACCGGCGGCACCGAGGCCACGCTGCAGGTGCTCAAGGCCTTCCCGCCGGATATGCCGGGCACCCTCATCGTGCAGCACATGCCGCCGGTGTTCACCCGCATGTATGCCGAGCGTCTCAACGGTGCCTGTCTTATGCAGGTGCGGGAGGCACAGGACGGCGACGAGGTCAAGCAGGGGCTGGCGCTGGTGGCCCCCGGCGACCGGCAGATGAGCCTGGTGCTTGACCGGGGCGTTTACCGCGTGCGTTGCAAGCCCGGCGAGAAGGTGTCGGGCCACTGCCCGTCGGTGGATGTGCTGTTTGAATCGGTGGCGGAGACGGCCAAAGACCGCGCGATTGGTGTGATCCTCACCGGCATGGGGGCCGACGGGGCACGGGGCCTCATGCGGATGCGCCGGGCCGGGGCCTACACCGTGGGCCAGGACGAAAAGAGCTGCGTCGTCTACGGCATGCCGGCCGTGGCGTGGGACAGCGGTGCCGTCATGCACCAGGGGTCGCCCGACAGCATACCCGGCCTCATTCAGGAGTACCTGATGAAGCCGCCCGGCCGCCGCTGAACCAAGGAGCAAAAACGGATCCTGGGTGATGAACGCGAAAACGAACCAAAATTGCAAAAGCGCAATAAATGGTAGAGATACTGCCAACTCATCCACAAAATAGGCAGGTTATGGTTGCATTTTAGGGGAAACCTGCTAAACTTGAGTTAAGAATTGGCAGATTTTGCCGAACTAGGATATGTACGGCGAAAGGAGGTGGGCGGACTGTGTTTCCAGATCTGTTTGGGAGCGTGGACTTGCTGGCGAAGGGCCTGGACGCAGCGCAGATGCGTCAGGATGTCATCGCCAACAACATTGCCAACGTCGACACGCCCGGGTTCAAGGCGTCCCATGTGGAGTTTGAGGAATACATGAAAAACGCGCTGGAGTCGGACGGTTACTACACCGCCGACGGCTCCATTGCCGGTAAGACCACCTTTGGCAACGCCGCCAGTGCCCAGGATGTGAAGCCCGAGGTTGTGCAGGACACCGACACCACCATGCGTATGGACGAGAACAACGTGGACATCGATGCCCAGATGATCGAGATGATCAAGAATTCGGTCTACTACAACACGCTCAGCCTCAAGGTGAACAACCAACTGGAGCGCTTGAAGCTGGCCATTGACGGGAAGTGAACACATGTCCTTTTTTGACTCTTTCAACATCAGCGGGTCGGGGCTGACGGCCCAGCGCCTGCGGCTGGATGTCATTGCCGACAACATCGCCAACGTCTCCACCACCCGCACCGAGAGCGGCGAGCCTTACCGCCGCCGCACCGTTGTGATGGAGTCCGCCGGCAACCCTTCCTTCGCCGACGTGTACAGCGACGCCCTGGATGAGGCATCCGGCGCCGGCGTGCGCGTTGCCGCCATTGTGGAGGATCCGTCCGACTTTAAACTAAGCTATGACCCGACCAACCCCGACGCCGGGGCTGACGGTTATGTCCGTCTCCCCAATGTGGAGTTGGTCACGGAGATGGTCGATCTCATTGGTGCCCAGCGCGCCTACGAGGCCAACGCCACCGTGATGGACGCCACCAAGGCCATGGCCCAGAGGGCCCTGCAGATCGGCCAGGCGTAAGAAAGCAAACCCCAGAGGAGGGCTTTATGCAGATCGAGGGAATCGGCGCGTCAGGATTGGCAGCGCTGCAACAGGCGGGCAAGGATGCCGCAGAAAAGACAACGGGCGAGAGTTTCGCCAGCATCCTGAACGAAGCCCTTGCGCAGACCAATGAAACCGACGCTGCCGACCAGGCTGACGTGGTTTCGCTGTTGACCGGTGATTCCGACGACCTGCACAACACCGTCATCGCCTCTGAGAAGGCGGACATCGCGCTGCGCCTCACCGTGCAGATCCGCAATCGGGTCATCGACGCCTACAGCGAGATCATGCGCATGTCGGTGTAAGCCATGGGCAGTGAAGGGACGGCCCGATGGAAGCGATAAAGAACCTGTGGAAGCAAATTACTGCCTATTGGTCCGGCAAGGACAAGGGCTTTCAGCGTGCGGTCATCGTGGCCGCGTCGGTCATCGTCGTCGCCATTGTGGCGGCAACGCTGCTGCTGACCCACACGAGCTACGCCGTGCTCTACACCGACCTTGACGACGCCGACGCCGGCGAAGTGATGACGGTGCTGGAGGACAAGGGTGTGGACGCCAAGGTGGAGGGTGACACCATTCAGGTGCCGGCCGACGAGGTGGACCGCCTGCGCATGGAGCTGGCCAGTGAGGGTTACCCCAAAAACAGCTTCAGCCTGGACATTCTAGGCCAGGGGCAGGGGCTCACCAGCACCGAGAGCGACAAGCGGGATTACCGCCGTTATCAGATCCAATACAACCTGCAGAACACCATCAAGCAGTTCTCCGGCGTGGCCGACGCGCAGGTGATGCTGACGATCCCCGAGGAGAGTTCGCTTGTCATCAACAGCAACAAGCAGAACGCCACCGCCGCCATTCTTCTCACACTCGATGGCAAAGACAAGCTCTCGCAGGAGAATGTGCAGGCCATCATCAACTTCGTGCAGAAGTCGGTGCCCGGCCTCACGGCCGACAACATCTCCATCGTCGACAGCAACATGAACGTGCTGGACGTCACCGGCGACGAGGACACCGACACCAGCGACCATTACGCCCTGCAGCAGAGCGTGCAGGACCGCCTGCAGCAGCAGGTGATGGCACTGTTGATGCCCATCTTCGGCGTGGGCAAGGTGCAGTCCCAGGTGGCCGTGACGCTGGACTTTGACGAGCATACCACCGAGACGGTGAAGTTTGAACCGGCGGTCAACGGCAAGGACGGCGTCGTCAAGAACATCGAAACCCTGCGGGAGGAGATCGTCAACGGCGCGGCGTCCTCGGACGGCGCCGGCACCGACGCCAACACCGGTACCACGACCTATCCGGTCGTCAGCACCGACAACGGCACCTACGAGAAGAACACCGAAAAGATCAGCTACGAGATCAACTCCATCAAGGAGCACATTGAGAAGGAAAAAGGCGCCATCAAGAACCTGTCGGTGGCCGTGGCCATCGACAGCACCGACGCCACCGAGGACTACGCCGACACGGTGACCAAGCTGGTGGCCAACACCGTTGGGGTGGACAGCCAGTACGTCACGGTGCAGTACATCCCCATGACGGGAGTGGCCTCCGCCAACGAGGCCGTGGCCCAGGCTCAGGCAGCCGAACTGAGCGCCGCCCTGGCCAACCGCATCCGTGACTACGTCGTCATCGGCGTGGTGGCGGGGCTCATCCTCGTGGCCATGTTGCTGCTGTTCCGCGCCTTGCGCCCCCGCCCCGCCGTGGTACTGGCCGAGGGTTCCCTTGGGGAGGACGGTATGCCCGAGGAAGGGGAGGAGTTCTTGGAGGAGCTTGCGGAGGAAGAGGCCTCTGAGGCCATCAATCTTGTCAAGGACAGCGAGACCAGAGTGCAGTTGGGCAAGTTCATCGAGTCGAACCCGGAACTAGCCGCCAACCTGCTGCGCTCCTGGCTCTCCGATGAGGAGTAACCGACGATGCCCAGCACCACCATTCGCACCAACGAAAAGGTTGCCATCCTGCTCATTGCCCTGGGCAAGGAGCTTTCGGCTCAACTCTTCAAGCACCTCACCGACGATGAGATTGAGCAGATCACCATGGACATCGCCAATGTGCGCCATGTGACCAAGGAAATGAAGCAGCAGGTGCTCGATGAGTTCTACCAGGTCTGCCTGGTGCAGAACTACATCGAGGAAGGCGGCATCGAGTACGCCCGCGAGGTGCTCGACAAGGCCATCGGCCAGCAGCGGGCCATGGAGATCATCAACAAGCTGACCAGCACCCTGCAGGTGCGGCCCTTTGACTTTGTTCGCCGGGCTGACCCCAACCAGGTGCTCAACTTCATACAGAACGAACACCCCCAGACCATCGCGCTGGTGTTCTCCTACCTCGACCCGACACAGGCGGCCATGATCCTCGCATCCCTGCCGCTGGATCTGCAGATCGAAGTGGTGGCGCGCATCGCCAAGATGAGCCGCACCTCGCCGGAGTACATCAAGGAGATCGAGCGGATACTGGAGCGGAAGCTCTCCACCATGATGGTGACGGACTACACCACCGTGGGCGGCGTCGATTACATCGTCAACATTTTGAACTCCGTCGACCGCGGCACCGAGAAGCACATCCTGGAGAACCTGGAGATGCAGAACGCTGACCTGGCCGAGGAGATCCGCCACAAGATGTTCGTCTTCGAGGACATCGTCAAGCTCAACAAGATGGCCATCCAGCGCGTGCTGCGCGAGGTGGACAAGCACGACCTCACCGTGGCGCTCAAGACCGCGACCGAGGAGGTCAAGCGTGTCATTTACGAGAACATCTCCAAGCGCATGCAGGAGATGATCAAGGAAGACCTGGATCTGATGGGCCCGGTGCGCGTGCGAGACGTGGAAGACGCCCAGCAGAAGATCGTTGCCGTCATCCGCAACCTGGACGAAGCCGGCGAAATCATCATTTCCAGAGGCAAGGAGGATGGTCTGATTGCCTAAAATCATCAGATCCTCCACAGTCAACATCGACAGCGCGCAGCCCATCGTGGTGCGTGCCATCTTCAGGGAAGAAGAGGAAGCCCAGCCCACCCCGCCGCCCGAGCCAGAAGTGGTGGAGCGGGCCATCGACCAGGAGTACGCCAACGTGTACGCCAACGCCGGGTCGGTGGTGGACGAGATGCTGGAAAAGGCCCGCACGGATGCCGGCACGATTGTGGAGAATGCCCGGGAGGAAACCCGGCGCGTGTTGCAGGACGCCCTCAAGGAAGGCCTGGAGCAGGGGTTTGAGCAGGGCTATGCCCAGGGCTATGACAAGGGCATGGCTGACGGCCGGCGGGAGCTGGATGCCAAAAAGGCCGAGGCCGCCGAGCAGATCGAGGGCATCCTCGATAGCCTGCGCATCGAGCGGCAGAACATCATACGAAACATGGAGCGCGACGTCGTCACGCTCGTCTTTGACATTGTGGACAAGGTGCTGGACGTGGCCATGGATCGCAGCGACGACTGGATTGTAAGCCGCGTACGCCTGGCGCTGCAGCAGCTGGAGAACGACGCCTCCGCCGTGGTGCGCGTGGCAAGGGAGAACCTCGAGCGCGTGACGGCCGTGGCCGGGTCGCTGGCCCAGGAGGGCGGACACAACGCGCAGCTCAGAATCGTCGCGGACGACCGGCTGGAGCGGGGGGCCTTCGTGGTGGACACGGACAGCGGCTCCATTGACGCGGGCGTGGGCACCAAGCGCGCCCGCGCGGCTGAGCTGCTGCTGGAGCGCAGCTGATGGGGGAGCACGCCGACATCCGCAAATATAGCCGCATCATTGGGGAGGCGGACCTCAACGTGTACAGCGGCAGTGTCAGCCAGATCATCGGGCTGACCATTGAAAGCGTGGGCCCGCCCAGCAACATTGGCGACATCTGCCGCATCTTCACCCTGAGCAACAGCCGCAGCATTCAGGCGGAGGTCGTGGGCTTCCATGGCAGCCGCATTTTGCTCATGCCCTTTGGCGAGCTTGGCGGCATCGGCCCCGGCAGCCGCGTGGTGGCCAGCGGCGCCAACCTGCGCGTGGGCGTGGGCAAGCACCTGAAGGGCCGCATCCTCGACGGCATGGGCCGCTTCATCGATGGCGGCGAGAACGTCATGCCCAAGCAGTTCTACAGCATTGAGAACCCGCCGCCCAACCCCCTCAGCCGCCGTCGCATCAGCGAGGTCATGCCCATGGGCATCAAGGCCATCGACGGGCTGCTGACCTGCGGGCGGGGGCAGCGCATCGGTATCTTCGCCGGCTCCGGCGTGGGCAAGAGCACGCTTTTGGGCATGATCGCCCGCTACGCCAAGGCCGACATCAACGTCATTACGCTCGTGGGGGAGCGCGGCCGCGAGGTCAACGAGTTCATCGAGAAGGACCTGCAGGCCGAGGGTCTTGCAAAGTCCGTCCTCGTGGTGGCCACCAGCGACCAGCCCGCCATCGTGCGCGTCAAGTCCGCCCAGATCGGCACTGCCATCGCCGAATACTTCCGCGACCAGGGGCTCAACGTCCTGCTGCTGATGGACTCGCTGACCCGCTTCGCCATGGCCCAGCGGGAGATTGGCATGGCCATCGGCGAGCCGCCGGTCTCCCGCGGGTACACGCCGTCGGTCTTCGCCCAGCTGCCGCGGCTGCTGGAGCGCTCGGGCAACTCCGACCGGGGGTCGATCACAGGCCTCTATACGGTGCTGGTGGACGGCGACGACATGAACGAGCCGGTGGCCGACACCGTGCGCGGCATTTTGGATGGGCACATCGTGCTCTCCCGTCAGCTCGCCAACCGCAACCACTACCCGGCCATCGACGTGCTGGCCAGCGTCAGCCGCCTGATGCCCGACATCGCCAGCGCCGAGCAGCTCCGCTGGGCCGGCTTTGTCAAAAGCCGCATGGCGACTTACCGCGACGCCCAGGACCTCATCTCCATCGGGGCCTACAAGCAGGGCTCCAACGCCGACATTGACGAGGCCATCCGCCTGCAGCCGGGCATCAATGGGTTGCTGACCCAGCCCATCCGGGAGTTGGTGGACTTCGATAAGACCATAGCCCTGCTCAAGGGCCTGGCGGAGCCCGCCCAATGAAGCGCTTCGCGTTCACCCTCCAGCCGCTCTATCACCTCAAGCAGTCGCTGGAGAAGCAGGAGCGCAACACCCTTGGGCAGCTCACGGCGCGCCTGCACCAGCTGGAGGCCGCCGAGGAAGCCCTGGTGACCGAGCGTGCCCGCGCCGGGCAGGAGTTTTCCCAGCGTCTTGCCGCTGGCATGACCGCCGCCGACACCGGCCTGCACGTGGTGTACGACCGGGCTATGGGCGAGCGCATCACCGAGCAGCGCGCCATGGTGCGCCAGGCCCGCGCCGATGTGGAGGCCTGCCGCGCCCGCCTGGTGGAAGCCATGCGCGAAGTGCGCATGCTGGAACGCCTGCGCGACCGCCAGTATGAGGAGTACCTGAAGCTGATGCAGGCCGAGGAGAGCGCTGTCATCAACGACTTTGTCACCTTCACCACCCGCGGCACCCCGTCGCCAGCCGACGACGGCAGCCGGGAAGCCTGACCAACAGGAGGAACCCATGGACACCCAGACGACCCAGACCAGGCCCCCCAAGCCAGGCAAAACCCCCCGTGCGCCCATGGACGGCGCGCCGGGCGCTGCGCCTGCCAAGGGCAAGAAGGAAAAGAAACCCAAGAAGCCCATGCCGCGGGTTCTGCTGGTGCTGGTGACGGTACTGGTGCTGGCGGCGCTGCTGGCCGGTGCCGGCGCGGCGCTGTATTTTGACCTGGGCGGCGTGCGGCCCATGGCCATCGCCCTGTTGGAGAGCCTGGACCCCAACTACCAGAAGCAGGCCACCGCGCTCGACAAGCAGGAGGAAAATCTGGCCGAACGGGAAGATGCCCTTAAGAAGCAGCAGGAAACGGTCGATAAAACTACTGAGAAGAACACGAAAAAGGAAGAGGAACTCAAGGCCAGGCAGGCTGACCTGGACGCCCAGGTTGCCGCTTTTGAGAAGGCGCAGCAGGACGCGGCGGACAGCGCCACGACCAGCACCGACCAGGTCGCTTCCATTTATGAGAGCCTGGACGCCAAAGTGGCCGCGGCAATGCTCGAAAAGGCCGGCAACACCCAGGACATCGTGGATGTGCTGAGCCGCCTGGACGCCGAGAAGACCGCAGAGATCCTCTCCAGCATGGACCCGAAAAAGGCCTATGACGTGACCACACTGATGCCGGACTGAGGGGTGCGCCCCGTGACCGGCGGGGAGGATGCACTTGAACCAGTCCATTGCCGTAACGCTGCTGGGAACGCAGGCCACTGGCCTGCCCACCGGGGCAGCCGCGCCTGCCGACGGCGGGTTTGCGGGGGTCCTGGCGGAGCTTTCGGATATGAAAACGACCAAACGACAGGAGTCAGCCGACGTACTGGCGCTGCTGGCGGGGCTCATCCCTGCGGCCGCGCTGCAGGGCATGCAGTCCGTCCAAGCCACTGGTGAGCCCGCGACCACCGACGCCCAGAGCGCCATTGCCAACGCGCTGGCTACCGGAACGCTGGATGAACAAACCAAACAGATGCTCCATGACCTGTTGGCGCAGCTCAACGCCCAGGCCGGGGCCCAGACGGCCCCCGCCGGCGCGGCGGATGCCGTCACGGCCATCACCGCTTTGCTCGATGAGATTCTGGCCGCTGGCGGGGAACACGCCGCCGATCAGACGATCGGTGAGCAGCAAACCAATGCCGCCCTGCCCCTGGCGGGCGGGAGCACTATGGCAGCGGGGAACCAATCCCTGCATCAGCTCCAGCAGGTGCTGGCCCAAGCCCACACCCTGTGGCAGGCCGAGGGGCAGGCAGTCCCTGCGGTCCTCACAACCCTGGCGACAGCGGTGGATGACGCGCTGGCCCAGCAGGCGGAGGGCGAAGCGGACCCCGGAGCCATTTTGAACCCCACAATCGCCGCGGACGATGCGCTGGCCCAGCCCGAAGAGGGCGGCGCGGCCCTGGCCGACGGCCGGCCGGCCGGTAAGCAGGCCAACGCCTTTGGCGCACCCGGCGCCGCCACCACGGGCTTCCTGCCCACGCTCAACTTTGCCGCCCAATCCCAGACGCAGCCCATTGCCAAAACCGAGACCGCCGCCCCGGCCCAGACGACCGAGGCGACCACCGGCGCGCAGGTATACGACCAGCTGGTCGATCGTATCCAGACCATGCGAACCAACGGGCAGGATCAGATGGTCATTCAGCTCAAGCCCGAATCGCTGGGCCGCATGACGATCCGGCTGACGATGAGCGAAGGGGGTCTGGTGGCCCAGCTGGCCGCCGCCAACCCCAAGGTGCAGGAGTCGCTGGCCGCACAGGCCGCCACGCTGGCCAACACCCTCGCCGAGCAGGGCCTCAAGGATGTGCGGGTCGTTGTGACTTCCACCGCCGTGGCCGAAGCCGGCATCGATCAGCAGCTCAGCGGGCAAGCCCGCAACGGGCAGGGGCAGGGTTCCCGCCGCGGCTGGGCCGGGTTGGAGTCCGACCCTGCCGGCAGCCAGGCTGCTCCGCTCTTTCAGGCATACGAGGAGGCGGGCCGCCCCGGCACCGTCGACCGACTGGCATAGGAGGCAAGGATGGACATTTTATCCGTTGGCAACGCGGCCAAGACCGCGGCCAGCAGCAGTAGCAGTCTCAGCGGCTCCAGCGCGCTCGACAAGGACGCGTTCCTGAAGATTCTGGTGGCGCAGCTGCAGAACCAGGACCCGACCCAGCCCATGTCCGATACCGAGTTCATCAGCCAGTTGGCGCAGTTCAGCTCGCTCGAGCAGATGCAGCAGATGACCGCCATGTTCAGCTACACCCAGGCATACTCCCTGGTGGGCAAGAACATCACCGCCCTCTTCACCGATGAGAACGGCACCCAGCAGGAGGTCACCGGCACCGTTGACAGCGTCATCACCTACAACGGCGAGCCATACCTGAGCGTGGGCGGCTACCTCATCGCCATGAACGACACCACGATGAGCGTCAACAGCACGACAAGCTCCGATGCCCTGCTGCAGGGGGCGTCGCTCATCGGCCGCACGGTCACCGGCACCTACACCGATGACAACGAAGAAAGCCAGAACGTGACAGGTGTCGTCACCAGGGCCGCTATGGTCGATGGCGTGCTCACCCTCACCGTCAAAACCGCCGACGGCTCCACCGTCGACGTCAGCATCCATAACGTCACAGAAATCGCCGACGGGTCCGAAACGGCCGCTGGCTGACAAAACGAAGGAGGAACCACCCCATGCTCAGATCGCTTTATGCCGCCGTTTCCGGCCTGCGCAACCACCAGACCCGTATGGACGTCATCGGCAACAACATCGCCAACGTCAACACCACCGGCTTCAAGGCCAGCCGCGTGATCTTCTCGGATATCTACAGCCAGACGCTGCAGCCGGCGGCAGCCGGCACCGCCACCACCGGCGGCAGCAACCCCCAGCAGGTGGGCCTGGGCGTGACCGTGGCCTCCATCGATGTGCTGATGACCCGCGCCGGCTCCCAGTACACCGGCGCCACGCTCGATATGGCCATTGAGGGCGACGGGTTCTTCATCGTCAACGACGGCAGCCAGGAGTTCTACACCCGCGCGGGCAACTTCACGCTGGACAGCGGCAACCGCATCACCCTGAACGGCAACCTGGTGCAGGGCTATATGATGGACAACACCACGACCCCGCCGACCCAGGCCGCAGCCCTTTCAGCCATCGACACCACTGGCTACACCAACGTGAGCATCGACAAGAACGGCAACGTGACGGGTCTGGATGCCACCAACAACTCCGTGGTCATCGCCAAGGTGGGTCTGGCGACCTTCAGCAACCAGAACGGCCTGGAGAAGGCCGGTGACAGCCTGTATACCGAGTCGTCCAACTCCGGCGCGGCGGTGTACGGCACCCCGGGCACCGGCGCCGCCGGAACCCTGAACGCCGGGTCGCTGGAGATGTCCAACGTCGACCTCTCCAAGGAGTTCACCGACATGATCACCACCCAGCGCGGGTTCCAGGCCAACAGCCGCGTCATCACCACCTCCGACACCCTGCTGGAGGAACTGGTCAACCTGAAACGGTAACACCCACGACCGGCGCGGCCGCGGCCCCGGCGGGGCGGCGTAAGCAACCACTTGGCGGCGGGGGGACCCGACCGCACCGGAGGACAGCATGATCAAGATCACCCGGCTCAACCAGTCCGAGCTGTACATCAACAGCGAGCTCATCGAAAGCGTGGAAGAGACGCCCGACACGGTCATCTCCCTCACCACCGGCAAGAAAATCGTGGTGGAGGAGTCGGCGCAGGACATCATCGACCGCATCATCGCGTTTCGCGTCAGCTGCCAGGGGGCCCTGCCCCGTGTGCGGACAGGGGAGTGAAGCACCAGGAGACTACCCATACGGCCGGACGTACTGCGTCCGGCCGTTGATGTACCGGCAGGCGCGGCACCGGCAGTTGCCGCCAGATCGCAACAGGAAAGCGGAATGCCCCGGGAGCCATCCTTCGAACGGCTGACCAGGGGCAAGCGTGGCCCCTCAATCGCAGATTTTGCGCTTTTTCCTATCTCTTTGCACCAAATGTAGCAAAAATTGTGGAAATTATGATTAAACATGCCGAAATGTGGTATAGTATTTTATTATGATATGTCTTGCGAAGGAGGCGAGGGATTTTGGCGGAAGTGCTCTCCCAAAGCGAGATCGACCAACTCTTCCATGCCATCTCCAGCGGCGACGCCCTGCCGGACGAACCACCGGAGGAGGGTTTGGAGCACCGCATCAAACCCTACGACTTCTCCACGGCCAACAAGTTCAGCAAGGAGCAGATGCGCACGCTGAACATCATCTTTGAGACGTTCAGCCGGCAGGTGTCCACGCATTTCTCCGGCATGCTCCGCACCCCGTGCGAGGTGAACGTCGTCTCGGTCGAGGAACTGATCTTCAAGGAGTTCAACAACTCCCTGCCCACACCGGTCATCCTCTCCATCTTCTCCATGCCCCCGCTGCAGGGGTCGCTGCTGCTTGCCATCACCCCGCCGGTGGCCTATGGCATCATCAGCCGTCTCTTTGGGGGCGAGGGGGAGTCCGGCGAAATCAGCCGGACCTTCACGGAGATTGAGATTGCCGTGATGGAGCGGATTCTGCGGCAGATGCTGCCGCACCTGACCTTCGCGTGGGAGAAGGTGGCCAAGGCCGACCCGCTGCTGGAGCGCATTGAGACCAGCACCCAGTTTACCCAGATCGTCAGCCTGAACGAGGCGGTGGCCGTCATCACGCTGGAGCTTCGGGCGGCGGATATCAGCGGCTACCTCAGCTTCTGCCTGCCCCACATTGCCATGGAGCCCGTCGCCAAGACGCTGACGACGGCGACGCTCTTTACCAGCACCACCGTACGCAACCACAAGGGCACACCCGTGTCCAACTCCGAGAACATCCGTCAGCGCATCCTCAACACCGGCATGAACGTCAAGGCGATCTTGAGCGAGACGACGATGACCGTGGGGGACATTCTGAGCCTGCAGATGGGCGACGTCATCCAGCTCGACAACCGGGTGGGGGAGGACATCAAGGTGAAGGTGGAACACTTGCCCAAGGCTTATGGCAAGCTCGGGGTTCGCAACAACCATTACGCCATCAAGCTTTGCAAAATCATAAAGGAAGAGGAAACGGCAGATGAATGACATCCTCTCGCAGGAAGAAATCGCCACGCTCTTTGGCACCGGAGACGGCGGCAGCGGCGTATCGAATGAGACGCTGGACGACATGCAAACCGATGCCATCGGCGAGATCGGCAACATCAGCATGGGTACGGCGGCCACCACCCTGAGCCAGGTCATCAACCGCCGGGTGTACATCACCACCCCCAAGGTGGAGATCCTCTCCATCAACAGTCTCTCCAACCGGCTGCAGGTGCCCTATGTCTTGGTGACCGTGGGGTACCGACACGGCCTGATGGGCAACAACCTGCTGATGCTCAAGGAAGACGACGTACGTATCATCACGGACCTCATGATGGGCGGCGAGGGCGAGAACAACGGTGAGCCGTTGGGCGAGCTGCATCTGTCGGCCATCAGCGAAGCGATGAACCAGATGATGGGCAGTGCCTCCACCTCCATGTCGGATATGCTGCATAAGCCCATCGACATCACCCCGCCCTCGGCCATGGTGGCCCGCCTGGGGGACGAGCAGGTCATGGGGCTCTTCGATGACTCCGCCATCGTCGTCAACGTCAGCTTTGACATGACCATCGAGGGGCTCATCAACAGCGAGATCATGCAGCTCATGCCCGTTTCCTTCGCGCGGGAGCTGGTGGATTCGCTGGTAAACCCCCAGCAGGCCAAGGCCGCGCCCGCTCCGAAGGCTCCGGCCCCGGCGGCGCAGCCGGTCTACCAGCCCGCGCCGCAGGCCGCCCCCACGCCGGCCCCTCAGCCTGCTCACCAGCCCGCCTTCGCGGCGGAGGGGTACGCTGCGGCACCGGCACCGGCGCCCCGGCCCGTTGTGGATGCCAAACCCGTGCAGTTCCGCAGCTTTGACGGTGACAGCCCGGCAGTGCGGCCCATGGATGACAGCATCAACCTCATCATTGACGTGCCCATGCAGGTGACCATTGAGCTGGGCAAGTGCCGCAAGACCGTCAAGGAGATTCTGGATTTCAACACCGGCACCATCCTCATTCTCGACAAGATGGCCGGCGAACCCGTCGAGGTCGTCGTCAATGACAAGCTCATCGCCAAGGGTGAGGTCATTCAGATTGACGACAACTATGGCGTGCGCATCACCGAGATCCTCAACACCAAATCGCGGCTGGGCTGATGAACTGGAACGACGTCAAATCGCTCATATGGCTCATACTGGCGCTGGGTGTGGTGTTCTACCTCACGTGGCTCACCACCCGCTATGTGGCGGGCCGTGCCCGCGGCAGCCAGAGCGGCCACCACATGAAGGTGCTGGACCGCCTCGCCCTCGCTGGCGACAAGTCGCTCGTTGTGGTGCGGGTGGCCGGCCGTTGCAGCCTGCTCGCCGTGAGCGGCCATGAGGTGCGGCTGCTGCGCCACCTGAGCGAGGAGGAGGCGGCACTTTACACCCACGCCGCCCAGCCCGACGGGGAAGCCACAGGGCTTCCGGGGGTGGGCAGCCTTTGGCAGGCCTTCCGCCGCCAGGCAGGCGCGAGCTTTGGCCTGGGCCGACGCACGGCGGACGCCGGGCAGGATTTGCGCAATGCCGGCTGGGCAAACGCCGGTACACCCCAAGACCAGGAGATGGGGGAGGATGCGCCGCCCCGCGATGACATGCCGGGCCGGGAGTGGGGCGGGGGTACGCCCCAGCCCACCGACGAAGAAATGCTGGAACTACTGGACCGGCGGGTACGCGAACGCCGGCAGGCCGGACGACGCTGAGGGGGAGGCATCCGTGAAGAAGTACCTGAAGCTGGCTCTTCTGGCCTTTTTTGTGACACTGGCGCTGCTGGCGCCCACCGTCGGCGCGCTGGCCGCGCCGGGTCCTCAGCCCGCCCCCACGGAGTCTGCCGCCGCCACGGCCACCGCCGGTGCCGACGACGAACTGACGGTGAGCGACCTGACAAACGCCCTCTCGGGCGGCGATGAGGACCGTGCCTCCACCGTGCAGATTCTGCTGCTGCTCACCATCCTCTCGCTGGCCCCGTCCATCCTCATCATGATGACGGGCTTCACGCGCATCATCATCGTGCTGGGCTTCGTGCGCAACGCCATCGGCGTGCAGCAGATGCCCCCCAACCAGGTGCTGATTGGCCTGGCGCTGTTCCTCACGTTCTTTGTGATGAAGCCCATCCTCAATGACATCTATGTGGACGCGTACAAACCCTATGTGGCCGGGCAGATCACCCAGCAGCAGGCGATGGACCGCGCCCTTGTTCCCATGCGGGATTTCATGCTTCGCCAGACCTACGAGAAGGATCTCGATCTCTTTGCCACCATGGACAACATCGAGGAGGTTGACACCCCCCAGGACCTGCCGACTTCGGTCGTCATTCCTGCCTTCATCACCAGCGAACTCAAGCGTGCCTTCCAAATCGGCTTCTTCATCTTCCTGCCCTTCATCGTCATTGACATGATCGTCTCCAGCACCCTCATGTCCATGGGCATGATGATGCTGCCGCCCACCACGATCTCCCTGCCCTTCAAGATTCTGCTCTTCGTACTGGTGGACGGGTGGGGGCTGACCATCAAAACGTTGCTGACGAGCTTTCAGTGAGGGAACCAATGGATCAGGCGGCAGTGAGCACAATCATGTACGACGCGGTGATGACCGTACTCATGGTCAGCGCACCCATGCTCATCGTGGCGCTGTTGGTGGGCGTCATCATCTCCATCTTCCAGGCCACCACCCAGATCAACGAGCAGACGCTGGTGTTCATCCCCAAGATCGTGGGAATGCTCCTCACCATCGTCCTGCTGGGGGACTGGATGCTTTCCAAGCTCTCCGAATACACCACCGGGCTCTTTGAGCAGATCACCCGGTACTTGCAGTAGCATGGAGGGCATCGCGGGGCTGCTGGGGCTGAGCCAGGGGCGGTTCCTGTATGGGCTGCTGCTCTTTGTGCGGTTCACCGGGCTCTTCACCCTGTCGCCCATCTTCGGGCGGCGCAACTTCCCCACCGTGGCACGCATCGGGCTGTCGCTGTGCCTGGCTTACCTGCTGCTGGCGGCCAACCCCGATGGAACGGTGGACAGCTTCAACCTGTGGCAATACGCGCTGCTGGTGGTGAAGGAGCTGCTGATCGGCCTCACCATGGGGTACATGGCGACGCTGTTCCTCTCGGTGGCCACCATGGCCGGGCAGATCATAGACGTCCAGGTGGGCTTCGGCATGGCCCAGCTGTATGACCCGGAGACCTCCAACCTGGTGTCGCTGGCCAGCAGCCTTTTAAACTACTGCATGCTGCTGCTGTTCCTGGCAGCCAACGGCCACCACACCCTCATCCGCATGCTGGCGCTGACGGTGCAGTGGCTGCCGGTGGGGCAGGTGGGCCTCGATGCGGCCGTGGTGGACGCGGTGGTGGATGCGTTCACGGTGGCGTTCTCCATGGCGGTGACGCTGTCGCTGCCGGTGCTGGCGGCAGAGCTGGTGCTGGAGGTCATCATGGGCATCATGATCCGCGCGGTGCCGCAGATGAACATTTTCGTCGTGGGCATCCCGGTGAAGCTGGCGGTGGGCCTGCTGGCGATGCTCACGATGGTGCCGTTTTTTGTCGGCTACGGCGACACCGTGTTTGAGGCGATGTTCCACCACATGAGTACTGCATTGAAAGGGATGATTCCGGCCTGACATGAGCGACATGGGGCAGAAAACCGAACGCGCCACACCCAAACGAAGGCGCGAGGCCCGCGAGAAGGGCAACGTACTCAAGAGCCATGACCTGAGCACGGCTCTGGTGTTGCTGACCATCTTCGCCAGCCTGAAGGTGTTGGGCGCCATGGTGCTGGAGAACACCAACGGTGTGCTGCGGCGTGGCCTGGTGGAGTGGCCCAGCGACCCCCTGACGGTGGGGGATGCCGCGGGGCTTCTGGCGCAGTGGGCACTCATTCTGCTGCAGGTGATGGCCCCGCTGCTGGCGGTGAGCCTGCTCATCAGCATGCTGGCCAACTACATCCAGGTGGGGGTGCTCTTCACCACCAAGACCCTGAAGCCGAAGTTTGAGCGCGTCAACCCTCTGCAGGGCTTCAAGCGCATCTTCTCCATCCGCTCGGTGGCCGAGATGATCAAGTCCATCCTCAAGGTGACGGTTCTGGGCGTGCTGGCCTATCAGGCTTTTCGCGAGTTGGTGTTTTCCTTTGCCGGGTTCCTCCAGCAAAGCTTTGGCCAGGCCGTGGCGTCGCTGGCGAGCCAGACGCTGGACGTGGCCATCCGCATGAGCGCAGCCCTCATCTTCATTGGCGCGGCGGACTACTTCTACCAATGGTGGAAGCGGGAGCGCGAGATGCGCATGAGCAAGCAGGAAGTCAAGGACGAGTTCAAACTGACTGAGGGCGACCCGCAGGTGAAAGGCCGCATCCGCCAGAAGCAGCGCCAGATCGGCATGATGCGCATGATGCAGGCCATCCCCACGGCCAGCGTGGTCATCACCAACCCCACCCACTACGCCGTGGCCCTGCGCTACCGGCAGGAGAAGGACGACGCCCCCATCATCGTGGCCAAGGGCAAGAACGAGGTGGCCCGACGCATTCGCGAGCGGGCGAGGGAGCACGGGGTGGAGCTGGTGGAAAACCGCCCCCTGGCCCAGGCGCTCTACTTCCACTGCGAGGTGGGCGACCGCGTGCCCCGCGACCTCTACAAGGCCGTGGCCGAGGTGCTGGCCTATGTCTACCGCCTGAAGAACCGCATGGGACGCGCTGAGCGTCGGGAGAGGACCGCCACATGAAGAAGCTGGGAAACCTGGCCGTCGCCATCGTCATCATTGCCATCGTCATGCTCATCATCGTGGCGCTGCCCCCGGCGCTGCTTGATGTCGTCATCCTCTTCAACTTCGCCTTTGCCATCATGATCCTGATGATCACCCTCTTCATCAAGGAAACGCTGGAGTTCTCTGTGTTCCCGTCGCTCTTGCTCATCAGCACGCTGCTGCGGCTGGCCATCTATGTCTCCAGCATGCGTCTGATCCTCGGCAATGGCGGTGAGGCCGGCAATGTCATCCACACCTTCGGTTCCTTCGTCATCGGCGGCAACCTGGTCGTGGGTCTGCTGATCTTCCTCATCATCATGATCATCCAGTTCATCGTCATCACCAAGGGCTCCGAGCGCGTGTCCGAGGTGGCGGCGCGCTTCACGCTGGACGCCATGCCCGGCAAACAGATGGCCATCGACGCCGACCTCAACAGCGGACTCATCGACGAGCACCAGGCGCGGGAGCGCCGCAGCAAGATTCAGCGCGAGGCCGACTTCTTCGGCGCCATGGACGGCGCGGGCAAGTTCGTGAAGGGCGACGCCATCGTCGGCATCATCGTCACGGCCATCAACATCGTCGGCGGCATCATCATTGGCCTCATGAGCGGCATGGACGTGGACTCGGTGATGCAGACCTACACCATCGCCACCGTGGGCGAGGGTTTGGTCAACCAGATCCCGGCGCTTTTGATCTCCACCGCCACCGGCATGATCGTCACCCGCTCCGCCAGTGAGAACAGCCTTTCCAGCGAGCTGGTGAAACAGCTGATGAACCAGCCGATCACCCAGATGATCTCGGGCACGGTGCTCTTCGTCATGAGCCTCATCCCCGGCATGCCCAAGCTCCTGATGTGGGTGATGGGCGCGGCGTTCCTGGGCCTGGGCGTGATGCAGAACCGCAACCGCGCCCAAGAGCTTGTGGTGCAGGACAAGGTGCAGCAGGAGCAGGTGGTGCAGGAGGCCCGCAAACCCGAGAACGTGGTGACGCTGCTGAGCGTGGACCCCATTGAGATGGAGATGGGCTACGGGCTTATCCCGCTGGTGGACGACATGATGGAACGCGCCATCATGATCCGCAGCCAGATGGCGCTGGAGCTGGGCATTGTGCTGCCCAGCATCCGTCTGCGCGACAACGTGCACCTCAACATCAACGAATACGTCATCAAGATCAAGGGGTATGAGATCGCCCGGGGTGAGATTATGGCCGACCATGTGCTGGCGATGAACCCCGGCAACGCCCGCGGCACCATCAAGGGCATTGAGACGGTGGAACCGACCTTCGGCCTCCCGGCCATGTGGATCACCAAGGCCGAGCGCGAGAAGGCCGAACTCTACGGCTACACCATTGTGGATCCGCCGGCCGTCATGGTTACCCATATGACGGAGGAACTGAAGCGCCACGCCCACGAGCTGCTGGGCCGCCAGCAGGTGCAGAACCTCATCGACAACCTCAAGGGGACCCAGCCCGCGCTGGTGGAGGAGGTCGTGCCCCGGCTCTTCGCCCTGGGCGAGGTGCAGAAGGTGTTGGCGAACCTCCTGCGGGAGGGCGTCTCCATCCGCGACTTCGGTACCATCCTCGAGACGATGGGCGACTATGGCGGCGTGACGCGGGACACCGACATGCTCACCGAATACGTGCGTCAGCGCCTCAAGCGCGCCATCACCCAGAAGTTTGTGCAGAACAACGTGGCCCACGTCATCACGCTGGACCCGCGCCTCGAGCAGCTCATCATGGACCGGGTGCGCCAGAGCGAGAGCGGTGCCTATGTGGCGCTGGAGCCTGACACCGTGCAGCGTCTGTTCCACAGTCTGAAAACGTCGATTGACCGCTGCGCTGCGCTGGGTTTGTCGCCTATTGTCTTAACGTCGCCGGTGGTGCGCATGCATTTCAAGAAAATTGTCGACCAGATGGTACCGGAATTGACAGTTTTATCTTACAATGAGTTGGAACAGAAAGTGGAAATTCGCTCCGAGGGTTTGGTGAACGCGTAGGATGAACATCAAGCGATACATCGCCAAGGACATGAACGAGGCCGCCGCCAAGATTCGGGCGCAGCTGGGGCCGGACGCCGTCATGCTCTCCTCCCGCCCCATCCGCAAGAAGGGGCTGGCCGGGTTCTTTGCCCATCCCCTGGTGGAGGTGGTGGTGGCTTACGAAAACGAGCCCACCGCCCGGGGCAAAAAGGCCCAGGCCGAGAAGGCCGAGGCCCCCAGCACCGCCATGGCACAGGGGGAGCCGCAGGTAGCGGCGCCTTCGCCCGCCCCGCCCACCCCGGTGGAGCGAAAGATTGCCGAGGTGGAGCGCCGGCTTGACACCATGACCGCCACCGTGGCTGAGATCGCCACGAACCTGCGCAGCAAGCCCGCCCCCGGCCACTATGACAACGCCATTC
>JAEYRA010000019.1 GCA_023409755.1 Bacillota bacterium
GAGTACGGCGACATGCAGCTCATCTCCGAGAGTTACTTCCTGATGAGGGAGCTTTTGGGCATGGGGGCGGAGGAGATGCAGAGCGTTCTCCGCCTGTGGAACAGCGGGCCGCTCGACAGCTACCTCATTGAGATTACCGGCGACATTCTGGGCCGCAAGGATGAGCTGACCGGCAAACCGCTGGTCGATCTGATCCTCGACGAGGCCGGGCAGAAGGGTACGGGCAAGTGGACCAGCCAGCAGGCGCTGGAGGTTGGCGTGGCCGCCCCGACGATTGCCGAGGCCGTGTTTGCCCGGTGCATTTCGGCCATCAAGGGCGAGCGAGTGGCCGCCGCCTCCCGCATCCGGGGCGAGGTGCAGCCCATCGCGCTCAACCGCAACCAGTTCATTGACGACATCGGCCAGGCCCTCTATGCCAGCAAGATCTGCTCCTACGCCCAGGGCTTCGCGCTGATGCAGGCGGCCTCCAACGAGCGTCATTGGGACCTCAAGCCCGGGGAGATTGCCATGCTGTGGCGGGGCGGGTGCATCATCCGCGCCCGGTTCCTGCACCGCATCAAGGAAGCCTACGACGAGAACCCGGCACTGGCCAACCTCATGCTGGCCCCGGCGTTCCAGAGCGTGCTGGAGGATGCCCAGCCGGCGTGGCGGCGCGTGGTGTCCACGGCGGCACTGGCAGGCATCCCGGTGCCGTGCTTCAGCTCGGCCCTCAATTACTTTGACAGCTACCGCACCGCGGCGCTGCCGGCCAATATGATACAGGCCCAGCGCGATTACTTCGGCGCGCACACCTACCGCCGCACCGACCGGGACGGCGTGTTCCACACCGAATGGCTCAAGGAGGATGGACAATGAAACCGGACTTTTCTGTTGCAGGCAAGGTTGTCGTCATCACCGGGGCAGCGGGCATTCTCTGTTCGGAGATGGCCCGGGAGCTGGTGGAGTTGGGCGCTTCGGTGGCTCTCCTCGGCCGCACCGCCGCCAAGGTGGAAGCGCTTGCTGCGGAGCTGGCCGCCGCCGGCGGCGATGTGCTGGCCGTGGGGTGCGACGTGACCGACCGCGCCAGTGTGGAGGCCGCGCGGGATGCGGTGACCGCCCACTGGGGCCGTGTGGATGTGCTCCTCAACGGTGCCGGCGGCAACCGCCCCGATGCCAACACCAACCCGAACCGTTCGTTCTTCGACGTGCCGCAGGAGGCGCTGGACGATGTGTTCGGTCTGAACCTCATGGGCACCGTACTGCCCAGCCAGGTGTTTGGCCCGGTGCTGGCCGCCCAGGGCAGCGGTTCCATCATCAACGTGGCGTCGATGGCGGGCATTCGCCCCCTCACCAACGTGTTGGGGTACAGCGCGGCCAAGGCCGCCGTCGTCAACTTCACCCAGTGGCTGTCCACCTGGTTTTGTTTGAACGTCTCCCCGGCCATCCGCGTCAACGCCATCGCGCCGGGGTTCCTGGTGACGGAGCAAAACCGCAACCTGCTGGTGGACCCGGCCACCGGCGAGCCCACGCCTCGCAGCCGCCACATCCTGCAGCAGACGCCCATGGGCCGCTACGGCAAGCCCGAGGAGCTGGTCGGCGCGGTGGTGTACCTGGCGAGCGACGCCTCCAGCTTCGTCACCGGCACGGTGCTGGCCATCGACGGTGGCTTCTCCACCTACGCCATTTAGGAGAGCATATGGAAAGCATCTTGCTGGATGCCCCCGCGGGGGGGCACATTGACGAAGAACAGTGCCGGGCCGCGCTGGAGAGGGTGCTCCAGGGTCGTTCGCTCAAGCGGGTGCTGCTGCTGCCGCCCGATTTGACGCGCCTGCATTCCTTAGCGGGCGTGCTCACAGCCATGGCCTGGCAGATGCTGCAGGGCCGCGCGCAGGTGGACATCCTGCCAGCGCTGGGCACCCACGCCCCCATGGAGCCAGAGGAGCTGCACGCCCTCTTTGGCACCCAGATTCCGCTCTCGGCCTACCGTGTGCACGACTGGCGGCGGGACGTCGTCACCCTGGGCACGGTGCCCGGGGAGCTCATTGAGCGCATCAGTGAAGGGCGGCTGACTTACGACATCGCCGTGCAGGTGAACCGCCTGCTGCTGGAGGACTACGATCTCATCCTGTCGCTGGGGCAAGTGGTGCCCCACGAGGTGGCCGGCATGGCCAACCACGCCAAGAACATCTTCGTGGGCGTGGGCGGGCTCGATATGATCCATCGCACCCACTTCCTGGGGGCGGTGTGCGGCATGGAGCAGGCGCTGGGCAACGACCACGCACCGGTGCGCCAGGTGTTTGACTGGGCGGCAGAACGGTTTCTGCGCGACCTGCCGTTGGTCTACGCCCTCACCGTGGTGCGGGCGGAGGATGGGCAGGATCGCCTGAAGGGCCTGTACCTGGGCGACCAGCGCGATGCCTTCGAGGCCGCTGTGGCCTGCAGTCGGCGGGAGAACATCGTCTGGCTCGATCGCCCCCTCCAGCGTGCTGTCTGCTACATGGAGCCGCAGGAGTTCCGCAGCTTCTGGCTGGCCAACAAGTCCATCTACCGCACGCGCATGGCCATGGCCGACGGCGGGCGCTTGGTCGTGCTGGCCCCGGCGGTGGCCCGCTTTGGCGAGGACGCTGGCATGGATGTGCTGCTGCGAAAATATGGCTACCACGGCACCGACGCCACCCTGAAGGCCGTGAGGGAGAATGCCGACCTGGGTGAGAACCTCTCGGCCGCCGCCCACCTCATCCATGGCTCCAGCGAGGGGCGTTTTGAGGTTGTCTACGCCGCGCCGCGCATCAGCAGGCAGGAGGTCGAGGCCGCAGGTTTCGGCTGGATGGACTGGGACGAGGCCGAGGCCCGCTACGGGTCGCTCGTACGCGACGTTCACAACGATGGATTCCAGGCCGACGGCGAGGGGGAGTTCTACTACATCCCCAACCCTGCGCTGGGTTTGTGGCGCACGGGGAAGCCCTGAACCCTATCAAAAGCAAAACAAAACCGCGCGGATTTCGCGCGGTTTTCTGTATGGTCGAATGGATGCGGAGCCGTTGGCACTTCCTTTTCCATCATTTTCCAGCGTGAAGAACTGGAAACTGGTGAAGACTAGGGCATGAAATTGGAAAAGGAGTGAAGGACAGTGAAAGCATTCGACAAGACGGCGCTGGCGCTCGTCATCATCGGCGCGATCAACTGGCTGCTTGTGGGCCTGTTCCGCTTTGATCTGGTAGCTGCCATCTTCGGCGGGCAGACAGCCGTCGTCAGCCGCATCATCTATACCTTGGTCGGCTTGGCTGGCCTGTGGTGCCTCACCATACTCTTCAAGCGCTATCACGTGGACGAACACTGATCGGTGTTCAATCAAACTCGGGCGCCGCGAATGCGGCGTCCTTCTTTTTGCGGTCGCGCAGCACCTCCACCTCAAAGCGGCTGAAGGGCATGCTCTCCATAAAGTCGTCCGGGCGGAACACGGTGCGCTGGAAGCGCGCAAACTCCCCTTGGTGCTTCCCCAGCACCACTGGTCTGGGCAGGTCAAGCTCGGCGCACAGGCGATCCAGTGCCTCGCTGAGGTCGCTTTCGGCAAGCTCCACCACACAGTCGCGAGCCATCTTGTCCCCCCGGCGCAGAATGCCCCAGATCCGTACCATCGTTGCCCTCCCATCGGCGTTCCGGACGCCGTACCACCGAGTATAGCCGATGGCGACCGCCGGCGCAACCGCCGTCCGGCTAGTCGAACCTCCACTAGTGTGGTATACTAACGGATATTTGCCAGCGTTCCCTACGGTCTGCCCTCAACAGGCATTCGCTGCCTGGATTTTTCATGGTACAGGGCGCTTGCGCCGCCAAACCCTGTCGGAGGAGGAAGTTTCATGCCCGATCGCGTCAGCAGAGGCAGGGCCAGAGGGCCCCAAACGTCGTCCAAACCCACCGCCGGACGCCAGTCACCTGGCCGCCGGGAGCGTGTGTCTGCCCGGCCATCGACCCGGCACCAGCCCAGCGATAACGGCTTTCATCCGGGGATTTACCTGGCCATCGTGCTGGGCATCTCGTTCATCGGCGTGTGCGTATACTTTGGCCTGACCAACCGCACCCTGAAGAACTGGGTGAAGAACCTGGGCCAACCCCAGGCGACCGTGCAGATGAGCGCCGCACCCACCGACTCCACCTTGCTGGAGGCCACCGAGTCGGCCACCGCCACGCCGACCGCTGAAGCGACCCCAACACCTACCCCGACGGTGGAGCCGACGCCCACGCCGGTCACGGATCTCACCATCAGCGCGGTGGGGGACATCATGGCCCACGAGCCGGAGTTGACCGCCGCCTATGACAAGAGCAGCAAGAAGTATGACTTTGAACCCTTCTTTGAGTCCGTCAAAGAGGAGTTATCCGCCGCTGACCTTACCATTGGCAACCTGGAGACGACGATCAGCACCAACGGCAAGTACAGCGGCTACCCGCGCTTCTCCAGCCCGGCAAGCCTGCTGACGGCCCTGAAGAACGTTGGGTTCGACGTCATCACCACCTCCAACAACCATTCCTATGACAAGGGCTACGCCGGGGTGGTGAAGACCATTGAGGCGCTGGAGGAAACGGGCCTGGCCCACACCGGCACTTTCCGCAGCAAGGAGGAGTACAATGCTCCTCTCATTGTGGAGGCCAATGGCATGAAGGTCGCCGTGCTGGCCTACACCTATGGCGTCAACAGCAAGAGCGGCGTTTCCGCCAGTGAAGACCGGTACGCCATCAAGCAGATCAATTTGGATACCATCGAGAAGGACATCAAGGCATCCCGTGAAGGGGGAGCCGACGTGGTCATCGTTTCGGTACACTGGGGCACGGAGTATGACCGCTCGCCCAACGATGACGCCGAGCAACAGGCGGAAGCGATGCTGAAGATGGGGGCGGACCTGGTGCTGGGCAGCCACCCCCACGTGATGCAGCCCATCCGCAGGGTGAGTGTGACCCGCGACGACGGCACGAAGTACGAGGGTATCGTGGCCTTCTCCATGGGCAACTTCATTTCGAACCAGACCGGTGACTACAAGGACAGCGGTATGATCTTCAACGCCACCCTCCACAAGGACCCGGATACCGGCGCAGTGACCATTGCCGAGGCGTCTTATGTGCCTACGTGGGTGTACATTGGCGGCAACGCGGGCTATGAGGTGCTGCCGGTGGGCAAGGTCCTGGACGATGACAGCCTGCTCAGCGAGCTCAGCTCCTCGGCAAGGAAACGCATCAAGGAAGTGTGGAAGCAAACGACCGAACTTGTGGGCACCGACGCGGCCACTGCCGTGCGGTAGGCAGTGCATCCGATGCACCGGGGTGAGGAGCACGGATACCTGGGATAATCCGCAACCCAAAGGCGAGAATGGCCACTCTTCGCTGCCAGGTTTGCCCCGGTGCAGGCTGGGCCTTGCCAGAGGGACACCAACACAACCAAGCAATATGAAACAAAACCCGCCCGGTGACACGATCACCGGGCGGGTTTGCAATGGCAAGGAGATTAGTTCGGTACTTGCGAACCCTCCGGCAAGGCGCTGCGGAACGCCGCGCGATGGGCCACGGTGATGCCGTAGACCAACACCGGGTAGAGGAACGCCATGAGCAGGGACATGGGCCAGCGCACCGCCAGCAGTGACAGGAAGTATTGCCCCAGTGACAGCCCCTGCCCGGCGGAACTCAGGTTAATGAGAGCCAGCCCGAAGGTGTTGATGAGCAGCGAATTGACGATTTGAGACACCAGCACGCCCACCTGCAACCGCCAGTACGTCTTCAGCGCCCGGGGGTTCAGGGTGCGAATGAGCCGGGTTTTGCCCGCCGTGCGTACCAGGCGGAAGCTCGATACGAACAGAGCTGGCACCACGCCGGAGAGGGCGTACATGATGGTCGTCGTGGGGATGTATAGCCCGCCCTGTACCAGGAACCCCATCAGGTCAGTCAGCGCGCCAACGGCAAGGCCCGCCAGCGGCCCGAAGAGGATGCCCGCTGCCATCGCTGGCACCGGGGCGAAACTCATCTTAGCTGTCAGGCTGATGGTGATGCTATATAGTTTCAGTACGACGCCCAGGGCCACCAACATGGCGCAGGTGACCAGCAGCAGCAGTCGGCGGTTTCGATTGAGCATGTGCATTCCCCCCCCAGGATCGATGTGCCTTCATTGTAAAAGAGGGCCGAACGTTGTCAATCAACCCGAGCGTATTATGTGGAATTATACGCGATATTTCCGTCGGATTCCATAAGAATGATCGTGTTTGTCTGCGCCCAACTACCAGGGGGAAGCGGACAGCCGGTGCGACACCAATGCGCCGTGGGTGGCTGTGACGACAAGGGCCGCAGGCTGGGCAGTACAATTGCCCGTCTGAGCTTTCGGGGGAACCGGTCAGCGATCTTCGGCGTCCAAATGGGTGAATGGATGCGCGTGCCCTTCTTTCGCGGTCGTTTTTACTTGACTTTGCAGGCGTAAACCATCATAATTCATACAGATTTTGGTTTAGAGCAATCGGTACAGGAGTGCATGGCATGGAAAAGGAACCCCAGTTGAACCCAAGCGAGCCGGCAGGAGCGACGAAGAGTGCCAGCGACCCCGCTACGGGGGGACACCCTTCAATAAACGCTGCTTCGGCCGACATCGGTATGGAGGAAACCAAGCGCATTGACACCCGGGAGGTACTACGGGCACAGGCCGGCCTGTTGGATAAGGCCAGCCATGCCGTGCCTGTGCGGGACTTGGTGCCGGTAGACACTGGGGAGATCCCCGTGGTGCAGGAGGAACGCAAGCCATCCGTTCCGGCATCCGAAAGGATCGTGGGGCGACCGGTGGCTCCCCAGCAGGGCAGTTGGTGGTCGCGGTATTGGAAGCCCATTGTGGTGGCGGCAGTCACCACAGTGCTGGTGGCTACGGCGGTCACCGTGGCAGTGGCGGTCAACGCCATGAAGAACCCTGCCGAGGTGCTGGTGCGCACCACGTCCAGTGCTTCCGCCAATGTGCCAACCACAGGGAACGCTGATAGCACGGCCGCGGTGGGCGTGGTGCAGCCCACGGAGACCGCGCCGGATTATCAATTTGACGAAAACCAGATCACCGTGCTCATCCTGGGCACGGACCTGAGTAAAAAGCGCCAGGAAAAGGGGATGAACGCCCGCAGCGACACCTTGATGCTGGCGTCCATCAACCTGGAGACCAAGAAGATCAGTCTCATTTCCATTCCTCGCGATACCTACACCAAGATCTATGGCAAGGAATCCTACCTGGGGTACTATGGTAAGATCAATGCCGCGTTTGCTTATGGCGGGGGCCTGAGCCAGAGCGGGGTGGATTATGCCGTCAATACCGTCAGCCACTTCCTGGGCGGCGTTCCCATCGATTATTATGTGACGTTTGACATGGATCTGGTTAAGCAGCTCGTCAACGCCATCGGCGGCCTCAAGTTCAACATGGATCTGGACGTCACGATCAACGGCCACAAGTACACCCCCGGCTGGACCACCCTGGATGGGGGCGATGTGCTGCGGTATGCCCGGCACCGCCATTCCAGCGGCGGCGACTTTGGGCGGGTGGATCGCCAACAGAAGGTCATCGTCGCTCTCTTTGAGCAGCTCAAGGAAACCAAGCAGCTCTCCTCGGTGCCTAAACTTTATGAGGCGGTGAAGGAGAACATCACCACCAATATGGACCCGCTGCAGATTGCCGCCTTGGCCTGGTTTGGCATGGACGTGGATGTGGCTGGCATCACCCGTTACACCATTCCGGGTTCAACCATGACGATCAATGGCAGCAGCATTGTTGTGGCCAACCAGGAAGAGAAGGCCACCATCCTCAAGGAGGTCTTTGGCATCGACGTGCCGCACCGCTCGGAGGAGAGTGCCTCTTACCTGCAGAACCTCATCAAGAAGGCGTACAGCACCGGCAAGAGCATTGTCTCCACCGCTCAGAATTTCCTGGATAACAACAAGGGATACTACACCGGTGCCGAGGCCAGCGGTCTGAAAAGTGCCATCAACGCTTGGAACCGGGCTTACAGCCGCCGGGACAGTGAGGAAATGGCCGACTGCCAGCTGGATGTGGAGACCGAATACAACGTACTCTACGGCAAAGTCAGCGCGCGCAAGGATGCCATTCAAGCCGGTAAGGACAAGATTAGCTGGGCCAACGACCGCCTCAGCAAATACAGTGCCTACATTTCCTCCGGCGACCGTGCCACCATCGAGTCGCTCATCGCGGCGGTGCAAAGCTGTGTGAGCAGCAAGGATTATACCAACGTTGGCAGTGCCACTGCACAGCTGGAAAGCACGGCCCTGCCGATCTTTGAGAAGGCCAAGGAAGCGATGAACAGCGGCGGAACGGACACCGATGAGCCGGCGGCCACCCCGACGCCTGGTGAGGAGACGGAAGAGCCTGCCGAGACAACATCAGCCCCGACGCCGGAACCCACGCCGACGGAATCCGCGGTGGGCTGATAATCGCAGCCATGTGATACAACATCGCCGACCCCTGCAAGCGCAGGCGGCCGGCGGTTTGTTTTCCGGGTGCAATGGCATCGTTGTTATTTACTGTATTTGAAATAACGTGTCGCAACAGATATAATTATGCTGCTTATAGCAAAGGAGCAGGTGATGGGATTGGATAAGAACGAGAGAATTCTCCCGCTGGTACCACTGCGGGGTTTGACTATTTTCCCTCATGTGGTGTTGAATTTTGACGTGGGCAGGGAGAAATCCATGGCCGCGTTGGACGATGCCATGGACCGGGACCAGTTGTTGCTGCTGGCCGCCCAGACCGACGCGGAACTCGATGAACCCGGTGCGGCGGACATCCATACCGTGGGAACGGTGGGCCACATCCGGCAAATCGTGCGGCTGCCCGGGGATAATGTGCGTGTCATTGTGGAAGGCGTGCGCCGCGCCAGCCTTCTGGAGTTTGTGGACGAGGAGCCGTTCTTCCGTGTGCTGGT
>JAEYRA010000032.1 GCA_023409755.1 Bacillota bacterium
GCGGTGGACGTGGCGGATGGGAAGGCGACCCGCGAGCAGATTGCCGCAGCCATCGTGGACGCCGGGTACGAAGTAAAAGGCTGACACGGTATTTTGGGTATGAGCCCCATCTTGGCGCAAAGGAGCGGAAAGGAGAAAGAATTTTCCGCTTGACGAATGATTGCCATTGGCAGTACAATACCAACAACAATTGAACAGGGAAACTTTTGACGGAGAGGAAAGCCAGGCACGTCCTTGCAGAGAGTCGCAGGCGGTGGGATTGCGACAGGAAACGGTATGGCTTGTTGGGCTCCTGAAGGCGGAGAGAAAGCGGGTAACCGTGAGTAATGTCCGACGCGAAGCCAGCGTGAACGGCGAGGGGTGTGTTGGCACCCTGATCGAGCGGACGTGGATACACGTCAAGCAAGGTGGTACCGCAGGTAACAAGACCTGTCCTTGAGAAGAGGACAGGTCTTTTCTTTTATCCAATACAGGAGGTGCGCGATGTTTACCCCAGCCTTTGAGACCGTGGAGACCCTGGCGAGGGAGTATGATTACATCCCCGTTGCGCTGGACGTGATGGCCGACACCGAGACGCCGGTCAGCGTGTTCATGCGCTACCAGGACACCAGCCCCTACTGCTTCTTGCTGGACAGTGTGGAGGGCGGCGAAAAGTGGGCGCGCTACTCGTTCATTGGCAAGGACCCGATCGTGACGATCCGCATTCGCGACAACGTGGCCATGCTGCACCGGCGGGATGGCACCGCAGAGCGCATCACCGGCAATCCGTTCCGAATTGTGCAGGCGGTGCTCAGCCGCTACCGCAGCCCGCGCATCGAAGGGATGCCCCGGCTCTTTGGCGGGGCAGTGGGGTTCTTTGGTTACGACCTTGTTCGCAGTGTGGAGTCGCTTCCCTCGCCGCCGCCGGATGACCGTAACCTGCCGGACTGCCACTTCATGGTGGTGGATGAGATGATCGCCTTTGACCACCTGAAGCAGAAACTGACGCTCATCGTCAACATGCCGACGGCTGGCGACCTGGCTCTCAACTACCAGCGGGCTTGCGAACGGCTGGAGACCAACCGCCGCGTGCTGGAGAATGCCCGACCCCGCAGCGACCATCACATGCTGCGCCCAGGGCAGGGTAAGGTTACCGAACCCATCAGCAACGTGACCCGTGAGCGTTACCAGGCCATGGTGGAGCGGGCTAAGGAATACATCCGAAACGGCGACATCTTCCAGGTGGTGCTGTCACAGCGCCTCAGCGTGGCAACCAAGGCTGACCCGCTGGACGTCTACCGGCTGCTGCGGGTCTCAAATCCGTCGCCCTACCTCTACTACCTGAAGTTCGATGACTATTCGATTGTGGGTGCCTCGCCGGAGATGCTGGTGCGCTGTGAGGACGGCGTGGTGGAGACCTGCCCCATCGCCGGCACCAGACCACGCGGCAAGACGCCCGAGGAAGATGATGTGCTGGAGACGGAACTGCTGGCTGACGAAAAGGAACTGGCCGAGCACCGCATGCTCGTGGACTTGGGGCGCAACGACATCGGTAAGGTGTCGGAGTTCGGTTCCGTGCGGGTGACCGAGTACATGAAGGTCAAGCGTTTCTCCCGCGTCATGCACATCACGTCCACGGTGCGGGGGCAGCTGCGCAAAGGTCTCAACGCCTTCGACGCCCTCATGTCACTGCTGCCGGCGGGCACTCTCTCCGGCGCGCCGAAGATCCGCGCCATGGAGATCATCGACGAGCTGGAGCCCACCCGGCGCGGACCCTACGGCGGTGCCATCGGCTACATCTCCTTCGACGGCAGCCTCGACAGCTGCATCACCATTCGCACCATTGTCTTTGCCAACGGCGTGGCAACGGTGCAGGCCGGTGGCGGCATCGTGGCAGACTCAGTAGCAGAGACCGAATACCAGGAATCCATGAACAAGGCCAGCGCGCCCCTGCGAGCCCTGGCGGAAGCGGAGGCACTGCAATGATCGTGCTCATCGACAACTACGATTCCTTCACCTACAACCTCTACCAGTACGCGGGGGAGATCAACCCAGACATCAAGGTGGTGCGCAACGACAAGGTGGACGTGGATGACATCGGCGGCATGGCCCCCAGCCACATCATCGTCTCGCCGGGGCCTGGCTTCCCGCGGGGGGCTGGCATCAGCATTGAGGTCATTCGAAAACTCGGCCCCACGATCCCGACGCTGGGCATCTGCCTGGGGCATCAGGCCATTGGCGAGTCCTTTGGCGGCAAGGTGGTGCACGCCCCCTGCGGGCCGGTGCATGGCAAGCGGAGCGACACCCACATTGCCACCGGCTGTCCGGTGTTCCTGGGCCTGCCGCCGGTCATGGGGGTGGGGCGCTACCACTCCCTGGTGGTGGAGAGGGAGAGCCTGCCCGACGATCTGCTCATCACCGCCGAGACCGGCGACGGGCTCATTATGGGCTTGGCCCACCGCAATTACCCGGTCTTTGGCATCCAGTTTCACCCCGAATCGGTGCTGACCGACATGGGCAAGCAGATCATCCGCAACTTCCTGGCCATTGGTCAGGGCGACGCAAAGGAGGCGATTTCCGCATGATTCAGCAAGCCATTGCCAAGCTCATCGCGTTTCAAAGCATCACCGCCGATGAATCTGCCGCCGCCATGAATGAGATCATGTCCGGGGAGGCCACCACTGCCCAGATCGGGGCCTTCCTGGCTGCCATGCGCATGAAGGGTGAGACGACCGATGAAATCATCGGTTGTGCCCGTGTGATGCGCGAAAAGGCACAGGCCCTGCGTCTGCCCGCCGAGGCCGTGGACATCGTGGGCACCGGCGGCGACGGCTCCAACACCTTTAACATCTCCACCTGCTCGGCGTTCGTGGTGGCAGCGGCTGGCATGCCGGTGGCCAAGCATGGCAACCGCTCGGTCTCCAGCAAGTGCGGCAGCGCCGATGTGCTGGAGAAGCTGGGCGGCAACATCAGCCTACCCCCGGCCCAGGCGGCCCAGTGCTTTGACCGCACGGGCCTGTGCTTCCTGTTTGCCCCGGTCTACCACCTTTCCATGAAGTATGCCGCCGCCCCCCGGCGGGAGATGGGCGTGCGCACCATCTTCAACATACTGGGCCCGCTGGCCAACCCGGCAGCGGCTTCCTATCAGCTGCTTGGCGTGTACGATGCCAAGCTGGTGGAGCCGATGGCCACGGTGCTGATGCACCTGGGTGTGCGCAGCGCCATGACGGTATTTGGCCACGATGGGCTGGATGAAATCTCCCTCTCTGCCCCCACGACGGTGTGCGAGGTACGCAATGGCCGCATGAGCAGCTACATTCTGCACCCCGAGCAGTTCGGCATCCGTCCGGCTCCGCTCGCTGAGGTCGTGGGCGGTGACGCCGCATTGAACGCCCAGTATGTGATGGCGGTACTGCAGGGCCGGCATGGCCCCAAGCGGGACATCGTGCTCTTGAACGCCAGCGCGGCCCTCTACATCGCCGGCCGGGCAGCGACCCTGAAGGAAGGCGTGCGTCTGGCTGCCGACGCCATCGACACCGGCGCGGCCCTGCAGAAGCTGGAGGACTACAAGCGGGTGTCCAACGAACTGGCGGAGGCGAGCGCATGATTCTCGATGACATCGTCGCCGCCAAGCGGCGCGACCTGGCAGAGGAAGAAGGAAAGGTGCCACTGGCGGTGTTGGAGCGGCAGGCCGCCGTCGCACCGCAGGCGCGGGACTTCGCCGCGGCGCTGGCACAGCCCGGCCTTTCGGTCATTGCTGAGGTTAAGCGTGCGTCGCCCTCCAAGGGGCTCATCGCCGCTGACTTCGACCCGGCGGCGGTGGCGGCGGACTACGAACAAGGCGGCGCGGCGGCCATCTCAGTGCTGACCGAGCGGCACTTCTTCCTGGGCAGCCCGGGTGCCCTGCGGGCCGTGCGGCAGGCCGTCGCCCTTCCCATCCTGCGTAAGGACTTCATTATCAGCGAGCGGCAAGTTATCGAGGCACATGTCATCGGTGCCGATGCCATCCTGCTCATAGCAGCCATCCTGGACGATGCCGCCATGGCGCGGCTGTATCGCTTGGCCAGCGAACTGGGGCTGACCTGCCTCTTTGAGGCTCACGACGGTGAGGAGATTCGCCGTGTCGTCAACTGCGGGGCGCGCGTCATCGGCATCAACAACCGGAACCTGAAGACGATGACGACCGACCTCGCCACCTTTGAGAAGCTGCGGCTCCTACTGCCAGCCGACGTGCTGGCCGTGGCCGAGAGCGGCATTCACACCGCCGCCGACGCCCGACGCATGACGCTTGCCGGGGCCGACGCCATCCTCGTTGGGGAGTCACTGATGCGGGCGGGGGACCGCGCTGCGCTGTTGGGAGGCTTCCGGGGGTGGGGCAATGGTTAAGGTTAAGGTGTGCGGCCTCACCCGGCCAGAGGATATGGCCGCCGTCAACGCCTGCCGCCCCGATTGGGCCGGGTTCGTGTTTGCCCCCAGCCGCCGCCAGGTGACACGTGAGCAGGCGGCGGCGCTCATCGCTGGCTTGGTGCCGGGTGTCGTGCCCGTCGGGGTGTTCGTGGACGCGCCGGCGGACGAGGTGGTGCAGACTGCCCTGCAATGTCGCCTGGGTGCGGTGCAACTCCACGGCGGGGAGGACGGCGATGCCATTGCTGCCCTGCGGGAGCGTCTGCCAAAAAGCGTTGCCATCTGGAAGGCCGTGCGGGTCCGGGGTTGGGAGGACATCGCCCGCGCCGCCGCCCTGGGGGCAGACCTGCTGCTCCTCGATGCCTGGTCAGCAGGCGCGGCGGGCGGCACGGGGCAGGTTTTCGATTGGCGGCTGGCAGCAGGTCTGACCACACCCTTCCTGCTGGCGGGGGGCCTGCACCCCGGTAACGTGGCCGAGGCCATTGCGACGGTGAGGCCCCATGGCGTGGATGTGAGCTCGGGGGTGGAGAGCGACGGACAGAAGGACAAGGACAAAATTGCTGCCTTTGTGCAGCGGGCAAGGAGTGTGAACCCATGAAACACGGACGATACGGCGAATTCGGCGGCCAATATGTGCCGGAAACGCTGATGAACACGCTCTACGAGATTGAGCGTGCTTACGAACACTACAAGAACGACGCTGATTTCCAGGCGGAACTGGCGGCCCTGAACCGCGACTACGCCGGCCGGCCCTCGCTCCTGTACTATGCGCGCAACCTCACGCGGGAGCTGGGCGGCGCGCAGGTATATCTGAAGCGCGAGGACCTCAACCACACCGGCTCCCACAAGATCAACAACGTGCTGGGGCAGGCGCTGCTGGCCAAGCGCATGGGGAAGAAACGGCTCATTGCTGAGACGGGAGCGGGCCAGCATGGGGTGGCCACCGCCACCGCCGCTGCCTACTTCGGCATGGAGTGCGACATCTTCATGGGGCGGGAGGACACCGAACGTCAGGCCCTCAACGTTTTCCGCATGCGGCTCCTGGGGGCAGGCGTGCACCCGGTAGACTCTGGCACGGCCACGCTGAAAGACGCCGTCAACGAGGCCATCCGTGAGTGGGTCGGCCGGGTGGACGACACGTTCTATGCCTTCGGGTCGGTCATGGGCCCACACCCGTACCCCATGATCGTGCGGGACTTCCAGAGTATCATCGGCCGGGAGGTACGGGAGCAAACGGCCGCGCTGAACATTCACCCCGACGTGCTCATTGCCTGCGTGGGCGGGGGCAGCAACGCCATGGGGCTGTTCCACCCGTTCCTCCAGGATCGCGATGTACGCCTCATCGGGGTGGAGGCCGCCGGCCGTGGTGTGGATACCCCTCAGCACGCCGCCACCATCACCAAGGGGTCGGTTGGCGTGTTCCACGGCATGAAATCCTATTTCCTGCAGGACAGCGAGGGTCAGATTACCCCGGTGTACTCCATTTCAGCGGGCCTCGATTACCCCGGCATCGGCCCGGAGCACGCGTGGCTCCACAGCACCGGCCGGGCTGATTACGGCAGCGCCACCGACGATGAGGCGGTGGAAGCCTTCCGGTTCCTCACGCGTACCGAGGGCATCATCCCAGCCATCGAGTCGGCCCACGCCGTGGCCCACGCCATGAAGCTGGCGCCCACGCTGCCCAAGGAAAAAAACATTATCGTCAACCTTTCAGGACGGGGCGACAAGGACGTCTATCAGGTCGCCCGCTATATGGGGGTGGAACTCAATGAGCAATAGAATCGATCGCATGTTTGAAGCCAAGGCCGCGGTGGGGGAGAAGGCACTCATCACCTTTGTGACCGCCGGCGACCCGACGATTGCCATGACAAAGCGGCTGGTGCTGGAGATGGAAGAAGCCGGCGCCGATCTTATCGAGTTGGGGGTGCCATATTCCGACCCCATCGCCGAGGGGCCGGTCATCCAGGCAGCAAACGTGCGGGCGCTAAAAAACGACGTACGGCTGGATACCCTCTTTGCCATGGTGGAAGATCTGCGGCGAGAGACCCAAATCCCCCTGGTGTTCCTGCTCTACTACAACTCCGTGCTGCAATACGGGGTGGAGCGATTCTTTGCGGCCTGCCGCTGCGCCGGGCTCGATGGTGCTATCATCCCCGATCTGCCGCTGGAGGAGGCTGACGAGCTGGCAGCCGCCGCCAAGGCTCAGGAGGTTCGCTTCATCCGCCTGGTGGCGCCAACCTCCGGCGAGCGCATCGACGCCATTGCCGCACGGGCGGAGGGATTCCTGTACTGTGTGTCATCCCTGGGCGTCACTGGCGTGCGGGATTCGTTCCAGACCAATTTCGAAGAATATTTTGCCCATGTTAACCGCGTTAAACGCACTCCCTCGGCCATTGGCTTCGGCATCTCCACCCCCGAGCAGGTGCGGGTACTGCGCAGCTATGCCGATGCGGTCATCGTGGCATCAGCCATCATCCGCCGCGCGGCCGCCGTGCCTGAGGACGAGATGCCCGCCGTCGTCTCAGCCTTCGTGCGGGAGCTCAGAGCCGCACTAGTGGGTTAGCACAACAACGTCAGGTACGCCTCACCCCTTTGCCGCATAGAATGGAGCAGGGGAGTGAGGCGTTTGATGTTTTCGATTGAACTGCTGTTGCAAACCATGCGCGAGCTGCTCTTTCTCACCGGGTATCTGGAGAAGGGCAACTTTTTCCCGCAGCCCCTGAAACCAGAGGAGGAAGCTGCCTGTATCGAGCGGTACCTGAAAGGCGACCCCGAAGCGCGCAATCGTCTGATTGAATGCAATCTGCGCCTCGTGGTGCATGTGGCCAAGAAATACCGTGGGTGCGGCAAGGAGATGGACGATCTCGTGTCCACCGGCACCATTGGTCTCATCAAGGCCGTCAATACCTTCAACCACAGGAAGGGCACACAGCTGGCGACCTACGCGGCCAAATGCATCGAGAACGAGATCCTCATGACGATCCGGTCGGCCAAGAAGAGCCGCAACGACGTCTCCATGCAGGAGCCCATCGGTACGGACAAGGAGGGCAATGAGATTGCCCTGGCCGATCTCCTGGGTTCCGGGCAGGACGATGTAGAGGATGAGGTCGAGCTCAAAATCCAACTGGAGAAACTCGACGACCTCATCGACCGGCTGCTCGATGACCGAGAGCGGCAGGTCATCCTGTACCGTTATGGCATCCGCAACTGCCGGCGCATGACCCAGCGCGAGATCGCTAAAAGCTTGGGGATTTCGCGCTCCTACGTGTCACGCATAGAAAAAAAGGCCATCGAGACTCTGAACAGCGCCATGCCGGCTGGTTTAACATTGTGACGAAATGAAGAACATCTATATACAAACATGAAGAATGGTCTATACCAAAGGCAGGAAAGGACTTATAATGGTCGTATAAACAAATGCAGAGGGATGATATGACGGACCGACGCGAACGAATAGCCGAAGACCTGCGCACGCTGGGGGTACGCCCCGGCGGGCTTTTGCTTGTCCACTCCTCCTACAAATCATTAGGGTCCGATGTTGGCGGCTTGGATGCCGTGTTTGCCGGCCTACGGCTGGCCCTGGGGGAGGAGGGCACCCTGCTCTTCCCGGCGTTGTCCTACATGTCCGTCGGGCGGGAGCAGCCAGTCTTTGACGTGCGGACGACACCCTGCTGTGTGGGCGCGCTCCCGGAGGCGTTCCGTCACTTGCCCGGCGTGGTGCGCAGCCTTCACCCGACCCATTCGGTGTGCGCCCAAGGCCCAAGGGCGGAAGAACTCACTCAGGGTCACGAGAGTGACCGCACACCCTGCGGTACCCAGTCGCCATTTCGGCGGCTGACGGAGCGGGGAGGTCAAATTCTTCTGCTGGGCTGCGGGATGCTACCCAACACCACCATGCATACCATAGAGGAACTGGCCGACGCGCCATACCTCTTTGAGCCTGAGCCGCTGGAATACACGCTGATCGGATACGACGGCCGGGACCAGAAGGCCGTCCACCAGCGGCATGCTCACTTCCCCCAGCACTTTGACCGTGTTCGGGAACCCCTGCTGGGCCACGGTCTGCAGGAAGGTCCGGTGCTGCAGGCACAGTGCTACCTTTTTGAAGCGGACGCCCTGCGGGAGTGTGCGCTCGCCATGCTAAAACAGGATCCCTATGCATTCTATAAGGACTAGCAAAGGAGAAACGCCATGAAGAAGACCAAGGTTGCGGTGATCGGCTGCGGTACGATCGCCAACAGCGCCCATCTGCCCAGCTACTCCAAGAACCCCAAAGTGGAGCTGGCCTACGTGTGCGACATCATCCCCGAGCGAGCGGAAGCCGCCCAGAAGACCTACGGCGCGGGCAAGGCCGTCCTCGACTACAAGGAGATTTTGGCCGACCCCACGGTCACGGCGGTGTCGCTGTGCGTGCCCAACTACCTGCACGCCACCATGGCCATTGACTGCCTGAACGCCGGCAAGCACGTCCTGTGTGAGAAGCCCGCTGCCGTCAGCTATGACTTGGCGGTTTCCATGAAGGAAGCGGCCGACCGCAATGACAGAATCCTGAACATCGGCGTCGTCAACCGCTTCAACACCTCGGTCAACCGCATCAAGGCGATGATCGACAACGGTGACCTGGGCAATGTGTACCACGTCTATTGCTCCTTCCGGTCCCACCGTTCCATCCCCGGCCTCGGCGGCCCCTTCACCCGCACCGACAAGGCCGGCGGCGGCGTGCTCATCGACTGGGGCGTCCACTTCCTGGATCTTATCTTCTATTGCATCGGCCAGGTGAAGCCGGTGGCCGCCAGCGGGCAGACTTACTCCGCCCTTGGTAAGGACATGAAGTCCTATACCTACACCAGCATGTGGGCCGGCCCGCCGGACTATGAAGGTGTCTACGACGTCGAAGACTTCGTGACCGGCCTTGTGCGTACTGACGGCCCGACGATCTCCGTCAACGGCGCCTGGGCCCAAAACATCGGCGAGAGCGCCATGTTCATTGAGTTCCTCGGTGACAAGGGCGGCGTCAAACTGCAGTATGGCGGCAACTTCGTCTATTACAGCACCAAGGACGGCGCGCTGACTGAAACGAAGTACGAATTCAACATGAGCGACATGTTCTACGACGAGCTGGATGCCTTCATCGATGCCGCCAACGAGAATAAGAAGATTCGCTCCAACATCAATGAAGTGCTCGTCACCACCAAGGTGATGGAGGGCATCTACCAGTCGGCCAAGCAGAACCGCGAGGTCGCGCTGTAGCAACCGTCACAACGGAGCCTCATGAGGAAGCCCACAGGCAGGGAGCATGCGCTCCCTGCCTGTTTTTGCCTTGTGGATGGCGACAAAGCCAAACGGGGCGCGCACGATGCAGAGTTAACGCCCGCCGCAGACCACGATTGCTCACTACGGCCGGCAGGGCGGGGCGCCTAGTGGCGAATTGCCGACACTACCCAGATTTCAAACGGTACCGCAGTCTTTCACATGGAAATAAGTAAATGTGTAAATGTCTTGTCTATACCTGATTCTAGGCAATTTGGTTCATTCTTGCACAGCCTGAAAAATGATAGTATGATGATCTGTGCAAAATCGAACGTTGGCTTAGGCCGTTTAGCAGGAGGTTGCTATGGATCGAGATCGGCTCAGGGCATTTGGACAAGCGGTGACGGACCACCTGACCCATGATTTGATGCCCTATTGGGTGGAACGCGATGGCTGGAAGGATAAAAATGCCTTCTATGGGTGGTTGGACGAAAAAGGCTTGCCCACCCAGGGGGAGGATGCTCCCTGGCACAGCGTGCTCTATTCCCGGTTGCTCTGGACGTTCTCGGCGGCGGCACGCTTCACCGGCGATCGCGGGCTTCTGGCACAGGCCGACAAGGTGTATGCCATCTACAAGAGCCACTTTCTAGACCGTGAGTTTGGCGGGGCCTATTGGCTGGTGAGCCCCGACGGCAGCGTACTGGATAGCAAGAAGCAGACTTATGGCCTGGCTTTCTGGGTTTATGGCCTGACCGAATACCGGCTGGCCGGGGGGCCGGAGGAGGCTCTTGCCGACGCGAAGGACATCTTCCATCGCATGCAGGCTCACCTGCGTGACCCGATCCACGGCGGCCATGTGGAGGCCGCCAACCGCGACTGGACAAAGGCCAGCCGCATCGGCCTTGATGAGCACGTGCCGCTGGCAGAGAAATCGATGAACACCCACCTGCACGTGTTGGAGGCCTTCACGAACCTGCTGCGAGCCTACCCTGCCGATGAGGTACGTCAGGCCACGGCGGAGGTACTGGACAATTTCCTCACGCACATCGTAGACCCTTCGGGCTTCTTCCACATGTTCCTGGATGTGGACTATACGCCCTGGAAGGGCCACGCCAGCTACGGGCACGACATCGAGGGCAGCTGGTTGCTGTGGGAAGCGGCCGAGGTGCTGGGTGACCCCACGCTGCTGGAGCGTGCCCGCCCAGCCTGCCTTGCCCTGTGTGACCGTCCCCGCCGTTATGGCATCGACCCCGATGGCGGCATCATTGACGAAGGGGAGATGGACGGCACACCGGTGCACACCGATAAGGGCTGGTGGCAGCAGGCCGAGGCCGTCGTGGGCCAGGTCAATGCCTATCAAATGACCGGCGATGAGAAATACCTGGAGGGTGCCCAACGCACCTGGGCGTTCATCGACCGCCACATCATTGACCATGAGTGGGGCGAGTGGTTCAAGTCTGTCAGCCGCGATACCACCCAGACGAACCGTGGTGAGAAGGTCGGCCCCTGGAAGTGCCCCTATCACAACAGCCGCATGTGCATGGAAGTGGGGCGTCGGGTCAACGAAATACTTGAAGGGAAGGGAGCACACGCATGACGAAGATCATCGGGGCGAATCTGCCCAACATGCCCTGGGAGGACCGCCCGGCTGGTAACCTGGAACCGGTGTGGCGCTACAGTGGCAACCCCATCATGGGCCGCAACGTCAACTTCAAGGCCAAGCGCGTCTACAACAGCGCCGTCGTACCCTTTCAAGACGGTTTTGCCGGTGTGTTCCGCGCTGATGGCCGCGACGGCAAGGCCTTGATGCACTCCGGCAAGAGCCCGGACGGCATCCATTGGACGCTGTCGGAAGATGTGATCCAGTGGAAGGATGAGCAGGGGAACCCCTGGAACCCCAACTATGGCTATGACCCTCGTGTCATCCCGCTGGAGGGCCGCTTCTACATCGTCTGGTGCACCGACTTGGGCGGCGCGGCGCTGGGCATGGGCGTCACCGATGACTTTGAGCACTTCACCCGGTTGGAGAACCCCTATTTGCCTTTTAACCGCAATGGAGTGCTGTTCCCTCGCAAGATCGGTGGCACTTATCGGATGTTGACACGGCCCAGTGACTCGGGTCACACGCCCTTCGGCGATATCTACATCAGCGAGAGCCCCGACCTCACCTTCTGGGGCAAACACCGCCGCGTCATGAGCCGTGGCGCTGCCGGCTGGTGGCAGGGCCTGAAGATTGGCGGCGGCACCGTGGTGGAGACTGAAGAGGGGTGGCTCCTCATCTACCACGGCACCAGCCAGACCTGCAACGGCTACGTATACAGCATGGGCGCTGCACTCCTCGATATTGATGAGCCCAGCCGGGTGTTGTATCGCTCGTCGGATGCCATCCTCGGGCCGGAAATGCCTTATGAAACCACGGGTTTTGTGGATAATGTAATCTTCCCCTGTGCGGCGCTGACCGACGCCGCCACCGGTCGCATCGCCATCTACTACGGCTGTGCCGATACCCACACGGGGCTGTGCTTTACCACCGTGGATACTCTGCTCGATTATGTCAAGGCCACGTCGGTGCTCGGTGCCGGCGACGCGGACCTTGGGAAATGCTAAAGGAGAAGAACGATGAGTAACTATGAGAAGCGTTTGGCCTTCCTGGCCAGCCAGTACGAGGAAACCATCACACGTAAGAACCAGCCCGTGGAAGGCAACGGCGTTTTTGAGCGTTTTGTCGACCCAGTGTTGACGAACAAGCACATCCCCCCGGTGTGGAAGTACGACCTGAACCCCGCGACGAACCCCTTCCTGATGGAACGGCTGGGCGTCAACTGTGTCTTCAACCCCGGTGCCATTGAGTTTGACGGAAAGGTGCTCATGATGGCGCGCGTAGAGGGCAACGACCGCAAGTCATTCTTCGCCGTGGCTGAGAGTGACAACGGTGTCGACGGCTTCCGTTTCTGGTCCCACCCGGTGCGCGTCCCACAGACCAACGACTGGGATGTAAACGCTTATGACATGCGCCTTGTCAAGCACGAGGACGGCTATATCTACGGCCTCTATTGCTCCGAGCGCAAGGACCCCGACGCGCCGGCGGTGGATACCTCGGCCGCGGTGGCCCAGTGCGCCATCGTACGAACCAAGGACATGAAGAACTGGGAGCGTCTGCCCGATCTCAAGACACCCTCGCCCCAGCAGCGCAACGTCGTGCTGCACCCGGAGTTTGTGAATGGCAAGTACGCCTTCTACACCCGCCCGCAGGATGGCTTCATCAGCACCGGCACCGGCGGTGGCATCGCCTGGGGTTTTGCGGACACGATGGACGGTGCGGTCATCGACGAGGAGATCGTCATTGACGAGCGTAAGTACCATACCGTCAAGGAAGTGAAGAACGGCCAGGGCCCCGCCCCCATCAAGACCGACAAGGGTTGGATCCATGTGGCCCACGGCGTGCGCAACACCGCAGCCGGCTTGCGTTATGTCATCTATGTATTCATGACCGATCTCAACGAACCCTGGAAGCTCACCCATAGCCCCGGCGGGTTCTTCATTGCGCCGGAAGGGGAGGAGCGCATCGGCGACGTGTCCAACGTCGTGTTCACCAATGGTCTGGTGGCCCGCGACAACGGCGAGGTGCTCATCTACTATGCATCCAGCGACACGCGCTGCCACGTGGCCCGCACCACGGTGGAGAAGCTCGTCGATTACTGCCTGAACACCCCTGAGGACCCGTACTTCTCCCACCTGTGTGTGGAGAAGCGTTGCGAGCTCATCGACCGCAACCTGGACTACATCGCAAAGAGCGGCAACCCGGCGCTGAAGAAGCTGCTGTAGGAGGATGACGATGGACTGGAAGGCGCGTTGGCAGCACTGGAAGGCGAACGCCACCGACCCCCAGGTGCAGGCGCAGCTTGCCACCATGGGGGAGGCGGAGGCGCAGGAACGCTTCTCTGCAAACCTGGAGTTTGGTACCGGGGGGCTGCGCGGTATCATTGGCGCGGGCACTGACCGCATGAACGTCTATACCGTGCGGAAGGCCACCCAGGGCTTTGCCCAGTACATCAAGGCGGCCGGGCCGGAAGCCATGGCTGCCGGTGTGGCCATTGCCCACGACAACCGTCGCATGTCACCGGAGTTCACGCTCGCGGCCGCCGGTGTATTGGCTGCCAATGGTATCCGCGCGTATGTCTTTGATAGCCTGCGCCCCACGCCGGAGCTTTCCTTCGCCGTGCGGCAGCTCCATTGCTTTGGCGGCATCGTCATTACGGCCAGCCACAACCCGCCCCAGTACAACGGCTACAAGCTCTACGACGACACCGGCTGCCAGCTGGTGCCCCAGTATAGTGACCAGGTACTGTCACACATCAACCGCATCGAAGACGAGCTGACCATCCCGTGTCTCACGCGGGAGGAGGCCGGTGATCTGATCCAAACCATTGGCAAGCATTTGGACGAGGCCTACTACAAGGCCGTGCTGGACATTCAGCTCGACGCAGCCGGCGACAAGTCGGGGCTCAAGGTCGTGTTCAGCCCCCAGCATGGCACCTCCAACGTACCTGTGCGAGAGGTGATGCGCCGCCTGGGCTACGACCTCGTGGTGGTGGAGGAGCAGGCCTTCCCCGATCCGGAGTTTCGCAATACCAAGAACCCCAACCCCGAGGAGAAGGTTGCTTTCGAGCTGGCCCTCGTCAAGGCCCGCGCCTGCGGGGCCGATCTCATCATCACCACCGACCCTGACGCCGACCGGCTGGGCATTGCCGTGCTGCATAACGGGGACTATGTCTTCCTAAGCGGCAATCAGACCGGTGCCGTACTGCTGGAGTACATCCTTTCCCAACGGAAGGCACATGGCACGCTGCCGGGGAACGGCATCGTCATCAACACCATCGTGACCAGTGACCTGGGCGACCGGGTGGCCCGCGCTTATGGCATGGCAACGGAAAAGACACTGACGGGTTTCAAGTTCATCGGCGACCGCATCCGCACCCACGAACGGGCGGGTGACCACACCTACGTCTTCGGCTATGAGGAGAGCTACGGTTATCTCATCAGCCCCATTGCCCGGGATAAGGATGCCATCCAGGCGGTGCTGATGATCTGCGAGGCCGCAGCCTACTATAAGCGACAGGGCAAGACGCTCAAGGACATGCTGGAGTATGTGTTCCATACCTATGGCTATTTCGTTGAAAGCCTCATGTCCCTTTCGCTGGAAGGAGCCGCCGGCAGTGCCAAGATCGCCGAGATCATGCGTACCCTGCGTGCGAACCCGCCCCAGGAGTTGGCGGGGCTGACCGTTGTGGGAGTGGAGGACTACGAAAATGGCGTTCGCCACACCACCCATGGCGACGAGGCTCTGACGCTGCCGCGGTCCGATGTACTCAAGTTCCTGCTGGAGGACGGCTCCTGGGCGGCGGTGCGCCCCTCGGGCACAGAGCCCAAGTGCAAGTACTACTTCTGCGCCCAAGGCACCAGCATGGAGGAGGCAACCGCCCGCATGGAGGCCATGCGCCATTACTTCAAACAATAACATCACAGAGGCAGTGGCGGGTTGACCGGATGACCGGTTGGCCCGCCTTTTTACTTTTCATACTGAAGCTGAACCAATGATCTCTGCCACAAGACCGACTTCACACTTGTTTACAGTTCACATTTCTGCGTAAAAAATGAGAATTGTCAACAGGTTGGCCTTCCCCTATAATGGGAATATCTGGATGGACGGAGGAACCCCATGAAACTCAATGTAAACGATTACCGCAACAAGGTGCTGGGCTGCTGGATGGGCAAGAACATCGGCGGAACGCTGGGCATGCCCTTCGAATGGAAGCGGCAGGTCAATGACGTCACCTTCTACACCCAGGAATTGACGGGCAACCTACCCAACGACGACCTGGACATCCAGCTGCTGTGGCTGGTGGCGATGGAGGAGCAGGGGGTGGACATCTCCACCAGCACGCTGGCGGAGTATTGGATGGCCTTTGTGACGCCCCACTGGGCCGAATATGGCAACGCCAAGCTCAACATGCGCGCAGGTCTACTGCCGCCGCTCTCGGGCGACATCAACAACGTGTTCCGCGATTCCTGCGGTGCGTTCATCCGCTCGGAGATCTGGGCCTGCATCGCGCCGGGCAACCCCTCGCTGGCCGCCCGCTACGCCCTGGAGGATGCCATGATCGACCACGGCAGTGGCGAAGGCACTTATGCCGAGGTGTTCTGCGCGGCGGTGGAGAGTGCCGCCTTTGTGGAAGACGACATTTATAAGCTCGTAGACATCGGGTTCCAGTATATCCCGGAAGACTGCGCGGTGGCCGGAGCAGCCCGCTGCGCCATTGAGGGCTACCGCAGTGGCAAGACCTGGCTGGAAGCCCGTAATGCCATCCTGGAAGGGTACCGCGGCAGTGCCTATTTCAACCAGCTTGAGAGTGTTTCCCCCGACGATCAGGCCCGCGGGTTTGTCACCGGCAAGCTAGGATTCGACGTGCCCTCCAACATTGGCATGTTCATCGCCGGGTTGCTCTATGGCGGCGGGGATTTCGACAAGACCATGAGCATCACCGTCAACTGCGGCGAGGACACAGACTGCACCGCTGCGACCGCTGGCGCGCTCTTTGGCATCATGCACGGCGCCGGAGCCATCTCGCCCAAGTGGCTGGAGCCCATCGGCCGCAACATCACCACCGGTTGCCTGAACATTGGTGAACTCGGCAACATGGGCAGCCAACTGCCCCAGAACCTGGATGAACTGACCGACCGCACCGAGCGGCTGGCGCGGCAGGTTCTGCTGCGCTTCCCCTATGGGGTGGAGATGACCGACGAGGCCACCAGTGGGGCTTTCGACAAGGCTATGCTTCTGCCCAGCCGTGACTTCCGGCGCGCGGTGTCCCACTGTGACGGCACCACAATTCGGTCCGACTATCTTGAGGCCACGGTGCAGTACCCCGATGGCGCATTCCTCCGCGCAGGGGAACCGACGCGGGTGAAACTCAGCCTCTATAACACCCACCGCATCCAGACCGTCGTCAACGTTCGCTGGTATACCCCGGAGGGTTGGAGTGTCACCCCCGCCGCCGAGGGTACCCTCTATGTGGCGTGGAGCGAAGTCCTGGGTGCAAAGTCGGCGGAGTTTACCGTCATCGCGCCGACGGTCAAGGCAGGCGTCAACCGCGCGGTCATCGAGGTGACCATTGACGGCAAACCCACGGTGATTCTGGTGCCGGTGATGCTCTTCAACGGCGCGCTGGAGTAGACGCATCTCATCCCATTGATTATCATACAGCAGGAAGGGGGCATGTTGTTCCAAGAGGGACGGCTCCTTCCTGCTATTTGTTTGGGTAAGTCTCGCGCCGCGCGTCCACTGTGCTGTGCGAAGGAGAGCGGGTTCCCTCCTGTCAGTTTGAACGGATACAAGCTTGTGTTATACTAGAGGCACTGCAACCCAAACAGGGAGAACAACATGCGTAGAACCAAGATCATTTGCACCATTGGCCCGGCCAGTTCCTCGCGGGAGATGCTCCAGAAGCTCGTACAGGGTGGCATGAACATCTGCCGACTCAATTTTTCACACGGCGACCACGCCTCTCACGGTCAGGTGATTGACCTCATTCGCTCCATCAGGGAGGAGGAGAATGTCCCTCTGGGCATCCTGCTGGACACCAAAGGCCCCGAACTGCGACTGGGCAACTTCGCCCAGCCGGTGACCCTGCAGGAAGGCCAGACATTCACCCTGACGACCCAGGAAACGCTGGGCGACAGCAACCGCGCGCAAATCAACTTTGCCGGGTTGCCCGCCGACGTTCATGTGGGCGGTTCCATTCTGCTGGACGATGGCATCATCATCCTCAAGGTCACCGCGGTGGAGCGCAACACCGACATCGTCTGTCAGGTGATGAACAGCGGAGAAATCTCTTCCCACAAGAAGCTGACGGTGCCCGGCGTGTCTTTGTCCTTGCCGGGGCTCACCGACCAGGACAAGTCAGACCTCCTGTTCGGCATCGAAAAGGAGGTAGACTTCGTCGCAGCATCCTTCACCCGTAAGGCGCAGGACATCCTTCAGGTGCGGCAGTTTCTGGAGGACAACGGCGGCAAGCACATCCGTATCATCGCGAAAATTGAAAACCAGGAAGGGCTCAACAACATCGAGGACATCATCTCGGTGTCGGATGGCGTCATGGTGGCCCGCGGCGACCTGGGGGTGGAGAATCCAACCGAAGAGGTGCCGATCGCTCAACGCCATATTGTGTCAGAATGCATCGCACGCAATACGCCTGTCATCATCGCCACCCAGATGCTGGACTCGATGATCCGCAACCCATTGCCCACCCGTGCTGAAGTGGGGGACGTTGCCACCGCTGTGCAGGAACGTGCGGATTGCGTCATGCTCTCCGGCGAGACAGCGGCGGGCAAATACCCGCTGGAGTCACTGGAGATGATGGCCCGTATTGCCGAACGCACTGAGAAATCGATGGACTACAAGGAACTCTTCCGACGGGAGATGGAGAGTTCTGGCCCGGTGCGTACCGTCACCGACGCCATTAGCCACGCGGTGTGCATCTCTGCCATGGATTTGGACGCCGCGGCCATTGTGACCAGCACCAAGACCGGCAGTACCGCCATGGCCATCGCCAACCACCGTCCATCCTGTCCCATTCTGGCGACAACGATGGAACGGCATGCCTATTACCAGCTTTCCCTGCTGTGGGGCACTTGCCCGCTGATGACGCGAACCTTGACCAATACCGACGAGATGATCGAAAACTCCGTTGACGTCGCGCTGGAGGCGGGCATTGCCAAGAATGGTGACATTCTTGTCATCACCGCCGGTGTGCCGTTGGGGCAGGCGGGTACCACCAACCTCATCAAGATTCACCACGTGGGCGATATCCTCATCAAGGGTCGCGGGGTGGGCGACTTGCCGGCCATGGGCTGCGTGTGCATGGTCAGCTCCGTAACGGAAGCGCGGGAGCATTTTTCCGATGGCGACATACTGGTGGTGCCCACCACCGACAACAGCTATCTTCCCTTCATCAAGAAGGCTGCGGCAATCATTACCCGGGACACCGCGCCCAACGCCCACGCCGCCGTTGTGGGTCTGGCGCTGGACATCCCGGTCATCCTGGACGCGGGCAACATGGGGGAGGTGCTGCGCAGCGGCATGTGTGTCACTGTGGACCCACGCACGGGCTACGTGTACAACGGCAAGGCGACGCTGCTTTGAGGCAAACGGGGGAGAGGTGAACACTCCTACCGCTTGCGTGAAATCACTTGTTGTAGCAGAGCGGCAGCAGCTGGGCCATCTGCCCAACAATGAACTAGCTGGGCAAGGTACCGGCGGAACGAATGACAGTCTGTTTCAACTCAGTAACCCGATGGGACGATGTGCCGGGAATGCTCTTACAGAGTCCCGGCACTTGTTTTCCGGCATCTGATGGATCCCGGCAAGAAGAATCATGCAACATCACATTGCTGCTAGTACAATGGCTTTTGAAAGGAGGGAACGCAGATGAACTGGATGCAATGCATGGACGATGCGCTGCGCTACCTAGAAGACCATTTAACCGATGAGATCGACCTTGGTGTTGCCGCACAGAAAGCTGGCTGCTCCGTATACAACTTACAGCGTATCTTTTCATTTCTCGTCGGTCAGTCGCCGTCCGAATACATCCGGGGGCGACGGCTCACATTGGCGGCGGAGGAACTTCGTAGCACCAATGGGAGAATACTCGACATTGCGGTGAAATACGGATACGAATCCCAGGAAGCCTTCGCTCGTGCATTCCTCAAGTTCCACGGCGTAACTCCGTCGGCAGCCAGGAAACTAGAGAAGTTGCCCAGTTCCTGCGGTAGGGTCAACCTTCAAATGCTATTGCACAGAGGGGATGAGAACAACATCATGAATACCACCAGTCATATGCTTACAAGAGTCCAACCTGATCCTGTGTTTTACAGGGGCGTGAAGGGCCCGGGAACCCTTCTGTTTCCCGTCAGCCTGTGGTCCTATTTCGAATTTATAGGCCAGAACCACGACCCGGCCAGGACCTATGCGTTGTTGGCTGCTTTGAGCGGCGATGCTTTTCACGCTGGCATTTCATTGCCCACCACACGGGGCATGAGCCGCGCACTGGAAGCACTGCGGTTTCATCCCCGAATCTTCACCACCGACCCAAAGGACGCATGCTACTTGGACGAGGCAACGGCAAAGCAGGAAATCGTGCAAAGCATCGCCGTGGAGCAGCGGCCCGTCATCGTGTGCAATCTTGATCAAGCCTGCTTTGGCGGGGTCATCATTGGCTATGAACAGGATGGAGACACACTAATCAACTGGGGGTACTATCCCTTTGACGACCGTGACAGGCCCGAACCCATCCTTGTACACTGTACCGATTGGTACCACCATGCCACCCACATCGTTTTGCTGGGGGAGCGTGGCAAAGCTCCAGAACTCAAAGAGCTCTACCTCACCGGGCTGAAGGGCGCGTATGACGACCTAAGGGGCGCGGATGGCATTACGAACGAATCCTTCTATGAGAAGTGGAAGGTTTTCTTGCGCCTGGGTCGTCAGCAGGCCATGGAGGAAGTCCGCCGGACAGGGCGAGTGCCCGGTACATGGGGTACGATACCGGCCGGTTCAACTGATGAGGACACCATCTTGGCCAAGGTGAAGGAGATCATTGATCCTCTGTGGTGTGACTTTGCGGAGCGCAGGTTCTTTGCCGCTCATTTCATCCGCCAAGCCAAGGAGTATGCACCTGACGTTGTGCAACAACACCTGGACCGAGCCAGCGCCGCCTTTCTGCGGATCCATGATCTGATGTATGAGTACATCAATGCGGTTGGCCTCAAGCCGGGTGGTGACGTCATCAACGAGGAAGTACTCTTCGACCCCGCTGTGCAGGAGCAATTGTGCAGGATGATCGACGAATGCAAAGCGCTTGAGCTGGAAGCAATCAATGAGCTCAGGGATGTCGTTGCCCACCTCTGAGTGGTAACGTAACGGGCAGAGGAAAAGGCAGCTTTCGCTGCCTTTCCGCTTACTTGGAGTTGCCCGGATTGAACTTGAAGTACCCCTTTGAAAGACGTTTGGTGTCACGCAGCATTCTGCGTTTCCGGTTGGTGTTGACGCCATCGTGCATCAGGTCTCTCATGCTCATCGGTTTACACCCCCAATCGTCAGTGTTCGCTGATTTTTCCCCAATATGCGGCGGTTTTTATCGTTTGCTGACCCAGCCGTTGACAGGGTTGGTCGGTTGTGGTAGCGTAAATCAAATTCGTTCGAACCGCTGGGAGGATTCTACATGACGAAGCGCTTTTTCACCGCGCAGACGAACTTTTATGGCCACACAGACCCGCAGGCGCTGCTGGCAAAGTACGGCAGCCCGCTGTATGTGTACAACGAAGCCATTCTGCGAAAGCGCTGCCAAGACATGAAGAATCTGGTGCCCATTGCTGGTTTCACTGCCGATTATTCCATCAAGGCCAACTCCAACCTGCACATCCTGAAGATTGTGCACGAAGAAGGGCTGGAAGCTGACGCCATGTCCCCGGGGGAGATCCATGTGCTGTTGGCGGCGGGGTTCCAGCCGGAAGAAATCCTGTTCGTGTGCAACAATGTGTCAGTTGATGAGATGGCCTATGCTGTGGAGCGGGGCATCACCGTCAGTGTCGATTCCCTCGCTCAGCTGGAAACATTTGGTCAGCGCTTCCCCGGGCACAAGGTCGCCGTGCGGTTCAATACAGGCTATGGCGCGGGCCACCACGAGAAGGTTGTGACCGCAGGCAAAAAGACGAAGTTCGGCATCAACGACGACAAAGCTGACGAGGTGCAGGCAATCCTGCGCCGACACAACCTGAAACTGTGCGGCATCAACCAGCACATCGGTTCCCTCTTTATGGAGGAGAGCGCTTACGTCGCCAGTTGCGAGGCCTTGCTGGAGCTCGCGATGCGCTTCTCAGACCTGGAGTTTGTAGATATGGGCGGCGGATTCGGCATCCCATACCGCAAGCAGGATGGCGAGAGGCCGTTGGATCTGGCACCTTTTGCCGAGCGGCTGGGCAACGCCATTACCACCTTTCAGGCGCGGTACGGTAAGCGGCCCATGAAGTTTAAATCCGAGCCGGGGCGTTACATCGTGGCGGAGAGTTGTGTTCTGTTGGGCACTGTCCACTCCATCAAGGAGAACAACGACATCTTCTACGTGGGCACTGACCTGGGGTTCAACGTACTGCAGCGCCCTGTCATGTACGATTCGCACCATGACATTGAAGTGTACCGCGATGGCTGGCTGACCGACAATGGCAGGCGCACGGTGACAGTGGTGGGCAACATCTGCGAGAGCGGTGACAAACTGGCCCAGGAGCGTACCCTTCCTTTCATTGAGCTGGGAGATATCCTCGGCGTTATGGATGCCGGTGCATACGGCTATTCGATGGCCTCCAACTACAATCATCGGCTGCGCCCGGCCGAGGTGTTGATTGGTCTGGATGGAAACGACCGGCTCATCCGTCGGCGGGACACCTTCGACGACCTGATGCGCACATTCCCAGACTGATTCTCTGGTAGCCCTGCGGGGCTGCTTTTATATGAGAGCAGGGGGAAGACGCATGGAAAACACCGATCGCTTCAACGGTCATGGGGAACACTATATTAAGGCCAGACCAAGCTACCCAGCAGCCATGCTGGATTATCTGTATGAGGAACTGGGCGCGACACCATCCTCAGTCTTTGCTGACATCGGCTCTGGCACGGGCAAGTTCACTCGTTGCCTGCTGGAGCGCGGCAGTACGGTGTATGCCGTGGAACCTAACGAGGAGATGGCGGCTGCCGCCCACCGGGAACTCGCCTCGTTTACCGGCTTCCACCCGGTGAATGGCAGCGCTGAACGTACCACATTGCCTGGCAGCAGCATGGATTTCGTCACCTGTGCCCAGTCCTTTCACTGGTTTAACCGCTCGCTGTGCCAAAAGGAGTTTTCCAGGATTCTGCGCCCCGGCGGTCTGTGTCTCATCGTCTATAACCGGATGGATGGCGGTGCCAGCGCCTTCATGGGGGAGTATGAGCGCATTCACTTTGCCATGGACCCAACGCGCACGGTGGATGCGCGGACGCTGGACGCCAGTTCATTGGGGGACTTCTTCCAGCCTGACACATTGCGGATACGGCGCTTCTCCTATGTGCATCGGCTGGATGGGGAGGGGCTTCTTGCCCGGGCGTTGTCTTCCTCCCACGCGCCGCAGCCCGGCAGCGAGGGGTATGACACGCTGAAAACCGGGCTGGAACGGCTCTTTGCCGCCCATGCCCGGTGTGATGTGGTGGAGTTTGTTTATCAGACGGAGTTGTATTGCGGAATGGTATGATTCGCTTTTTCAGGTGGAGACTTTCGTCTTCACCCACAGTTCCATCGAGGTACCCTCCGATGAGGTGTCGCCATAGAGCTCCGCTGCAAAAGGCTCGATGGTCACGTTGTGGTTTGGCAGCCATACACCAAAGAGATAGTCGTTGGCCTTGTTCAGAGCATTCGTCGTGAGATGGTAGAAGTTTTCAGCCTCAAAGGCGCACACCACATAGTCCCCGACCGGAAGGGTCCAATGCACGAGGCCCGGTTGTTCCGTTTGCACTTGGACTTCCGCGCCGGCAAAGTAGGTGAAGCAGCCCTCTGTTTGCCCGGCATATGCGACACCCAGTTCGTTGCCGTCGGGCAGGAGCCCCGAAACATTCTCCTTTTCCAGGTGCAAGCGATCCCAGAGTTCGCCGAGAAAATCGATCCCAGGCGTGTCGGCCATTGAGTTCTGCACGGTGAACCCCGTAAACAGGCGGGGAGCCGGCAGTGTGGTGCGGCGAATCTCCAGCACGATGCCATTCGCCTCAAGGGGGACGTTTTCATCGACTAGGATGTACTTGAGCGATAAGTCCGGCATTTGGAAGTGAGAGAGCTGCCGAGGTGCGGCACGGTATTCCTCCGGTGTCAGACCATAGGCATCCTTGAAGGCCCTGGTGAAGGTCTCGTGGTTTTCAAAGCCGTAGTCGAGCGCTACGTCCATGATGCGACGGTGGTTATGTGCCAGATGGTCGGCAGCGTTGGCCAACCGGCGCAACCGCACATACTCCATGACAGGCTTGCCCACCAGACGGTTGAAGAGCCGCTGATAGTAAAATGGCGACAGGTGGGCAATGCTTGCCAGTTGATCAATCTCGATCCTCTCCGGCAGGTTCTCCTCGATCCATTGGATCGTACTTTGGATGGATTCCCATGCTTGCATGTCATGCACCTCCTGGTTCCCAGCATAACAGACGGAAGGAATGGGCTCTTGACGCACAGTGCTCACCCTTTTGCGGCGAAAGAAAAGGGACGACCGGCGATTCGGTCGTCCCCCTGGTTCGCTTGACTATTTCATCCTAAGTAGAGAACCAAAAGCACCAGATTGCCAGCCCCAACGATGAAAAAACCGACGCACGCGACGATTGCGATGCGCTGCCAACTCTGGGACATACCGGCTCGATGTATCTGCAATGCCAACACGACGATGGCTGCAACAGCACAGAGCATTGCGACGGATACGGCAATCAGGGCGGCGGTGGCCATGTTTCTCTCCTCAGAACGGGTTCTCCGTGGGGTAGGGCAGGCTCTTGGGGCGGTTGTGGTCGATTTCCTCCACACCCAGCATCCGTAGGGCCGAGAAGAGCGTGCGGCCGATCTGCTCGAACGCGACACCGCCGTGGTGGGGGTAGCGCTTCTCAATGAGTACATGACGGTAGAAACGAGCCATTTCCGGAATGGCAAATACGCCGATGCCGCCAAAGCTGCGGGTCTCAGTGGGCAGCACTTCACCGTGGGCGATGTAGCTGCGAAGCTTCGCATCGGCCGTGCCCTGCAGGCGGAAGAACGTGATGCCGCCGGGGATCAGGTCGCCTTCCAGCGTCCCGCGGGAGATGTTGGGTTCGCTGTCGGGCTCCAAAGAGCGGTGCATGATGAGCTGATACTTCATCTCCGGCTTGCGCACGTAGCAGGCCGGCGTGTTGCCGCAGTGGAAGCCCATGAACAGTTCCTGATTGGTGTAATCGTATTTGCCCTGCACTTCGCTGCGGTACATGTCGGCCGGTACGGTGTTGTTGATGTCAAGCAGCGTTGCGGGTTTGCCCGTGGCACAGGCGATGATGTACTCGCTCAGCGCGCCGTAGATGTCCACCTCACAGGCCACAGGGATGAGGCGGCTCATGAGCCGGGAGTTGACGTAGCAAGGCACGAAGCCGAACTGTGTTTGGAAGGCCGGCCAGCACTTGTTGGCCATGGCGACATACTGAGATGCGCCGGCGTTCTTCTCGGCCCAGTCCAGTAGCGTCAGCTCAAACTGAGCAAGCTTGGGCAGGATGCCAGGCATCTTGTTGCCGGTACCCAGTTCGGCTTTCATGTCAGCCATCACTGCCTCGATGCGGCTGTCGCCGGCGTGTTCATTGAAGCTGGCGAACATGTCGAGCTCGGAGTTCTCTTGAATCTCAACGCCCAGATCGAACAGGGGTTTGATCGGCGCGTTGCAGGCCAGGAAGTCGAACGGGCGTGGGCCAAAGGTCATGATTTTCAGGCTCTTGAGACCCAGGATGATGCGAGCGACCGGCACAAACTCGCCAATCATACGCGCAACGGCATTGGCGTCACCGACGGGGTGCTCGGGGATGTGAACCTTGAGGC
>JAEYRA010000034.1 GCA_023409755.1 Bacillota bacterium
CCGGCCGTAACCAGAACAAGCTGTTTGAATCGCGGGCGCTGCATCAGCAGCGACCGCGAAAGCGTAGTGTCAGCTGAGCGAAAACCGCAGCACGTTCCAGGATGCCGCGGGCAGCCGCACCGTGCACTGGCCGCCGCGCACGGTAGCCTCGGGCAGCTCCACCGGGGCAACGGTGTCGGGCGCAGCCTGGGTGTTGCAGGCCGAGAGATCGTCGTGACGCAGCACGCTCTGGCGCACCGCCGTGGCTTTGCCCAGACCGCGCAGGTCGAGCTTCAGCTCCATCCCCTGCTTCAGGTGCCGGTTGACGGCAAAGACCGTGACTTCATTGCCCTCGCGGCTCTGCACGGCCGAGAGGTCGAGGTAGGGCGTGTCGCCCAGGCTGCCAGCGTCGTAGACGGGGCTGTCGACCACCGTGCCCAGCGAGAGCCCGCGGCCAAAGGCCGACGCCTGCAGGAAGGGCCAGTAGATTGTCTGCCGCCAGGCCGGGCCGCCGTTGGTCGTCATAATGGGCGCGATGACGTTGACAAGCTGCGCCAGGCACCCCACCTTGACCCGGTCGGCATTGCGCAGGAGGGCGTTGAGCATGGTGCCAACGACGAGAGCGTCCGCCATGTCATAGCGGTCCTCCAGCAGGGGCGGGGCCACCTGCCAGGGTTCCTGCTTGCTGTCAGCATCATTGCTGTGGAACCACACGTTCCACTCGTCGAAGGAGAGTTTCACGTCCTTCTTCCCGCGCTTCACGGCCTTCACATAGTCACAGACCGCGCCAACCTCGCGGATGAAATGCTCCATGCCCATGGCTTGGGCCAGGAAGTTGGGCAGGTTGCCGTCGCGGTTGCCGTAGTACTGGTGCAGGGAGAGATAGTCCACGCTGTCGTAGCATTCCTCCAGCACCACGCGCTCCCACTGGCCAAAGGTGGGCATGTCGCGGTTGGAGGAGCCGCAGGCCACAACCTCAATGGTCGGGTCAGCCCACTTCATCACCTTGGCCGTCTCCAGCGCGGCACGGCCATACTCCACGGCGTTCTTGTGGCCAATCTGCCAGGGGCCGTCCATCTCATTGCCCAGGCACCAGAGCTTAATGGCGTGGGGGTCGGCGTGGCCGTTCTTGCGGCGCAGATCCGACCAATAGGTGCCGCCGGGGTGGTTGCAATACTCGACCTCCTGGCGGGCTTCTTCAGCCCCCAGGGTGCCCAGGTTCACCGCCATCATCGGCGCGGTGCCGGCCTTGCGGCACCAGTCGGCAAACTCATCCACGCCAATGGCATTGGGCTCCACCGAGGCCCAGGCCTGCTCCTGCCGGCGGGGGCGATTCTCCCGCGGGCCGATGCCGTCGCGCCAGTCGTAGCCCGAGACGAAGTTGCCGCCGGGGTAGCGCACCACCGGCACGCCCAGCGCCCGCACCAGCTCCAGCACATCGCGGCGGAAGCCCTGCTCATCGGCGGTGGGGTGCCCGGGCTCCCAGATGCCGCCATAGACGGCACGGCCCAGGTGCTCAATGAAAGAGCCGAACAGCCGGTCATCGACCGCGCCCACGGCAAAGTGTTTATCCAGCAATACCGAAGCCTTGATCATAGGGGGTCCTCCTCTGCTTTCCTGTTGTGTTTATTTCTTCGCGGTGCGTTCAATTTCCTCCAGCACGGCATCGGTGCCGTTGCCGCTGGGGGCCGCCGCCATAGCCCGGCGCATGTCCGTGCGCCCGGCCCAGGCGTTGAGGATGGCGTCGTACAGGCTGTCCTCGGTCATGGCGTCCTGCCCCAGCACCCGGGCAAAGCCCTGGGCGCTGAAGCTCTTGGCGTTGTCAATCTGGTCGCCGCGGCTGGCTGAGAGCGGCAGCGGAATCAGCAGCATGGGCTTCTGCAGGGCCAGAAACTCATAGAGCGAATTGGCCCCCGCGCGAGAGACGACAAGGTCCGCCGCCGCCAGCAGGTCGGGGAGACCGTCGGACACATACTCAAACTGCGCGTAGCCGGGGGTGCCTTCGAGCGCCGCGTCCAGGTTGCCCTGCCCGCACAGGTGGATGACCCGCAGCGTGCGCGAAAGCTTGGTGAGGATCGCCCGCAGCGCGCCATTGATGGCTGACGAGCCCTGGGAGCCGCCCATCATCAGCAGCGTGGGCATGCCGTTGTCGGCGAAGCCGCAGGCCGCGAGCCCCCGCGCCCGGTCGCCGGTGAGCAGTGCCCCGCGAATGGGCGTGCCGGTGTGGCGGGCCTTGGGGCCCAGCTCCTTGGCCGTCTCCGGGAAGGTGGTGCAGATGCGCCGGGCAAAAGGCAGCGCCAGCTTGTTGGCCAGGCCCGGGGTGATGTCCGATTCGTGCAGCACCATGGGCACGCCCGCCAGCGCCGCCGCCCAGGCCACCGGCACCGAGACGAAGCCCCCCTTGCTGAAGACAACCGAGGGCTTGACCCGCCGCAGCACGCCCGCCGCCTGCCCCAGCCCCGCCAGCACCCGGAAGGGGTCGGAGAGGTTCTTGAGGTCGCGGTAGCGCCGCAGCTTGCCGCAGGAGATGCCGTGGTAGGTGACGCCGGGCAGCCCCTCGACGAGCGTCCGCTCCATGCCGCTGTGGCCGCCGATGTAATGCACCGTCCACCCCCGTGCCTGCAGCAGGGGGATGAGCGCGAGATTGGGCGTGATGTGCCCGGCGGTGCCCCCGCCGGTCAATACGATCGTCTGGTTCATGGGTTCGAGTCCGCCTCCCTGTGTTGTGACGGTTTATTATACCAGAAATGCCGCGCCGTTAGCATGGCGAACGCACTCCCGTCACCCCTGGGCGGCCCGCGCGGCGGCGGCCTTCCGGGTGCCGTAGTGGTAAGCCTCATTGAGCAGGGCCTCCATGCTATCCGCTGGGCAGTCGCTGGTGATGGCGTTGCCTGCCGTCAGCATCAGCCGCCCGTCGGCCCGGAAGTAGGTGTCGATCAGAAAGCGTACCTCCCGCCGCACGTCGTCGGGCGTGCCCCAGGGGATGGTCTGCTGCACGTCGAAGCCCGCCCAGATGCAGAGCTTGTCGCCGTACTTCTCCGCAATGACCCGCTCGTCCATCGTGTACTTCTGAATGGGGTGCAGCACGTCGAGCCCGGCGTCGATGAAGTCGGGCAGGAACGGCACGATGTTGCCGCAGCAATGGAGCCAGAAGTGCATGCCCAGCGAGTGAGCGCAGTCAAAAAGCTCCTTGTAATAGGGCAGGAAGAACTCCCGGAACAGAGCCGGTGAGAAGAACGGCCCGGTCTGGGTTCCGATGTCGTCGCTCGTGAAGATACCGTCGAGGTCCAGCTCAGCCTTGGCCCGTACCATCGCCCGCTTGTAAAAATCGGTGAGCGCACGGAACAGCCGGTGCACGCTCTCGGGGTCGGTGTAGAAGTCCATGAGGGCGTTGGTCATGCCCCGCATGGACCAGAACCGCTCAAACAGGCAGTACCACCACGTGCCCAGGCGGTACCGGCCGTCGTCCGCCGGACGGGGCGGGATCATCCCGGGGTAATCGGGGTTGGGGAAGTCCCTCAGGATGCCATCGAGCAGCGCCCAGTCGGTGATGGCGGACTTGGCGTCGATGCCCACGGTCTCGTCGGCCTTCGGGTCGTCAAAGTTGACCCAGCGGTACTCCGGGTCGTCGGCCGGGGCGTCGATCACCTCTGGGAAGCGCAGACCCACGACCTGCACGTCATTGGGGTAGGTGGCCAGCAGCCGTTCCACCCGTCCCTCATCGGGTCCGAAGCGCTCCGGAGACGTCCAGAAGTGCAGCATCATGGGCACGCGGCCTGCCGCGCCCCGCCCTTCGATGACAGCCCGGAGTTCCTCCCGGGTCAGCGGTTGGAAATGCATGGAATGTCCCTCCAACATTTGTTAAGCACATTGTGCGCGAGGATGCGCCAAAATGCAACACACGGACGGCCAATTGGGCGGGACAACGAAGGGCGTTTGTGCTATCATCTTGTTACCAACACACAGACGGGGATGGACATGCCATTGGTTCGATTTGCGCCGGGCGGCAGCCACTGTGATGTGACGCCGCTGGAAAACCTGTTCATTGAGGACTTCCTGCCGGAAGCCCCCGGTGACTTCCTGAAAGTTTACCTCTACGCCCTGATGCTTTGCTACCGCGCCAGCGACGAGCAGCCCCAGGGCTTTGACGACCTGTGCCGCGCCCTCAAGATGAACGGGGAGATGGTGCGGGCCGCCTTCGCCTATTGGGAGGCGCTGGGGATTGTCAAGGTCACCTCCGCCGATCCCTTCGAGGCCGAGTTTGTGAACCTCAAGCAAAAGTTCATGGGCGCCGTGGCCCCGCGGGAGACCGAGCGCGACCGCGCCTTCAAGGAGCTGGCCGAGCACGTGCAGAGCATCTTCAGCGGTCAGCGGGTGGTGAGCCCGTCGGAGTTCCACCGCGTTTACGACTGGTATGACACGCTGCACCTGGAGCCGGCGGCCATTGCGCTCTTAATCCGCTTCTGCGTGGGGCGAAAGGGTCCCAAGGTGGGCTTCGCCTACATGGACGCCGTGGCACAGGACTTGGCTGCCCGTGGCATCCACAGTGATGAGGAGATGGAGGGCTACATCCTCGACCAGGAGGCGCTGCACTCCGGCGCGGGCCGGGTACTGGCCCGCTGGAGCCAGCGGCGCGCCCCCACCCAGGACGAGATGGCACTCTACCGCCGGTGGACGGGCGAATGGGGCTTCACCGAGGACGCGGTGATGACCGCCTGCACACGGCTCACCTCCGCGACCCAGCCCAACTTCAAATACCTCAACAACGTGCTGGAGGGCTTCCACGACAAGGGCATCCACACTGCGCGGCAGATGCAGGAGGAGATGGACCGCGAGCAGCAGATGCGCGAGATCTGCGCTGACCTCAGCCGGGCGCTGGGGGCGCGCAACTCCGCCAGCAACGCCGCCGAGCTTGTCAACTTGTATGAACACTTCACCAGCCTTGGCTTTTCGGAGTCGTCCATCCTCATGGCCGCGCGCATGCTCTGCCTGGAGGGCCGCCACACCCTGGTGGACCTGGCCGCGCGCCTCAACAAATGGTATGAAGAAGGCACGGTGACCGACGAGGCCATGGCCGCCCGGCGGGAACGCAACGCCGAGGCCGACGGGGCCGTGCGCGGGTGGTTGAAGCTCTGGGGGCAGGGCCGCGCCCCGACCGCCGGGGAGACTGCCGCCTACCTGCGTTTCGCCCACGAGTGGAACCTGCCCGCCGACCTCATCGACTACGCCGCCGAACGTTCTACGCTGGCTGAACGGCCCCTGGCGCTGATGGGCACACTGCTCACCGCCTGGCGGGAGCAGGGCATCACCACCCGCGAGGGAGCCGAGGCCGCCGAGGCCCGCCGGCCCAACCGCGCCGGTGCCGCTGCCCCCGACGCACCCCTGCACCGCAACGAGTTTACCCCCGACGCCCTGAGCGCGCTGTCGTCGGGCATGATTGACCTGGGAGACCGCTGATGGCCAACGATTATGTGGATCTGGCGCTCAACACCCTGAAGAACCGCCGGGACAACCGGGACGCGCTGGCCGACACCCGTCGCCGGCAGCTCTACGAGGGCTGCACCGGGCTGCGCACGCTGGAGCTTGCCATTGCCCGGGCGGCACGCACCGCGCCGGAGACGCTCAACGCCCTCACGGCCCAGCGGCTGGCGCTGACCGAACAGTGGCTGGCTGACCAAGGCCTGCCCGCCGATTGGCTGACTCCCCCGCCGGGTTGCGCCCTCTGCGCTGACACCGGTTGGCGCAATGGCACCCTGTGCGCCTGCGTACGAAACGACGCGGCGCGGCGCATGTTTGCCGACGCAGGCCTGCGGGATGATGGGCCCAGCTTCGAGCGCTACGACCTCAACGTGTTCCCGGCCGACGCCCGCACCGGCGCAGGGCTCCCCCTGCGGGAGCACATGGCCCGCCTGCGGGACGCGGCTCTCGGCTGGGCCGACCGTTTCCCCAACCCCACCCGGCCCAATCTCGTCTTCCACGGGCGGCCGGGCCTGGGCAAGAGTTACCTCATGGACTGTGTCGCCCGCCGGGTCATTGACCGGGGCTTTTGGGTGGTACGGGCCACGGCCTTCCGCGTCAACGACGTGATGGCAAAGGCCCTGGCCGAGCGCGCCGACCCCGACCCGTTCTTCGACTGCGACCTGCTGGTCATCGACGACCTGGGGGCCGAGCCCGTGCTCAACAAGGTGACCGTGAGTTCGTTCTTCAACCTCTTCAACGAGCGCAACGCCGCCGGGAAACCCTACCTCGTCTCCACCAATCTGCCGCCGGAGGGGCTGCTGCAGCGCTATGGCGAGCGGGTGTTCAGCCGGTTGACCGACACGCGGCTCAACCAGCTCATCGCCTTTGAGGGCGTGGACCTGCGGCACCGGTAAGCCAAGGAGTCGAAAATGGATCAAGCATTGACCGGGAGCCTGCGGCGCTTTGCCGATGGGGTCAACCAACTGCTGGACGGGGAGCTCGCGGCCCTCTATCTCTTTGGCTCAGCGGTGTACGACGATCTGCACCCCGGGTACAGCGACCTGGATTTCTTTGCCGTGTCCGCCCGGCCCCTGACCGCGGCGGACTTTGACGCGTCCCTGGCATTGCGCAAAGAACTCAAGGAATCGGGCGATCTCTACCTACCAATGCTCGAGGGGGAGTTCGTGTGGCGGGGTGCACTGGGCAACGGCTTTGACCACCCGGTGCTCTTTTGGGGTACGACGCGGGAGCTGTTGAAACAGCGCTACGGGCTGGCAGGGTTCTCGCTGCGGGGGCTCCTCGAGCGCGGGGTGCTGCTGGCCGGCACGGATGTGCGCGGGGAGATCCCCCCGCCCGACGACGCTTTGATGCTGGGCGAGGTCGTCCGCATGGTGGGCACCCTGCGCCGGTGGGCTGCCGTGACGAACGAGGACATCCACAGCGCCGATTGGCTGTTCCTCACCTGCCAATCCCTCTTTTGGCTGCGCACCGGGCAGGTCGCCGGCAAATCCGCCGCCGCCCGCTGGGCGCTTGGCACCTTTACCGACCCATGGTGCGCCGCGCTGCCCGCCGCCCTGGCCCTACGCCAAAACCCGGTGCTTGCTGCCGAGCCTGACCGCAAAGCGTGGCTCGCGGCCCTGGGCCCTACGGTGCAGGCCGCCTGCGACCGGCTGGAGAGAGAAGCCGCCGCCTGCCACCAACGCATGGGCGCAACCGGGGTGTGGACGCCACCGGTGTGAACGCACCACTACCCAAACAGCATGGCAACTACCGCCCCTTGCCGACCCATCGAATTGCTTCGCAATGCTCACCCTGCTCTCAACGATTCTGGCGAATCGTCTGCCGCAGGGTGGGGT
>JAEYRA010000151.1 GCA_023409755.1 Bacillota bacterium
CGCGCTGTTTGGCGTCAGGCGTCTGGGCAAAGACCTGCCGGATGAGGTCAAAGACCCCGGTGTAGGTGGCCGGGTTGGAGCGAGGCGTACGCCCGATGGGCGACTGGTCGATGTCGATGACCTTATCAAGATGCTCCTTGCCGGTCATGGCATCGTGCAGGCCCGGCTTGGTGTGGGCCCGGTTCAAGTCCCGCGCCAGGGTCTTGTAAAGAATCTCATTGACCAGCGAGCTCTTGCCCGAGCCCGAAACCCCGGTGATGCAGGTGAAGAGCCCCAGCGGAATGTCCACGGTGAGGTCTTTGAGGTTATTCTCCCGCGCGCCAACGATGGAGAGCCACCGGTTGGGCTGGGGTTGGCGGCGCTGGGCGGGTACCTCAATCCTGCGGCGGCCAGAAAGATACAGGCCGGTCAGAGAGTCGGGGTTGTCGCAGATTTCCTGAGCTGTGCCCTGGGCCACCACGTAGCCGCCGTGGCTGCCGGGGCCGGGGCCGATGTCCACAATGTGGTCGGCTTCCCACATGGTTTCCTCGTCGTGCTCCACCACGATGAGGGTGTTGCCCAGGCCCTTCAGCCGCTGCAAGGTGTTGAGCAGCCGTCGGTTGTCCCGCTGATGCAGGCCAATGCTGGGCTCATCCAGGATGTAGAGCACCCCCATGAGGGAGGAGCCGATCTGCGTGGCCAGGCGGATGCGCTGGGCCTCGCCGCCCGAGAGCGTTGCCGCTGCCCGGGAGAGGGTCAGATACTCAAGCCCCACATCGCTCAGGAACCCCAGCCGGGTGTTGATCTCTTTCAGGATCTGCGCGGCGATCATCGTGTCCTTTTGCCCCATGCGAACGGAACTCAGGAAGTTTCGGATCTCCACCACCGCCATCTCCGACAGATGGGAGATGGAACGGTCGCCCACGGTGACGGCCAGCGATTCGGCCCGCAGACGTTCCCCGTGGCAATCCGGGCAGGATACCTTGGACATGAGGGACTCGTAGTACTCCTTCATGCCTTGGGACTTCGTCTCCTTGTAGCGGCGCTCCAGGCCATTGATGATGCCCTCAAAGGGCACGCTGTAGGTGCCGCTGCCGTATTCGCGGCTGTACTCCACGGTAACGCGCTTGTCACCGGTGCCATAAAGCACGATGTTTTTGACCTCAGGGGAGAGTTCCCTCCACGGTACATGGATGTCGAAGCCGTACTCCTTGCCCAGGGACCGCAGGAACATGCCGGCCATGCCGTCGCTGGAGCTGGTCTGCCAGCCGCCGGCTTGAATGGCCCCATCGAAGAGGCTCTTATCTGGGTCGGGTACAACGAGGTCGGGGTCAATCTTCATGAGCGTACCCAACCCCGCGCAGGTGGGGCAAGCGCCGTAGGGGTTGTTGAAGGAGAACATGCGGGGCTCCAGCTCCGGGATGCTGATGCCGCAGTCGCCGCAGGAGTAATTGGCAGAAAACAGGAGTTCAGGACCATTCTCCACCACGATGAGAGCCAGCCCTTCGGCCAGCTTCAATGCCGTCTCCAGCGAATCGTTGAGGCGGGACTGAAGCTCCGACCGGGGCTGCACCACCAAACGGTCGACGACGACCTCAACGCGGTGCTTCTTCTGCTTGTCGAGCTTGATGTCCTCCGAGAGGTCAAAGAGGTCACCATCGACCCGCACACGGGCGTACCCATCGCGGGAGAGAGCGTTGAAGAGCTTGACAAACTCACCCTTGCGGCCCCGCACCACCGGCGCCATCACGGAGAATCGGGTGCCTTCCCCCAGGGTCTGCACCTGGTCCATCATCTCGTCCACGGTCTGCTGGCGAATCTCCTTCCCGCACTTGGGGCAATGGGGGATGCCCACCCGGGCAAAGAGAAGCCGCAGGTAGTCGTAGATCTCCGTCACCGTGCCCACGGTGGAGCGGGGGTTGCGGCTGGTTGTCTTCTGGTCGATGGAGATGGCTGGCGACAAACCGTCAATGGAATCGACGTCGGGTTTCTCCATCTGGCCCAGGAACTGCCGGGCGTAGGCCGACAGGCTCTCCACATAGCGCCGCTGGCCCTCAGCATAGATGGTGTCAAAAGCCAGCGAGCTCTTGCCCGAGCCCGAAAGGCCTGTGAACACGACGATTTTGTTGCGCGGAATCTCCAGGTCGACGTTCTTGAGGTTGTGCTCCCGCGCACCCCGGATGCGAATGGTCTCCATTACTTCTTCTGTTCCCCCATTTCCTCCCGCACGCGGTAGATGCGGTCCCTCAGCCGTGCCGCCCGTTCAAAGTCGAGTTCGTCGGCAGCGGCCTTCATTTCCTTTTCCAGCTTACGCAGCAACGCCTTCGGGTCCATCGTCTGCTCGCGGATGATCTCCAGATTGTCCTGCAGGGTGTCGCTCGGTTCCACCGCGCTTGTAATCTCCAGAATGTCACGAATCTGCTTGTGCACGCTCTGGGGCGTAATGCCATGCTCCTCATTGTACCGCTGCTGGATGGCACGGCGGCGGTTGGTCTCGTCCACGGCCTTGCGCAGGGAGTCGGTCATGACGTCGGCGTACATGATGACCCGGCCTTCCACGTTGCGGGCGGCGCGTCCAATGGTCTGCACCAGCGATGTCTCTGACCGCAGGAAGCCTTCTTTGTCGGCGTCCAGCACGGCCACCAGGCCCACCTCCGGCAGGTCCAGCCCCTCGCGCAGGAGGTTGATGCCCACCAACACATCGAACTCACCCATCCGCAGTTCCTTCAGGAGCTTCGTCCGGTCCATCGTCTCAATGTCCGAGTGCAAATACTTGACCCGGATGCCCAGTTCGCTCAGGTAGTCGGTCAGGCTTTCGGACATCTTCTTGGTCAGCGTCGTCACCAGCACGCGGAAGCCCTTTTCGGTCGTCTGGCGAATCTCACCGATGAGGTCGTCCACCTGGTTGGTGACCGGCCGGATGGTGATGGCGGGGTCCAGCAGGCCCGTCGGGCGTATGAGCTGCTCAGCCAGCCGCTGGGCCTTGCCCAACTCGTAGGGCCCGGGGGTGGCGCTGACGTAGACCGTTTGCCCGATGCGTTCCAGAAACTCATCGAACTTCAGCGGCCGGTTGTCAAAGGCCGCCCGCAGACGGAAGCCGTACTGCACCAGCATCTCCTTGCGGGAGCGATCCCCGGCGTACATGCCGCGTATCTGCGGCACGGTCTGGTGGCTTTCGTCAATGAACAGCAGGAAGTCCTTGGGGAAGTAGTCAAGCAGCGTAAACGGCGGCTGCCCCGGCTCCCGCCCGTCAAAGTAGCGGGAGTAGTTCTCAATGCCCTGGCAGTAGCCGATCTCCCGAAGCATCTCCATGTCATAGCGGGTGCGCTGCTGCAGGCGCTGGGCCTCCAGCAGCTTCTCCTCCTCGCGGAAGGACTCCACTTCCTGCGCCATGTCGGCCTCAATCTGCGCCACGCCCCGCTCAATGCTCTCCTTGTTGGCCGCATAGTGGGTGGCCGGGAAGATGATCGTGTGCTGCAGCTGAGAGACGATCTTACCCGTCAGCGGCTGCACCTCCAGGATCCGGTCAATCTCGTCGCCGAAGAACTCAAAGCGAATAGCCACATCGCTGGAGGCCGCAGGGAACACCTCCACTACATCACCCCGCACCCGGAAGGTTCCCCGGGCAAACTCCAGGTCATTGCGCTCAAACTGGATGTCAACGAGGCGCGAAAGGAACTTCTGCCGGGAGATCTGCATGCCCGGGCGCACCGAAAGACTCATGTCGAGGTATTCCTTGGGGTTGCCCAGGGCATAGATGCAGGACACCGAGGCCACGATGATGACATCGTTGCGCTCCAGCGCCGAGGCCGTGGCGCTGTGACGCAGCTTGTCGATCTCCTCGTTAATGTTCGATTCCTTCTCGATGTAGGTATCGGTAGCCGGCAGGTAGGCCTCCGGCTGGTAATAGTCGTAGTAACTGACGAAGTACTCCACCCGGTTGTTGGGGAAGAACTCCCGGAACTCGCTGCAAAGCTGGGCGGCCAGCGTCTTGTTGTGGGCGATGACCAACGCCGGCCGCTGGGTACGGGCGATGATGTTGGCCATGGTGAAGGTTTTACCCGAGCCGGTGACACCCAGCAGCACCTGGTCGGTATAGCCGCGGTTGATGCCATCCACCAGCGCGTCAATGGCCTGCGGCTGGTCGCCGGTGGGCTGGAACTCGGCCTTCAACTGAAACTCCGGCATACGGCTCCCTCCTCACTCTTTGTGAACTGAACTAGCATACCACAGAGTGGGCAAAATTGCAAACAGTTGTTCGTAAAACCCGTAGAAAGCCGCTGACTTTTTCTGTGCGGTTTTCATAGGATACCATGATTTGC
>JAEYRA010000040.1 GCA_023409755.1 Bacillota bacterium
CCATGGCGTAGGAGATGAAGCTCTTCTTCATCTCCTCCTCCAGGTTGATCGGGATCACTTTGCTGTTCTTGATGTCGAAGTCCATGGTCGCTCCTTCATATCAGTTGCCCAGGTACCGTTGCTTGCATCGTCACCCAGACGTGGTGTCAGATTCAATGGGCGGGGGCGTGTCCCCCGCCGGTTGGGGCACGGGCCGCAGGCGGCTCATCGCCCGCAAGTCTTGCCGCAAGGCATCGAGGGCGGCTCGCAGCTCGGCTGCGCCGATGGGGCGGGTGGGTTCGGCCAGCTGCCAGGTGGAGGCGAAGTGCCAGCCGTCGGGGGCGGGCCAGAAGCGGAAGGCAGGTGTTTCTGTGGGGTCACCATCCATTTGCGCGCTGCCAAGCTCTTCAATGCCACCATCGGCTTGCCACTTACTTGCCTGAGACAGGAAGCCCAACACCGAAAAATACGGTCGATCAAATAGGCATTTGCCATCCAGTTCCACCTGTAACCGGCCAAGAGTCTTCCAGAACAGAGACCCATCAGGGTCACGCTGCTCCAGTGCCACCAGCAACGGCAGCACCCGGTCGGGTTGGAAGCGAAACCGCAGCGCATCTTCATTGGGCGCAGGTAGTTCGTCACCCTCCGCGCCGCTGTCTTGGGTTGCCAGCAAGGCGCATTCCTCGCCACCGTCCCCTCGCTTGCCGCGCAGCAGCGCCTCGTCCAAATCCAGTCTGGTGCGGATGAGGACGGCCACCACGGCCCACAGACCCACGGCCAGCCCCAATAGGGCCAGACACAGCCGCAACACCGGAATCCTCACTGCCAAGGCCGCAATGCCGCACACCAACACGATGATTAACAGCCAGGGCAGCGTTCGGCGCAGCCATCGGCGGTGGTGCTCCTGCCGCTCCCATTTGTCCCAAAGCTCTTCGATCAGCCGCTCGGGCATCGTCCTCACCTCCCCTCTTCCGTGTTCGATTTGGCGGGCCGCAGGCGGCTCATCGCCCGCAAGTCTTGCCGCAAGGCATCGAGGGCGGCTCGCAACTCCGCTGCGCCGATGGGGCGTTGGGCTTCTGCCAGCTGCCAGGTGGAGGCGAAGTGCCAGCCGTCGGGCGCGGCGCGGAAATGGAGGATGGGATTGTCGTCGTCCATCATTTCTCCGCTTCCATACCAAAGGTCACTGGTTGCGCCGGCTTCCTTCCAATCGTTGACCACCTGGAGGAATTCCACCACCCAAAACCCAGTCTCATCAAACAAGAGACATCCATCCAGTTCCACCTGGAACCGGCCTTCCACCTCCACTAGATTCCACGGGCGCGGGCTGCGAAGAGCTAACAGCCAACGAAGCGATCTTCCGTTCTCCGTCTCGAACCGGAACCGCAAAGCCCCCTGGGCCGGTATGGCGGCATTCTCGCCCTGTGGCCCCAGTTGACCAACGGAGTCGGGTTTGGGCAGACTCCACTGGGTAAAGCGCTCCACGTAATCGAAGACACTGAGTAACTCAAACCAAGTGTAAAAGCCGATGACACTGGTGCTAAGCCACAGCAGAACGGTGCCCACCAGGCAGGGAATTGCCACCAGCGCCCGCATACGGCCATCTATCCAAAGCTCCGCCACGCCCACACTCATGAGCATTGCCGTAATAAATAGGACGATGGTCCAGACAATCGGCACGATTGGAATCATGAGCCAGGCCCATTTACTCTGGCGGCGCAGGGTCGCCAAGATCTCGCCGGGCGACTGCCCTTGCAGGCTGGAGGGCGTGCGCCTCTTTCTCCCTCTCATAGCCCTGAGGGGCGAGTGGTCGAGTGTCTCACGTTCATGGTCGCTTCCTTCCCGGCATCCGCCCGCGCCTTGCCGGCGGAACTCATCGGTAGTCTTCCTTCAGCAGGGCGTAGCACAGGCGGTCATACCGCCGGCCATTGAGATAGACCGCCTTGCGCTCCCGGCCCTCCAGCAGGAAGCCGGCCTTCTCCAGCGAGCGCTGGGCTGCAACGTTGTGCTCCAGGGTGGCGGCGGTGATGCGCTCCAGCCCCATGCGGCAGAACCCATGCTCCAGCATCAGCCGGAGGGCTTGGCCGCCGTATCCTTTGCCGCGGTGCTACAACCGGGAGAACCCCATGCCCACCGAGCAACAGCGGTTGGTGCGGTTGATGTCCTGCAGGGCCACGTCGCCGATGGGTGTGCCATCCGGTAGAAAGATGCCCAGCCGCACGTTCTCTTTGTTCTGCTTCTTCTGGATGTCGGCAAACCACTCCAGCGCGGCTTCCTCGGAAAGGCCGATGTTGAGTTCCTCACAGGGATTGGCGAAGTCATACTCGGTGTCGCGCCAAAGCCGCTTGCAATCCTCCCGCTCCAGCGCCGCGAGGTAGATGTCCTTGCCCAGCAGTTTGAGCATCGCTTCCTCCTGTCTGTCCCCGTCAGGCGGGCGGGTGTTTCCTGACACGCTTCATTCTCCCCATTCCCGCCGAGCGCGCCGCGCCGTCCGCCACTGGCAAACGGCAAGAACCACCGTGGCCGCCAACAGCGCCCCCGCCGCGACGGCCAGCGCCAGCCGACCCGCCGATGAGGCGATCTGCCCCCGTACCAACAGGGCCGCAGCCGCCAGAACGGGAAGTAAAATCACTGCCAGCCACCGGCGAAACAGAGCACGCCTCTGGCGTGCGAAGAACGCGATCTCCTCCGCCGTCGGAAGTTCCTCCTCCGTCACGCCGCGCTCCGCCGCCCCCTCTCCGCTCACACGTCGAGGTTGGCCACCAGCCGGGCGTTCTCCTCAATGAACTCGCGTCGGGGCTCGACCTGGTCGCCCATCAGGAGCGACATGATCTCGTCAGCAGCGATGGCGTCCTCCACGCTTACGCGTAGCATCGTGCGGGTCGCCGGGTTCATCGTCGTCTCCCACAGCTGGTCGGCGTTCATCTCGCCCAGGCCTTTGTAGCGCTGGATGGCGATGCCGTCGCGGCCGATCTCATTCAAAAGCGCTTCCAGCTCGGCGTCGGTGTAGACATAGCGTTCCTTCTTGTTCTTCACGACCTTGTAGAGCGGCGGCATGGCGATGTAGACATGCCCTTCCTCAATGAGGGGGCGCATGTAGCGGTAGAAGAACGTCAGCAGCAGCGTGCGGATGTGGCTGCCGTCCACGTCGGCGTCTGTCATGCACACGATGTGGTGGTAGCGCAGGCGTGACAGGTCGCACTGATCGTGGGAGCCGCAGCCGAAGGCCGTGATCATCGAGCGGATTTCCTCGTTGGTCAGCGCCCGGTCAAGGCGGGTCTTCTCCACGTTCAGGATTTTGCCGCGCAGCGGCAGAATGGCCTGGATGCGCCGGTCACGGCCCATCTTGGCCGTGCCGCCGGCGCTGTCGCCCTCCACCAGGTAGATCTCGCACTGGGTGGGGTCCTTTTCAGAGCAGTCTGCCAGCTTGCCGGGCAGCGCCGTGGAGTCAAGCACCGTCTTGCGGCGGGTCTGCTCGCGGGCGCGGCGGGCAGCCTCCCGCGCGGCGCTGGCCTGGATGCACTTGCCCACCATGATCTTGCTCTCGGCGGGGTGTTCCTCCAGGAAGGTGGCCAGGGCATCGCCCACGGCCCCCTCCACAAAGGAGCGGATGTAGGAGTTGCCGAGTTTGGCCTTGGTCTGGCCTTCAAACTGCGGCTCGGGCATACGCACGCTCACGATGGCCGTCAGGCCCTCGCGCACGTCCTCGCCCGAGAGGTTCTCGTCCTTTTCCTTCAGGAACCCGAAGCGGCGGGCGTAGGCGTTCAATGCCCGGGTGAGCGCCGAACGGAAGCCCATGAGGTGGGTGCCGCCCTCGGGGTTGGGGATGTTGTTGGTGAAGGCGAACACCGCCTCGGCATAGCCGTCGGTGTACTGCATGGCGACCTCGACGGAGGTGCCGTCGCGGTTGGCCGTGAGGTAGATGGGTTCCTCGGTGATGACGGTCTTGGCGCGGTTGAGGTGCTTGACGAAGTGGCGCACGCCGCCTTCGTAATGGAACTCACGGCTCTGCTCCTGCCCCTCTCGCCGGTCGCTGAGCACAATGCGCACGCCGGAGTTTAAAAAAGCGATCTCCCGCAGGCGGTTCTTCAGGGTTTCAAAGACGAAGTCGGTCGTCTCAAAGATTTCACTGTTGGGGAGGAACGTGATCGAGGTGCCGGTGTCCTCACAGGTGCCGATGACCTCCAGATCGGTCACGGGCTTGCCGTTCTCGTAGCGTTGGCGGTGGATTTTGCCGTCCTGGCGCACCTCCACGGTGAGCCACTGGGCCAGGCCGTTCACGACCGAAAGGCCCACGCCGTGCAGGCCGCCGGAGACCTTGTAGCCGCTGCCGCCAAACTTGCCGCCGGCGTGCAGCACCGTCAGGCACACCTCCACGGCAGGGCGGCCCATCTTGTGATGGATGCCGCAGGGAATGCCGCGGCCGTTGTCGGTCTCGGTCAGGGATCCGTCGGCGTTGATGGTAACCGAGACGGTGTCGCAGTAGCCGCCCATCGCCTCGTCCATGGAGTTGTCCACCAACTCGTAAACCAGATGGTGCAGGCCGCGGGTGTCGGTGGAGCCGATGTACATGCCCGGGCGTTTGCGGACGGCCTCCAGGCCCTCCAGCACCTCAATCTGGGTTTCGTCATAGGTATTGGGTTGGGTGGGTTGCATGTTTTCAGCCATTGTTTCTGCCTTTCCTGGTGTTTCGGGCGGCGGCCGCCTCTGCGGCGGCATTGGCCGCCAAGCGCCCCTTGAGCGCAGAAGAGGAGATGGGGGAGAGCACAAGCCGCGTGCCGCTGGGGGAATCAAGAAGGATGAGGGACCGTACCGGCCCGTCATCGACCCGCTCCAGCAGGTTCTGTGTGCGTGCTTGCTGCAGCAGGCGCTTCACGCAGCGGCTGCCGCCCACCGAGCCGTAGTCAAGGATGGCGATGATCCGGCGCGAATTGGCGGCCCAGTCGCCACCCAGGTGTAAGAGCATAGTGTCGTTCCCCTTCTGGGCCACGGCTGGAGTATTGCCGCACTTTGCCGCTTTCAGCCCCTTTATATATTATATAATAGATTGAGAGCTAATAAAAGGCCCAAAGCCCCAAAATGCCCGGCCCCGCACTCTTAGGTGTTTGATATTTGTTCTCTTTTGTGCGTTTTTTCTAGTGTTCCTCCCCTCTGCCCGCCCCCCTGCCTGCCCGGAGCGCAATATCTTGTGTTGCCAATATAAGTTATCCACAAGTCGGGCCGTTTTGCCGCCGATCCCTGTGGATAAGTGCGGTTTCCCCAGTTGCATGTTGCCCCTGCATCTGGTAAAATGATCGTACTTTCGCGGGGGTAACGGCTTTTGTCCATTCACAAGGCCTGTGCATAGCCCTGTGCGTCTTTGAGGGGAATTGACCGTAACCACAGGACGGAACGGGCGTGGGGTTGTGGATAACCGCGTTTGGGCCTGTGTGTTTCACGGCAGACAGGGGGAGAACCGACAACATGCTATCCGATGCGAGGAACCGGTCGCTGCCGGACCTTTGGTCTGCCGCCTGCGCCCTTTTGAAGGCGACGGTCAGCACCATCAGCTACAACACCTGGATCGCCAACCTTTCGGTGGTGCAGGAGGAGATGGAGGGCGACCAGCCCGTACTGGTGCTGGAGACGCCGACCCCCTTCAACCGGCAGTTCCTCGAAACCCGCTACACCGTGACCATTGCCGAGGCGCTGACCCAGGCCGGCGGCCGCACCTACGATGTGCGTTTCGTGGCCAAAGGCGACCTGCCCGCCACGCCCCAGGAGGCCCCGGCGGCAGCCTCCGGCGCGACCCCTTTGAACCCCCGCTATACCTTTGACACCTTCGTGGTGGGCAACAGCAACCGCTTTGCCCATGCCGCGTCCCTTGCCGTGGCCGAAGCCCCCGGCAAGAGCTATAACCCCCTGTTCCTCTATGGCGGCGTGGGCCTGGGCAAGACCCACCTGCTGCACGCCGTGGGCCACCACATCCAGGCCCAGCACCCCCATTTCAAGGTCATCTACATCACCATTGAGAGCTTCACCAACGAATTCATCCGCTCCATCCAGATCAACGCCAACGACGCATTCCGCAATCGCTACCGCAACGTGGACGTGCTGATGATCGACGACATGCAGTTCATCGCCGGCAAGGAGCGCACCCAGGAGGAGTTCTTCCACACCTTCAACGCGTTGTTTGAGTCGCAAAAGCAGATCATCCTGTCCTCCGACAAGCCGCCGCGGCAGATCGACATTGAAGACCGGCTGCGCTCGCGCTTTGAGTTCGGCCTCATCGCCGACGTGCAGGCGCCCGATCTCGAGACCCGCATTGCCATCCTGCAGAAGAAGGCCGAGAGCGAGGGCATCCGCGTGGAGCCCGACGTGCTGGAGTTCATTGCCCTGCGCAGTGAGAACAACATCCGCGAGCTGCAGGGCGCTCTCACCCGCGCCACGGCCTACGCCCGCGTCAGCCAGCGCGCGCTCGATCTCGACCTCGCCCGCGAGGCCCTGAAGGACTTGATCTCCGTCTCCAGCCAGCGCATGGCCACGCCCGAGTCCATCATCGCCAAGGTGGTGGAGCGCTTTGGCGTAACCGACGAGGAGCTCAAAAGCAAGAACAAGCAGCGGCGCATCGCCGACGCCCGGCAGATCGCCATGTATTTGATCCGCGAGATGACCGACCTGTCGCTGCCGCGCATCGGGGAAATCTTCAACCGCGACCACACCACGGTGCTGCACGGCTGGCGCACCATCTCCAACAGCATGGCCGAGGACGCCGAGATCCGCGCGCTGCTGGCGGACATGCAGAAGGAACTCAACGGGCGATGACGCTTCGCTTTCGCGTCGGCCGCCTTCGGCGACCGCCGCGAGCAGGAGTGCTCGAAACGAGTGCGGCTTTGCCCCGCGACGTACACGCCGTCGCGGGGCTTCTTGTTTTCCGGCTCGTACTGGGTTATACGCGGGAACGCCGCTCACGCGGGGAAGGTGCGCAGCTCGTTTTGCTGTTGTGTACCGCCCGCGGATGAACCGCTTGGGCGGTGTTCGTTTTACCTGGCTCGTGCTGGGGTGCCGCAAAACGCCGCTGCGGCGTGGTGGGCGAGTGCCGCGTGCCCGCCATGGTGCGTCTCTGACAGACGGCAATCGCCCGTTCTTAGCGCTTGCCGCGCCGCATTTCAGGGAAGAAGGTGATGGGTTGCGCCGAATCCTACGGGCCTCCCCCGGAATCCTCTGCGTTCTGTTTGCGCTCTATCCGGCGGGCAAGGCCATTGGGGCGCTCTGCGGCTATGACCTCGTGCTGCGCAGTCCTCCCGCCACCCTTGGGGTGCTGGCGGCGCTTTCCCTGGCCGTCCTGGTCGCCCTGCTGCTGACAAAGACGGTGCTGCCCCGGGCCCAGGCGTTCTGTGCCGCCCTCCTTCTGCCGCTGTCCATCGTCAACGGTTTGGTATGTGTGTTTGAGAGCGATTGGAAAGCAACCATTGTTTTTGTTCTTGTCTGTTGCGCCTGTTCCCTTTTCCTGTTCATACAGTCATCGTCCCCCTTCCTATTCAAAATGGCTTGCACGGGCTTGTCCGCTCTGCTCGTTGCCGCCTCCCTGTTCGCTGCCTTTGTCGGCTCCGTTCTGGGGGATGACTTTGTCAGCAACGCTACGGTGAAGGCCGTGCCGTCGCCCACCGGGGGCGCCATTGCCGATGTGATTGACAGCAACCAGGGCGTGCTGGGCGGCGATACCCTGGTGGTGGTGCGGGATACCCGCGGACCCATTCACCTGGGTTTGCTTGACCTATCCAAATCACCGTTATGCGTTTACACAGGAGAATGGGGCGAATCCACAACCATGCGAATCTCCTGGGTTGACGAACAGACCCTGCTAATAAACGGCTTGGAGTATTCGGTCCATTGACTCACATGAACGTTGGAGTTTCAACAAACTACTCACTCAAACAGCAGAAGTCTGCGGCACGTCCTTCGTGGCGCGTTCGAGTTTCCCCTGATGACCGGCGGCAGAAAGCCCGGGGGCAGCGGGCGGGATGTTTGAGGGTTCGCTTTGCGCAGCAATGCGAAACCGAGTTACCGCCGCTGACTACTACGCCTTGTGCCGGTTATCAGGTCTAGGAAACTCGTCCGCGCCTCTTAAAGCGTTTTGGGCACTTTTGCGCTTCAAAAGTGCCGCCAGCGCAGCGCGTTCTTCCATCAACCTTGCCATACATGGCTTTTTTATGCCCATGACATCAATTACTTTGCTGCTAGCTGCCTATCAAATTGCAAGCCCCCTGCTCCCCACCCTGCCCTACACCCCCACAGCAGGACTTTCCCTCCCCACCCAGAAACAAGCACGAACCAACACCAAACACCGAAAGGACAACACATGGAACAGGAGCAGGCCCTCCGCACCTGGTTTGACGCATGGCTGCAAAAAGACGACACCGCCATATCAGAGTTGTTCGCGCCAGACATCGTGTACACCGAATGCTACGGGCCGCAGTACCACGGCCTGACGCAGTTGCGCCAGTGGTTTACCGACTGGAACAGCCGGGGCACCGTGCGCGAATGGACAATCCGCCGCCTGTTCGGCCAGGGCCGCACACTGGGTGCAGAGTGGTTCTTCGCCTATGAGTTCGATGGAACGTCCGGCTCCTTTGACGGCGTGTCCGTCGTGGACTTTGACGACGAGGGCCGCATCGCCCGGCTGAGCGAGTATCGCTCCCAGGCTGAGCACACTCACCCTTACGGTGGTGCATAAGCGGACGCAAACGCAAACAGCCCCCGGCCAACTAGGTCGGGGGCTTAGAGTGTCAATAAATCCCTAGAACGGGCAAAGGAAGATGAACCTCCCTCCACTTCATTCGGCGGGAGGACAGCTTATCAAAAAAGCAGGTACAGAAAGAAACAGATTGAGCCGAGCGCCCCATCACAACACTGCGTGTTGTTCGCACCACTCTCAACGATTCTTGCGAATCGTCTGCCGTGATGCGGGGGTAACACCGGTTTATCCGGCGGGAGGGACCCATTGTGGGTGTGAGTATAAACAGCAAATCCCGCCCGCAGGCCCAGACGCCTTGGATGGCGTTAGGCCAAGGGCCGTGAGTGCGATGCTTGCATCGCACTAGCCGCATGGCTGGTCGCGGCCCATTGGCCGCTGCTCGCCCATGCATCCTGGGATGCGGCGTAAGGCCCGCAGGCGAAGCGTACCCTTAGAACTCCGCATGAGAGCTGCAATATGCGATGGGTCGGCGACCTGTGCGCCGACCCATCTGTCAAAAACACGAACAAGCACTCCAACTCGCGGCTGTCGCAACAGCGGCAGCCGCGACAGCGGCAGCGACAGCCGCGACCAGCTAGTCCGCCGCGAACTCCACGTCAATCCTGTCGTTGGAAGTCCGGACCGTCAGGCTCCTGCCGCCCAGGCCCAGCTCCTCCGGCAGGTTGCTGCTGCCATTGGAGGTGTGGCTCTCGATGGAGTAGTCCTTCATTGCCCCGGCGAGGCTGCCGGTGATGGAACCGTTGGAGCTCTCGAAGCGCAGCGTCTCCCGCCCGTCCACCGCGTCCAGGGTGATTGGGCCGTTGGAGGTCTTCACGTCCACCGTCCGGGCGGTGAGGCCGTCCAGCGCCACGGTGTCGTTGGAGGTCGTTACCGCCACGTCGCCCTGCGCCGTCACATCGGTGAGCGAGACGCCCCCGTTGGAGCTTTTCACCTCCATGCCCTGGGCCACGGTGACGTCCCGCACTTCGACCCGGGCGTTGGAGGTTCGCAGTGACAGCTTTGCAAGGCTCAGCCCCGACAGGGTGACCGATGCGTTGGAAGTGCCCGCATCCAGCGTCAGCGCCGTGCCCCTCGGCACCCGCACGGTCAGCCGCCGCACGCCGAAGTCAAAGCTCCAAAGGCTTCTGAACCAATCCCGCGGCTCGGTCCGCTTTTCCACGCGCAACGAGCCGTTTGCCTCCTCCACGGCGTACCGCTGCCACCGGCCGTCGGTGTAGGCCACGGCGACGCGCTCCTCGTCGGTGGGCACAATCTCCACCGCCGTGTTGCTGTCGTCGATGACGAGCGCCGTGATGTCGCCGGCGGCGGTGTAGGTCTTGTCCTGCCAGTCGTCGGCGGACAGGCGCGCCGTGCTGAACCCGGCGCTGGCGGCCCCCGAAAACATGAACGCCAACCCGACGAGCAGCACCACGGCTGCCACAATGTAGATTTTATTGCTCTTCATGGTCGATCCCTCCCCTTTTGCCGATGAACAACGACTTGATGAACTTGACAAACCGCACCGTGAGCAGCGCCAGCCATTTGGCGATGAGGCAGACGGGCTTGAAGAGGAACAGCGCCACGCCCAGTATGGCCAGCGACGCGCCGATGGCAAAGAGCCCTGCCGGCACCGAGACGGTAAAGAGCCCCGCCACCCCGCCGACGCTGCCCGTCAGCCCCGCCACGCCCAGCGCCAGCAGCACGGCAAAGAGCGTGACGATGAGCCCCCACAGCGTCAGGTAGAGCCCGAAGAACGTGCCGGCCAGGGACGCGGCCACCGGCAGCCAAAACGGAGCGCCCGCCACCGCCAGCACGATCCAAAGCGTCCGGCTGCGGGCCTTGTCGCGGCTCTCGTTGACCCGCGCCTTCACGAGCACGGGCAGGGGCATGTCCAGCATGGCGGACTGGGCGGCCTCCTCCACGCTGCCCAGGGCGGCGACGGCCTCCTCCTCGCCCATGCCGTCCTCCATGCGGTCCTCGACGATCTCGCTGTAGTAGGTCGTGGCCTTGTCCCGCTCCTGCTGGGGCAGGTGGGCCAGCCGCGCGCTGAGCGCGCTCACAAATTCACTCTTGGTCATGGTTGTCCTCCTCCGTCTGCGCGGCGATAAAACGTGCCACCGCCATGACTTCCTTCCATTCCTGGGCAAAGGCCGTGAGCCTCTGCCGGCCCTCCTCGGTGATGCGGTAATACTTCCGGAGCCTGCCATTGTGTTCCACGCTGTAGACGGTGAGCAGACTGCCGCTCTCCAGGCGCTTGAGTATGGGGTAGAGCGTCGATTCGGAAATCTCGATGTGCGGGCTGATGTCGCGTATGAGCTGATAGCCATAGGAATCCCCGCGGGAGAGAACCTTCAGCACGCAGACCTCGACGAGCCCTTTCTTCAACTGGATGTCCATGTATCCCTTCCTCTCGAATGCCCCGCATGGGGCAATACCGCCTTGTGGCCTATATCATACATCGCATAGTATTATGCGTCAAGGGGTATTGTTGATTTTTTCAGACAGGCACGCAAACAGCCGGCGTGCCCGAAACCACGCCGCTGGGTTCCGCCGGAACGCCCGCCATCACAGCATGCCCCCCACTCTAGCCCCCAGGCTTCTGCGCCCGGGGCACAACAAAACGCGCCTTCCAGCCTCAAAGCCGGAAGGCGCGGCAGATTGTCAGAAAAGTAGGCACAGAAAGAAGTAGCGTGAGCCGAGCGCCCCATCACAACACTGCGTGTTGTTCGCACCACTCTCAACGATTCTTGCGAATCGTCTGCCGTGGAGCGGGGGTAACACCGTTTTATCCGGCGGGAGGGAACGGGTACTGGCAGGAGCATCGAAAGCAAAACCCGCCCGCAGGCGAAGCGTACTCCTAGAACTCCGCATGAGAGCTGCAATTTGCGATGGGTCGGCGACATGCGCGGTGGAATCGGACACGCTGGATGCGTGTCCAACCGTCACGCCGTGAAGGCATTGCCCTGCAATGCCTTAGCGCCTGGACGGCGCGTAAGGCGTGGACGGCGACCAATCCATCATGAGAACAAGCACTCCAAATCGCGGCTGTCGCCACAGCGGCCGGGTCGCTTGGGCGAGCAGTGCCGGAACGGCACGACCAGCCAGACGCGAAGCCGGAAAGGGGCCTATGCCGTTTCTTTCTCAGCCCGGCCGGCGATGAGGAACATGCCGCCGCCCAGCACGAAGAGCGCCAGCACGCTGAGCACGCCGAAGCGCGAATCGCCGGTGGCCTGGGCCACCAGGCCGAAGAGCGCGGGGCCGATGAAGCTGGCGAACTTGCCGAAGATATCAAAGAAGCCGAAGTATTCGTTGGCCTGCTTCCGGTCGGGGATGAGCCGGCCAAAGTAGCTGCGGCTGAGGGCCTGAATGCCGCCCTGGGCCGTACCAACCAGGATTGCCAGCGCCAGATAGGTGAGGAAGCTGTTGACAAAGTAGCCCAGGATGCAGATGACAAAGTAGGTGCCGATGCCCACGCCGATCATCCGCCGGGTGCCGAAGCGCTCGGCCAGCCGCCCATAGGCGATGGCGCAGGGGAAGCCGATGAGCTGGGTGGCCAGGAGCGCCAGCACCAGGTCCATGCTCGTGAGGCCCAGCGAGTCACCATAAACGGTGGCCATGTGGATGATGGTGCCCACGCCGTCGATGTAGAAGAAATAGGCCAGCAGGAAGAGGAACAGCGCCCGGTGGGCCCGCACATGGGTGAAGGTCTGCCCCAGGCGGCGGAAGCTCTGGACCACCGGGTTGGGGCCGGGCTCCACCCAGTTGACCTGGCGGACATTGCGCCACAGGGGGATGGTGAACCCCGCCCACCACAGCGCCGTCATCACAAACACGATGGCCTGGGAGGCCGACGCAGAAAGACCCAGCTTGTCCCCATACAGCAGCAGCACGATGGCCGCCACAAAGGGAATGGTGCTGCCGCCGATGTACCCCAGCCCGTAGCCGGTGGAGGACACCCGGTCCATGCGCTCGTTGGTTGTCACATCCACCAGGAACCCGTCGTAGTAGATGTTGGACGCGGAGAAACCGAAGTTGGAGAGGGCATAGAACACCAGCATGAGCTGCCAATTGTGCACGAAGCCCAGCGCTGCCGTGGCCACCATGCCAAAGCCCGCGAACGTCGTAAACAGACGCATGCGGTAACCGCGGAAGTCGCCAAGCGTGCCCAGGAGCGGGGCCAGCAGCGCCACCAACAGTGTGGCCGCGCTGGTGGCGTAGCCCCAGTAGGCGTCGGCGGTGAATGTGGCGATGCCTGCCGACTTGGTGAGGGTCTTGAAGAGGATGGGCAGGATGACCGCCGCCACGATCATCGTCTGGGCGGAGTTGGCCCAATCGTAGAACATCCAACTCCATTCGGCGCGGTTGAAACGGGGCTGCCGGCGGGCAGCGGGGGCATCCGATGCCATGGGCGCGTCCTCCTTCATCTATGTGGATGTATACTACCATTCTATTCGCCGCTCACCATTTCGCAAGTAAAATTCCTGTGGGCCTGTCTTCCTCGCCGCCACGGCTGTGTTATACTTTCCTTAGGAGGACTGCCATGCCTGACAGCTACGTCCACCGGCGCTTTGCCGCCGGCCTTACCGACCGCCTGACCCCCGCGGCCATTGCGCTCATCACCGCCGACGAGGACTGCTTCCTGGTGGGTTCGCTGGGGCCCGACCCCCTCTTTGCCCACCGGTTCTGGAAGCCCTTTGCCCCCGACTCCACGCGCGAACTGGGCAGCGTGCTGCACACCCGCGACACCGGCGCCTTTGCCAAAGCACTGCTGCAGGCGGCTGCCGATGACGTGCCCAGCACCCGCGCCTGGGCCCTGGGGTACCTGTGCCACGTCGCCGCCGATTCCTCCATCCACCCCTACGTCTACGCCCTCACCGGCATTGCCAACGACCGTCCGTTCCGTGGCGGCCACTTCGCGTTGGAAGCCGCGTGGGAGAGCCTGTATTACCACCAGGACCACCCCGACCAGCGCTGCCCGGTGCCGCCGCCCAGCCGGGAGCTGGCCGATCTGTCCGAAGGCGCGCGACAGGCCATTGGCCGGGTGGTATCCGCCGCTGCCGCCGTCAGCCACGGCGCGTTGGTGCCCGCCGGGGATATTTCCCAGTCCATCGGCCACATGGCGACGCTCAATGGGCTGCTCAGCAGCCCCCACGGCGGCAAACACGCCCTGGCCCGGGCGCTGGAGGCTCTTTCGGGCCAGCGGGGTGCGTTAGCCACCCACTTCGCACCCCGGCGGTTGCCCGCCGACGACCCGCTGAACCTGGAACATCGGACGTGGCACTCCCCCTGGGAGCCGGACCGGGCGCGCAGCGAGTCGGTGCCAGAACTCTACCGCGCCGGGGAAGCGCTGGCCGTGTCGTCCCTCAACGCCGCCGCCGATTTCTTCACCGGGGCCATGAGCCTGGAAGACGCCATGGCCGTCATCGGCAACCGCAGCCTGCACTCGGGGCTGGATAGCTCCACCGGCCGCGCGGAGTAATCGATCGAGCACACCACGGATGTTGGCTGTCATGTCTAGACTGGCGTCAGAAGACCCCACATCCCCATGCCAGAGGCCAAGTGGTATGCTATTGTAGTGATACCTTGTGGAAAAAGGAGAGAACGATGTCGTTTGAACTGAGAGTCAACCAATTAACTCCGGATGTGCTCATTGCCTTTCGTCTGTCGGCGGGGTGGAACGCCGGCACGCCTGAGCAGGCTGCCCGGGCGGTGGCCAACTCCCTGTGCACCGTCACCGCGGTGGAGGATGGCCGCGTCATCGGCATCGGCCGGATGATTGGCGATGGCGCGCTGAAGAATTACCTCGAAGACATTGTCGTGCTGCCCGAATGCCAGGGGCGGGGCGTTGGCTCGGCCGTGGTGCGCCGTCTGCTGGAAGCTGCCCGCGCCGACGCGCTGGACGGCACCCAGCTGGACGTGGGGTTGTGCGCCGCGAAGGGCAAGGAGCCATTCTATGCCTCCCTGGGGTTCTTCACCCTGCCCACCGAGGATCGTGGGCACTACATGGAACAGCGTGTTCTGGATGGCCGTCCGCGGAAGTAACACTTACCAAACTGCGTGGCAAAGCGGGTTGCCCTACGAACCTCTCCAGTAAGACATCGTCCTACTGCCCAACCGCCAGTGCTGCGGCATAGCGCGGCCTGCTGCCCGCCCCCCCGCCACTGCATGGAGCAGAAAGAGGTACACCGCGAACCTAGCAAGTCGCCCGCCCCCAACCGCGCATAGGAGGAGCAGACATGTCCTGGGAACTCAAAGACAACGAACTGACCGCCGCCGATCTTCTTGCCTTCCGTTCCGTGGCCGGGTGGAGCCCCCGGTCGCTCGCCCAGGCCGAACGGGCCGTTGCCGCGTCGCTGCGCACCGTCACCGCCGTGGAGGACGGTCGGGTCGTCGGAATCGGCCGGCTCATCGGCGACGGGGCCATCCATTGCTACCTGCAGGACATCATCGTGCTGCCCGATGCCCGCAGCCAGGGCGTTGGCCGCGCCATCGTGGAGCGGCTGCTGGAGTTTGTGCGCACCGCCACCGCCCCCGGTGACACCATCACCGTGGCGTTGATGGCCGCCCCCGGCCGGGAGGCGTTCTACCGCTCTCTCGGGTTCATCGACCGCCCCAACGACTACCAGGGCGCAGGGATGGAACTGAAGATCACCGGCGACGCGGCGGGCGGGATTCACCACCAGGAGTAGCCGCCCCGTCACGAGCAGGTCAAACGAGCGCCCCCTGACGCACTGCGTCAGGGGGCGCTATGGCTCTGTTGGGTCTCACAGTCCGGGCTGCCGCCATTCGGCAGCGCAAGCGTCGATCAGAACCCCGCGTCTGCGCT
>JAEYRA010000198.1 GCA_023409755.1 Bacillota bacterium
AGGCTGTCATTGTTGCCGGTGAGCCCCAGGGTATAGCCGGCCAGGCCGGTCATGATGGTAGCGCGGCTGGGCATGCAGATGGGGCAGTCGGCATAGCAGCGGGTGAAGGAAATGCCGTCGTCGACCAACCAGTTCAGATGAGGCGTGTGGATGGAGCGGTTGCCCCACGCGGCAATGGTGTCAAATCGTTGCTGATCGGTGGTGATCAGCAGGAGGTTGGGCCGGTCCTTTCCGTTCTGCATCGGGAGCCTCCTAGTGCGCAGATTTGCGCTCATTATAGAACAGAACGCGGTGGCTGGAAAGTGTGTCAACGGTCAGACACTTTACGGCGGTGCCATCACCCGGCCACAATGCGTTGCACCCTTGTTTTGATGGCATTTCCGCACCCCCTGTGCTACTCTAGTGAGGAAAGGTCTAGACCAATTTGACTGGGGGTAGGATCATGAACGAGACCCTGGAAACCATCCGCACCCGGCGCAGCGTCCGCCGCTTCCGTCCAGAACAGATTGGCGAAGACGAGCTGCAATTGATTTTGGAAGCCGCCACCTGGGCTCCCAGCGGCAGCAACAACCAGAGCTGGCTGTTTACCGCCATCCAGAGCCAGACAGTGCTGGCAGAGGTGAACGAACTGGTGCGGCAGGCGGCTTTGAGTTGGGTGCTGCCGGCCGATGCTTACCCGGCCAAGCTCGGTTGCCAGCGGTCGGCCGCCAATGCGGAGACGTTCTGCTTCCACCAGCACACGCCCACCCTCATCATCGCCTCCAACAAGCCCCACTATGACAACGCCATGGCCGACTGTTCCTGCGCGCTGCAAAACATGTTCCTGGCGGCGACATCGCTGGGCCTTGGCTCCTGCTGGATCAACGCCATCGCCTGGGCCACCGATTACGCCCCTCTGCGGGAGTATTTGGCCGGGATGGGCATTCCGCGGGAGCATGTGATCTGCGGTTCTGCTGCCGTCGGTACCGTCGAAGGCACGCTGCCCCCGGGCCCGGCGCGCAAGCCCGGTACCACCCTCATCGTGCGCGATTGACCGCGTTCCCCAGCGTTGCCTTCCGGGGGCATCCGCCGCAGTACCCACCTCCGGCAAGCTAGACCGCCGGGCATCGGCATCGTTGCTGTGGAACGTTCCACGGGGCTCCTGAGAAGATCGGGGACACCTATCTCCGCTGGATGACGCGTGCACACCATTCTTATTTACTCTGTGGACAATCCGGCGAACCGCTGGCACGACGAAAGGAGACTGACCCATGCAAGTGTTGACCAATCACCTCGGTTACCCCTCGGCAGGCTGCAAGAAGGCCGTCTTTGTGGCGGAGGCAAGCACGAAGGCCACCGCATTCCGCGTGCTGCGTGCCTGCGGCGGGGTCGTATCCGCCGGGCAGCCCGTGGCCTGCGGCCCGGTGGCCCACTGGGGCAAGGGCGACCACTGGACCCTGTGCTTTGACGACGTGCGGGAGGAGGGCACCTACACCGTGGAGGTCGACACCGACCGGGGGAGTGTCCGCTCCCAGGCCTTTGAGGTGCGGGAGTCGCTCGTCGACCTGCGGCTTGTGAACGCCGTGGGCTACTCCTTCAAGGCCCAGCGCTCCAGCGGTGAGTGGAGCAAGCGCGACAGCGACATTCCCTTTGCCGGGCAGCGGCAGGGCACGGTCGATCTGCACGGCGGTTGGTACGACGCTTCCGGCGATTACGGCATCCACCTGTCGCACCTCTCCCACAGCACCTACCACAACCCCCAGCAGGCGGCGTTCACGGCGCTGATGTTCTTCCGGGTGGAGGAGCTTCTGGCCCAAAGCGGCATTGAGCACTTCAGCCAGGTGCGCCGCCGCTTTCTGGATGAAGCGTTCTTCGGCGCGGACTTCGTGATGCGCAGGGTCGCGCCGTCCGGCTCGTTCTTCCGCTCCATCGGCCGGGGCGATGCCCTGGGCCGCCCCGAGCAGCAGCGCAACGTGCGGTTTGAGTACCATCACAGCAGCGCCCAGTTTGGCGCGGCGGCCACCGCTGAGAGCGAGACCATCACCGACGACAACTACGAGGTGTCGCTGCGCAGCGGCGGTGGCACGGCCATTGCGGCATTGGCGGCGGCGGCCCGGCGCTACTATCCCTCCATGGAGCACGGCCAGGCTGACTACATCGGCGCGGCCCAGCGCGCGTGGGATGTCCTCAGCACCCAGAACGAGCGCTACACCAACGACGGCCGCTGGAACCTCGTGGATGAGTACTGTGCGCTGGAAGCCTTGACCGAACTCTATCGCACCACCGCGATGTATGACTATCTACGCCAGGCCCGCACCATGGCTGAGCGCATTCTTGCCCGCATTCGCGTGCTCGATGGCGCGGCCTATCTGGAGATGGACGAAGGAAAGCCCTTCCACCACGCCGCTGACGAGGGTCTGCCGGTGGTGGCGCTCCTCAATTATGTCGCCATAGAGACCGACAACGCCCTGGCGGCCAAGGCTCTGGCGGGTGCCCGGCAGCTGATGGAGGGGACGCTGGCCCGCACGGCGGCGGTGGCCAACCCCTACGGCTACGCGCGGCTCCTCTACCGTGACAACGACACCGGTGAGATCGGCACGAAGTTCTTCTTCCCCCACAACAGCAACGCCAAGCCCTGGTGGCAGGGTGACAACGCCCGCATCGCGTCGCTGGCCTGCGCGGCGCTGCAGCTGGCCCCCGCGGTGGAGGACGAACTGGCTGACCGCCTGCGCTGTTTCGCCGCCGATCAGATCAACTGGATCCTCGGCCTCAACCCCTTCGACGCCTGCATGATGGAGGGCTATGGCCGCAACAACATCCAGTATTTCTACAACGGCCGGTATGACTTCCTCAATTGCCCCGGCGGCATCTGCAACGGCATCACCTCGGGCCTGGAGGATGAGGAGGGCATCGAGTTTGTGCTGGAACCCAACGAGCGTATCAAAGACAATTGGCGCTGGGCCGAGCAGTGGATTCCCCACGGGACGTGGTTTTTATACGCTCTCGCCAGTCGCGTCCGCCGCTAACCGCGACGGCCGCGAGTCAGGAGAGCTCGTCACTAGTGCAGGTTCGCCCCCCGCCGCGCATGTCGCCGGGGGGCACCTTTTTACTTCGCTCGTACACGGTATTACGGGGAAGGACGTCGCCTCGGCGGGAGGAGGCC
>JAEYRA010000029.1 GCA_023409755.1 Bacillota bacterium
GGGCGAAGTCGCGGTTGTAAATGAGGTTGTGCGCCTTGGGCAGGATGTCATGCTCCCGGCAGAACTGCAAGACCCGATCAGGCGTGGGCCTGCGGTAGCGCTTTTCGCTGTTGGCGTCAAAGCGAAATTTCCCCTCCTCGGGCTCATAGTCCCCCCAGAAGAAGGGCACCACCGCCAAGTTGAAGAGCTCGCCGAACAGCCGCTCATAGGTCTCGTTCATCCCGGCGTTTGGGAAGCCGTCGAGCATGAAGGAGTTGCAACCAAAACGAAAGTCATGGCTCACCTGCGCCAGTTCGATCGCCGCGCCCGGCACGGGCTGGCCATGTTGGTCGGTCACCCGCAGGGCAAAGGTGCCCTTGCGGTTTGCCTCGATGCCCGCGTCCACCTGCCGGCGCAGCCCCGTTTTCTCCAGATCCAGCTTTTCCAAGATGTGTTCCACTGCTAAACCTCCACCTGTTTTCTATTCAATGCTTGCTTTTCCGGCGAGAAAAGGTTCACCATGACAGGTAAACAGTTTCTCTTTTCTACAAGAAGAAGCTACTGCGCTTTTCTCCTTTAATATATAGCATTACTTCGTCAAATTCTGGCGTTTGTGAAAACACTAATCTACTTGCCGTTTCTGCTTGAAGCATGTTTAGTGAATCGATTTGGCCCTTCCTTTCCGGTGTGTCATCGTGCATTATGTAAATTTTACTTGAAAATCTAGAAATATTCTCAAAATACTTAGGATTAACCAACAGAAAAGATATTCGAGGATTATGGGCATGACCATAAACTTAATGTCCATGTCGTTCTCATTAACAACAACAGGATTATCAGATGTGCAAAATGTATTTCTGCTGTTTTTATCAATGACTAAATATACTCTGTAAAATTTATATATTTCGTTTCGTATACGATCAATCTCATTGATATACTGGCTAAAACTCTGAATGGTTTTATCATCTAGCCTCTCTAAAAGCTTGCAACAATACAGTGCACACAAAACATAAGCCGTATGAATTTCACCGATGTTAACATCATCAGACACTATGGCCCTATGACCTTCTATCGTTAAGTGGAAATTGAGGTTTACACCGAATCTCTTCTGGCGAAATGAGCTTGTGCGAAAATATTGAATCAACAAAAAATCTACCATTTGCCTTGATACATGAACACCTGAAGATGATCCAGTTATTCGAAAGTCAACAAAGGGCAACACTTTATTGACCAACACATTTCTTGCCTCACAATATACATTTTCATAGAATCTATTAAATGTGCGATCGATTTCGTCTCTTGTGCAGGTTGATAATGTTTCCACAAAAAGTGAGCTAGAAATATCATAGAACAATTTTTCGCAAGCTACATCACGAGTTGACACAGTTAAGCATTTGGTCGTCGGAACATCAAGTGCATGCAGAAGTGTCCCATCTATTGTGAAGGGTGCAAGGTAGCTCCGAGCCACGTAGTGTTGCCTAACATTAGTTGCCACGAAATGACTACCTCTTTCCAACGATAAATGATAAGCACCCAACAAACCAGCCGGGAACCACCGGTTCCCGGCTGTTGCATACCCTACCTGTTGCTTACTCCACCACCATCTCCCCGAAGTACTCGGGCCGGTGGAAGTCGGGCTGCTCGGTGCCGACCTTGGCCCAGGAGCCATAGTGCGGGTTGGGGGTTGCATCGCCGCACTTGTAGAAGTTGCCTCGCACCCGGTAGCCCGAGGTGATCTCCACCGGGCCATAGATGCTGCGAAGGAGCTCCAGGGGGATGAACAGGTCAAGCTGCCAGGCGTCCGGGCCGATCTGCACGGCAGGCCCGGCGGGCTCCAGCCCCATTTCCTTGAGGGGAGTGCGGTGGTTCCGGTCCGGCCCGATGGCGCAGAGCATCGCGCCGTTGGCGTTCATCTCAAAGTTGATATAGCCAGGCTCGGCGGCGTCGGGCGTGAAGTTCAGGAACGCCTCCATGCAGCTGTCCCTATAAACAGGGTCGTCACGCCGGGTGTACACCCGCGTGGGGTTCTGCTCCCGACAGGTCATCCGCAGCGCAAAGCCCTTGCCCTCCACCCAGGCCAGGCGGCCCGTCACCTGGGGCTGGTAGGTGGTGCCCCAGAGATAGTGCGTGAGAGCGAACTCCTCCGCCCGGTGGAGGTCCGCGATGTCGCTGATTGTGGCAATTTGATACATGTTCCTACCTCCGCGGTGTCTTTGCCTCCATTCTAGTCAAACCGCGTGCCGTTCGCAAGGTGTCATTTTGGCCCTGCGCCGCCGCCTGTTTTCAGTTCTTCCCGAATGCGGCGGTAGAGGATGACGGGCCCGTCGCCGGCAAGGAGCTTTTCCCCCATCTTGAGCGACGACGCCTTGGGCTTCTGGGTGATGACCACCCGTTTGTCCTGACGCTCGACTAACCGGTTGAGGTGTTTACCCAGAACGGCGACCAAGGCATCCACCGGGCGAAGGCCGGTGAGCCTGCAGTAGAACCGGATGTACAGCACGGTGTTCTCGTCATCCACGGGGGCAAAGTAGATGATGACCTTGATCCTGTCGCTGATGTGGTTCATCCAGATGTTGGGGAACCGGAAGCTCAGGTAGGTCGACTTGATGACGCATTCGTCGGGCCGCTTGGGGCTCTGTCCTCGGTCCACCTCGTTGTTGGCACTCGTCACCAGCACCCCGTTCTCATAGCTTACCTTGGGGCCGTTGACCACGGTTTTGTTGCCCCTGCCGATGGTGGTGGAGTGCACAAATGGCAGGTGCACCACGTCCAGCTGGTTTTCGATGCAGCGGGAGTAGTGGGAGTTCCACTCATCCGCCAGTTCGCTGCAGGCATACGACGCGTCCACATCGCCCTCAAAAAACGGCAGTTCCTCAGTGACGGTTCCCTCTTCGCCGTACCAGAGGTAAACGATGCCGTGGCGCTCCCGCACCGGGTGGTGTTTCACGTTGTAGCGGCTGATGTCCGCGTTGGAGGCCCTGCCGTTTGCGGGGATGAACACACAGCGCCCCTTGACGTCAAACTCCAGCCCATGAAAGGGGCACTGGACGCAGTTCCCCTTCACCTTGCCTTTGCTGAGCGCCGCGCCCCGGTGGGTGCACTGGTCCGTCACGCAGCCAATGTCGCCGCTGTCACTGCGAAAGAGGGCCAGTTCCATGTTCAGGCGTTTCACGCCCACGATCTGGCCGCGCTTGACGGCCTTGGAGGGAAGGATGGCATACCATTGGTTGGGGATCATCTCAGCGCTTCCTTTCACCGACGGTCATTGGGCAAGAATGGAGCCAAGGGATGGCAGAACAGCTGCCTTGGGCACCGGAGAACCGGCGGCGACCGCCTTGGCGCTTTCCATTTCTATCCAAGCCGATGAGTCCCACATATCGTAAGTCCTGCATATACGGCTGTCAATTCCATGTTCACTACCGACCATATCTATTTAACCAAACAAAGACTTCCCAGAAGGAGTGAGCTGGCCTATGATACTGGAAAAGGCCCCAAAAGGAGACGCCCATGGAACCGATGTTTTCGTTTTACACCCCGGCGGACTTCGGCCGTGTGTACCACTTCCTGCGGGCACACAGGAGCCACGACAACTGGCCCTACGAGCGGGTGCGTTTCCAGTTCTGTCTCGCCCTCCACCCCGCCCTCCGGGGAGTCTACGGCGGCCATGAGCGCACCTGCGGCCTCTGGCAGGACGAGAACGGCATCGTGTCATTGGTATTGACCGAGGGTGGCACCTGCTGGGAGGAAACGTTCTTCGCCTTCCGCAGCGAGCAGGACCGGACGGATTCCCTGCTGCATCGCATGTGCTCCTTTGCCGAGCGCTTTACAAGCCGGGTGTCGGAGGACCGGACGTCCAGCCGGTACCAGCTGTGCGTGGCCGATGGCGATGAGCGGCTGGCCGCCTTGCTAGCCCAGCGGGGGTACCAACGCACGGAGAACCACTCCCGCGTCATGGTCAAGCCCTACCCCGCCCAGCCGGAGGAAGTGGTTCTTCCACAGGGGTTCGTCATCCGCGACGCCCGCACGGTGCCGGCGTTTTATTACGCGCTGGCCCACAGCCACTCGTTCCGCTACAACCAGGACGACAACGGCGGGTTGGCTGGGTTTGAGGCGATCCGCACCATGCCGGACTATCGGCCTGAGCTCGACCTCATCGTGCTGGACGAGGAGGGCCAGCCCGCGGGGCTTGCCAACTTCTGGGTGAGTGAAAAGTCCCCAACGGCGAGCATGGAGCCATTGGGGACGGTATGGTGGCAACGGCGGATGGGCCTGGGCAAGGCGCTCATCACCGAGGGAATCAACCGCACCCGTGCCTATGGGTGCACGGCGTTGGTGGGCGGCGATCAGCCCTTCTACTGGTCGCTGGGGTTTGCGCCCCAGGCAACCTACACCAACTGGGCGTGGAGCTCCGACGCCAACGGCTGACCAAGGTCCAGGGGCTGGCCCTGCCGGCGTTACAGCAGGTCCTTGCGCTGGAAGGACGCGAATGCCCCCCACAGGAAGGCGGCCGTCAGCACCAGCGTCAACCCGGCATAGGGCAGGTCGAACCGCCCAGCGACGAGATCCGCCGGAGTGAAGTAGTTGAACGGCGCGAGGAGCTGCAGCAGGCCCGGGTGCTCCAGCATGTTGTACACCACGCCCAGCACAAAGGCATAGAGGAACGCCAGGTTGCCATAGAGTGTGCCGCGCTCGGGCCGGCGGGCGGCGGCGGCAGACAGCGCCGCCAGCGCCAGGAATGCCGCGCCGATGAGGAACACCGCCAGGGTATAGAGCGCCACCAGGCGGCTCACGTCCTCCTGGGTGGGCAGGGTGGCCGATGCCAGCAGGGCGAAGACGGCATTGCAGGCGCAGAACGCCAGCAGGAACGCGTAAGCCGAGGCGAGCTTCCACCCCAGGATGCGCGCCCGCGAGCAGGGCTTGGCAAAGAGGAACTCATATGTTTTGTCCACCGACTCGCGCCCCACGGCGTTGGCGCCCAGGTGCACGGCGTAGATGACCACGCACAGCAGGATGTAATAGAACAGCAGCGCCGTGTAGCCAGCAAGGGTGCTGATGTCCACCCCCACCACGCCCATCACCGCCAGTGCGATGCGGGGGAAGGCCGCCAGCATATCATCCATGCTCCCGCTGGCGTTATAGCTTTCGTATTTGACGATGCCGACGAAGCACAGGACAAACAGGCCCAGCAGCCAGAACAAAAAGGCCTTGCGCCCGGCTCGCAGCTCCCGCACAAAGATGTTCATGGGTTCTCCTCCTTCACAGCGCCGGCGTGTCGCTGCGGCAATACCGGACCCACGCGGCGGCGACGCACACGGCCACGACCACGGCGGCCGCCACGGCGTACTTGGCTTCGTACCCGCCCGTCTCAAACACGGTGCCGGGGTTGAAGTAGTTGAGGGGCGAAACGAAGCGCAGGGTCTCCTCCTGGAGTAGGGAATTGAGCGCCAGCAGGGCAAAGCCCCCAAAGCCCAACGCCGTGGCCATGCCAGAGACCGAGCGGATCTTGCGCGCGAAGACGGCGACGACCACCCCCACGGCAAGGAACACCACCTGCAGGAGGAAGAGCGACAGCGAGGCCAGCACCAACGTGCCCAGCCCGGCTTTGTCCTGCCCGTTGAGGAGGTAGGTGGCGATGGAAGCCGCCACAAAGACGACATTGGCCGCCGCCAGCAGCGCAAGGCACGCCAGCCCCTTGCGGGCGAAGAGCCACCCCCGGCTCACGGGCTTAACGAAGAGGAAGTCCACACAACTGGAGCGCTTCTCCCGCGCGAAGGCCGCCAGGCCCACCCCCGCCGCCATGATGGCCCCCACCACCCCCAGGTAGGTATAGAGGAACTGGAAGAACCCGCCGTAGGAGAAGATGGCGTCCATTTGCACGCCAAAGACCGCCGCAAAGGCCGGGGGCAGGCTGGCAAGCGCCTCCTGCACGGCGTCGCGGCTCTCCAAAAAGGCGGGGTAGAACCCCCCGGCGAAGACCACGAGCAGGGCCACCAGGCTCATCGTCCACACGGCGACGCTCCGCACCTGTGCCTTGGTTTCAAACGCAAACGTGTTCACGCACGGCACCCCCTGCTCAAAGGTAGTAGTGCAGGAAGATGTCTTCCAGCGCCGGCTCGGTGATGTCCACATTCTGGAGCGGCAGACGGCCCAGGGCCGCCAGCAGGTCATTGACGTCGCCCTTGTAGAGGAAGCTGACGCTGGGGCCGGCCACCTCCAGGTTCTCGGCACCCTCCAGGCCAAAGCCCTCCGGCGCGTCCCCGCCCCGCACGGTGAAGCTAACGTTCTTGTAGGCGCTGCGCTGCAGCTCATCGATGCGCTGCACCGCCACAATGCGCCCTTCCTTGATGATGGCCACCCGGTCGCAGATGCGCTGCACCTCGCTCAGGATGTGGGAGGAGAAGAGCACCGTGGCCCCGCGCGCGTTCTCCGCCCGGATGAGCTCGAAGAACGTTTTCTGCATCAGCGGGTCAAGGCCGCTGGTCGGTTCGTCCAGGATGATGAGGCGGGGCGAATGCAGCAGCCCCTGAATGATGCCCACCTTTTTCTTGTTGCCCAGGCTCATGTCCTCAATCTTTTTTCGCACGTCGAGCTCCAGCAGCGCGGCCAGTTCCTCCATACGCCGGGTGCAATCCTTGCGGTAGAAGCTGGACGAGTAGCGGAAGAGATCAATGGCCCGCATGTTGTCGTAGTAGAACACCTCGCTGGGCAGGTAGCCCACCTCCCGCAGGATTTGGGTGCGGTGGGTGTGGCAATCCAGCCCGAAGATCTTGGCTTCGCCGCTCGTTTTGTAGATGAGTGAGAGAAGCGTGCGGATCGTGGTGGACTTGCCCGCGCCGTTGGGGCCGATGAAGCCGAAGATCTCCCCCTCCTCCACCGTCAGGTCCACATCCACAATGCCCCGGGCCTTGCCATAGGACTTCGTCAAGTGACGGGTTTCGATGACCGCGCTCATATGAGGTTCTCCTCCTTGTATGCGATTCGCTTGAAATACCCGCTCCACAGGCGGAATTGATCCATGAGTTCGGCGAGCTCCACCGGTTGGCCGGACATCTGCCGCTCGTGCAGGAACCCGTCGGTCATCCAGGTCAGCATGCGGAAGATTTGGTTGGGGTCCACGTCGCTGCGGAAGGGGGAGAAGTCCACATTGCCGAAGTAGGCGGCAAACATGCCCGCCGTCTCCTGGCTCACCCGGCGGTTCATCTCCTCCGACACCGGCTCGTGCTGGGAGTAGTAGGCCCGCATGACGAACTCCATGAGCCAGGGGCTCTGACGGAGCATGAGGGCCTTGCGCTCGGCGGCGCAGGCGCACAGCTCAAAAAAGTCCGTGATGCGCCACATGCTCTCGTCCACCACCATAGCCTTAGCGTATTCGGTGGCCCAGTTAAACAGAAACGAATAGAGGGACTGCTTGTTCTGGAAGTAGTAGAAGAGCAGACCCTTGGAGATGCCCGCCTTGGCGGCGATCTCCTCGGTGGAGGCATGGCGGTAGTCGTACCGGCCGAAGACTTCCAGCCCGGCGTTGATGATCTTGCGGCGCTTGTCCTCCGGCAGCTCCAGAAATTTGTCGTTCACACCCTCACCCCTTGACCGACCCGGTTTGTCCCCATCGGTCAACCCATATATACACCATTGACTATTTTTTACAAGACCCCCGTGTCGCGGAAAGCATATCTTTTCAATTTTGAAAAGATACGCTTTAAATCTGTTGTCGACCAGTTGATTTATCCTTGCTTAAAGCTGACATTGAATCGTATAATGCCTATAACACACAGTTTTGGACTGCCGATTATTTATATTAGGCGGTGTAAATATGGACGTAATTATCCGTAGATCTGAAATTCGAGATATATCAGATTTGATAAAATTGAATGACGAGTTTAACGGACACGGAGCAACATTTGATTCAATGAAAGAATCGCTGGAGAAAAGCAAAAACGAAGTTGTTTATATCGCAGCAGTTAATGATACAGTGATTGGATTTATATGCGGTATATTTTGGCAGTCGATTTGCTATTCCGAGGGGTTGCAGGGCATTATAACTGAACTGTTCGTAAGCGAACAAAATCGAAGAAACGGTATAGCTACAAAGCTGATACAAGCATTGGAACTTGAATTTGTACATCTTGATGTTCGTGAAATCACTTTGGTTACGCCAATAACGAATACTGTTGGCAGAAAATTTTATGAAAGCTGCGGATATAGCGACGAAAAAGAAATGAAATATCAAAAAACATTGTAACGAGGTAGCTAAATTCGGTCGGTGAGCTTGTAGCATTCAAGAAGCAAGGCCACTAAAACTGCACGTTAGGAAATGATATTTAAGCATTACAATAACGTTAATGATCTTGCGTTATTGATATTGCCCTCCTATCAATTACAGAGAATATAGACCGATTATTGAAAAGATATGGTTTAAAGATTTGAAATTTTCTGGTTTCCGCTACACCCCGAGGGGGAGAATTTCTCCGCTGCCGGGGCGTGGCAGAGATAGCCCGGCAGAGCGCGGGGCCGAGGCGCAAGCATCGGGCTATGACAGCAAAAGGGAAAAAGCATGGGGAAGGTGGACGCACCAAAAGGAAGGGAGCCATTCCCTTCCGCATGGGCAATGTGTCAGCCAGCCTTCCTGGCGACGACCACAAAGCGGCCGTTTTCCGTATGGTAATCACAGGTGATGAGCGTCAGCAGCGAGTCGCCATAGGTGGCGGTCACCCCGGTATCATAGAGTGACAACGCCTTGGCCTGGGAGACAAACGCGTCGAAGGCCGCCTCATCGTCGGCGTGGATGAAGTTGTAATACCGGAACCCCTTCTCCTCTTTTGAAAACACCCGACTTTCAAACGCGGCGACGATGTCGTACTCGCCCTGCTCCCACAGGGTGTCAAAGCGGATGACCGGGTGGGCCTGGTAAAAGTCCTCCTTCTGGTAGCCTTCCAGCACCGCAAACATGGTGCCGTTCTTCATGTGGTGCCCATACACGATGGTGTTGGTGTCCAGCGGGTTGGCATCGCAGCGCCGGTCGAGGAACGGAACGCCGCTGCGGGAGCGTTCTCCGTCAAAGCCATGGGTCAGGTAAAAGTCCTCGTCATCGGCCGGGGCGGCCATGACGGGGTAGTCGAGCACGGTGCCCTCAATGGAGATCCACCCCACCAGGTCGGCGTTCTGCTTGGCCAGCGCCTGGTAGGGCGACTCGGTCGCCTGCGCCTGCGGCGACGACCCCGCTGTGGCAGCCGGAGCCGACGCGGCGGGGCCGGTGGCCAGCGGTGTCACGTGCACCGCCTGCTGCAGGGCGCGGAAGGCGCTCTCCTCCCGCGTGCCCTGCAGGTAGTGGGCAACCAACTGACCGGCCGACAGGGCAAACACGGCCACGCACAGCACACCGAGCAGAGCCCGGGTGACCCGGCCTGCCCCGCGTGGGCGTCGGGGCGGTCTGCGCCCGTTGTTGCGGTCGGTCATGTGGCTTTCCTTCCTCCCCTTTCTGAGAAAAGAAGCAGAGCGGCTGCGCCTTGTTAGTTGCTGTGCTTCCTGCGGCGGCCCCACAGCACCAGCACCGCCATGCCCACAGCCGACGCGCCGCACAGCAGCCACCACAGGAGGGTGGAACTGTGGTCGCCGGTCTCCGGCACGTCATCCGTCGCCTCCTGGCGGGTCAGGGCGTAGGACGAGCAGTTGCTCTGGCTTACCGTCACGTACCCGTCCTTGCCCACCTTCACGGCCTGCAGCACTTCAAACTTGTCGGTCTTCGGGTTGTAGCGCTGGTAATCCAGCGTCTCCCCGGCGTACCGGGTGCCCGCATACAGACGCAGCTGCACCGCGCCCGGCAGGGCCCCGCTGTAGTGGAAGTCCAGCATCCGCACAAAGTCGTCGCCGGCCTTGGCACGGATGGCGGCGTAGTCCGCACCGGTGTTAAAGTCGATGCCCAGATCGAGGTCTTTCGTCCAGCTCCCGGCTGTCAGGCTGCCCGCCGGGAAGGTGAGGGTGTACCCATCGCCGGTCAGGGTCACCGGGCGATCGGCGTTGAGGGCGATGAGTTCATTGACCTGCGCCACCGACAGGATGGTGGAACCCTGGGTCAGGTCCACCGTCACGCCGTCGTCGTCCTCCACGATGTAGAGATCCTGCACGTAGATGTCGCGCACAAAGGTTGCGGTGACGGTGACCGCCGCCGCCGGCATGGTGAAGGTGGTGCTGGCAGCCGTGGCGTCGCCAAAGCTGCCGCCGCCGGTTGTCGTCCAGCGGTCAAACACATAGCCGCTGTCAGGCGTTGCGGCAATCGCAACGGACGCGCCGGCCACATAGTCGCCGTCCGCGTCAGCCACGCTGCCGCCGTCGCCCGCCGCCACCGTGAGGGCGAACCGCTGGACCACCGTGGTGAAGCCAAGGCTGCCGCCCGTAGTTAGGGCGTTGCCCGCCACATCGGTGAAGCCCGGCAGCGTCAGCGTGTATGCCGTTCCATAATCCAGTCCGGACAGGTCATAGCTGATCGTCTTGTCCCCATTGCTCCACACGGGGTTGGCGAGCGAGGCACCGTGGTTGAGTGCCGCCGTGCCATGGGCAGTGTCCATCGCCTCGCTGAAGGTGACGGTCAGCTCATCGGTGCCAAGGGCGACCGATGTGCCGGAGGGTGTCACTGCTGTCACCGTCGGCGGCGTTGTCTCGTTCTGGGTGGTAAACTCTTGATAATCCGAACCCACAACGTTGCCTGCCAGGTCTTTATACCCGAAGGCTTGCACCGAGCAGGTCTGCAGGTAGCCCAACCCCGAATAGGGAAGGGTGTAGGTCGTGGCGCCGGCGTTCCAGGTTCCGCCGGTCAGTCCGTTCCCATTGAACTCCACACTGGACGACGCGCCGGTGTCCATCGGCTCGTCAAAGGCCAGCACAATGTTGCCGCTGCAGGGGACGCCGGTGGCCCCATCCGCCGGGGTGAGGGTAAGCGTTGGCGCCACCGTATCCACCGTGACCGTAAGGGCCCCCGTGGAAGAGCTTCGGTTGCCCGCTGCATCCTCGCAATCGGCGGAGATGCTATGTACGCCATCGCTGAGAGCCGTCCCAACGGTAAACGTCCAGTTGCCCGCGCCATCGGCTGTGGTGGTGCCCAGGAGCACGCCGCCGTCAAAGAGACGGATCGTGCTGTTCGCCTCCGCCGTACCGGTGAACGTAGGCGTGTTGTCGTTCGTCACCCGGTCGGTGCTGCTGGCGCCCGTGTCAGAGGCGGCGGCCAGAGACAAGATCGGTATGGCCGGTGCCACGCCGTCCACTTTCACGTTCGCTGTGCTGCCCACGTTGTTGAGCGTGAGCACCGCGTTACGGCCCGACTCATCCTGGATGGAGCCGCCGTTCAAGCCCAGCGAGCCAATGGTGATGCCGTCCGTGTCACCGTCGCCGGCGGCGATGGTATACGCGAAGACGAGCGTACTGGTGCCCGAACCTGAAACGTAGCTGGCATACCGGGTGTCAGCGCCTATCGTCAGCGCAATGCGAGGCGTGCCACCCGACGTGTTCACGGTAACGATTTTGTCAAAATTGACCGTAACACTCAGGGTATTGCCGATCCCATAAAGGCCGTTGGCAGGAACGGCCACCGAAGACACCACTGGAGCGGTACCGGGGGTGACGCTGTTGGAGGCCGCCGACGCCGTACCCGACCCTGCGGCATTCGTGGCCGTCACCGTGAAGGTGTAGGCAACATCGTTGGTCAGGCCCGTCACCGTGATGGGGCTGGAAGCCCCGGTGCCCGTAGCCCCGCCGGGGTTGGACGTGACCGTGTACCCCGTGATGGTTGCGCCGCCGTTGGACGACGGGGCGGTGAAGCTGACCGTCGCCTGGCCGTTGCCGGCTGTCGCCGTGCCGATGGTGGGCGCACCAGGCGTCACCGCAGAAACGGTGAACGATTGTGTCACATCCGG
>JAEYRA010000048.1 GCA_023409755.1 Bacillota bacterium
CAACAAGTGCTACTGACCGCTGACGCAGTCAACCCGCCCGAACATCCGCGCCAGCCGCTCCAACACTGGCACCGGCAGCGGCATCCCGGAAATGCTTGCCAAGTTGTCCAACAGATGTTGGGTGGAACCTGTCCCCGTCAGCGTTACATCGATGCCCGGTGTGTGCCGGCAGAAGCGATAGGCCGCCTCCATGATGGTGTCCGCATGGCCTTCGTTCACCAGGAAATTTAGGATGTGCTCCTCCTCCGACAGCGCGGGGTCGACCTGCCCGGCAACGGCCATTTCCTGCACAATGCGCTTCAGCACTTCGGGGTTAGAGAGGGCGCTGCGCACGGCAAACATACACAACGTACCAATGCGCTTCTGGCGCGTCAAGGGCAACACCCTTTGGGCGGCCGACGGATTGAGCAGGTTGTAGCCAATCATCATGACGTCCCACACGTCGTCGGCCAGCGCCAGCCCGGCCATCTGGTGGGTCGTGTCCGTGCCAAAAAGCTCGGTAATGCCGATAAAACGGATTTTGCCCTTCTCCCGCATTTTAGTAAGCTCGGGCACAAAGCGGTCGCGCGCGGCTGCATAATCCTCCGGCCGCACCCCATGAAGGTGGTACACGTCAATCACATCGGTCCGCAGCTCCCGCAGGGAGGCATCGACACTTCGCTCCAGCGCTTCCGCGGGCTGCATTGTGCCATCCTTGGTGTAGGAGAACTTGGTGGACAGCACATAGCCCTCGCGCGGCAAGCCTTGGAGTGCCTGCCCCACCGCCGGCTGGGTGCCATAGGCCTCCGCAGTGTCAAAGAAGTTGACCCCATTCTCATAGGCACAGCGGATGACGCCGCAGGCGTTGTCCAATCCTTTGGTGAACATCCCCAGGCGGCTGAACCCGCCGCAGCCCAACCCGGCCACTGTCACTTTTAACCCGGTTCTGCCCAACGTTGTCCGTTCCATGTTTCCCCTCCATTCCACGGCTCCGCCATTGACGCGGCGGATCCTTTCTTCCATTGTAAGAGAGACCTGCCCCCACGGCAAGGGCCACGCGAGCAGTCATCGTCCGGCTCCCCCACCCAGCTGTCGGGCAACCCAACACCACAACTGGATAAACTCCTGGCAAATCATGGTTGTGTTCCGTCCATGGGCCATTTACAATACATCTGGAGAAACAAAAGCCACCCTGAACCGACGAATACCGCAAACAGTAACCGATTGCAGGAAATGGGAGGAACGAGTATGACCAAAATCGTGTTCATCGGCGCGGGCAGCATCAGCTTCGGCCCGGCCATGCTGCGAGACATCTTCTCCAGCCATGAGCTGACCGGCAGCACCCTGACGCTCGTCGACATCGATCCTGAGGCGCTGGACCGCATGTATGCCGCCGCAGTGGCCCTCAACCGCGTCAGCGGCGCTGGGCTCACCATTGAGAAGACGGTGAACCGCCGGGAAGCACTGCCCGGCGCGGAGTTCGTCGTCAGCTCCATCTGTGTGGAGCGCTGCGCGCTGTGGAAGCTGGACTTCGAGATCCCCAAGAAGTATGGCATCCGCCACACGCTGGGCGAGAATGGCGGCCCCGGCGGCCTGTTCTTCACCCTGCGCACGCTGCCCATGGTCATGGATATCATTCGTGACATGGAGGAGCTGTGCCCCAAATCCATTTTCCTGAACTTCTCCAACCCCGAAAGCCGCATCGTGCTGGCCGTTGGGCGGTATTCGTCCATCCAGGCGGTGGGGTTGTGCCACGGCGTGTTCATGGGCCATGCCGACGTGGCCCGCATCATGGGGCTGCCCTACGACCAGGTCGACGTGCTCGGTGCCGGGCTCAACCACTTCCAGTGGCTGCTGGAGGTGCGCGACGCCCGCACCGGCGCCGACCTCTATCCCCTGCTGCGGGAACGCGACCGTGCTTTCGACCCGGCGTTTGAGCCCTTTGCCCGGCGGCTGTTCCGGGCCTTTGGGTGCTACCCCTCCTGCAGCGACGACCATATCGGCGAATATCTGCCCTATGGCTGGGAAGCGGGCGAACACGGCTACAACTTCCAGGCCGACGACGAGAACCGCGTGGCCACCAAGCGGGACATTGACGAACGGCTGGCCGGGCAAAAGGGCTGGGAAGACTGGCTGAATGCCAGCGGCGAGCGCGGCGTGGACGTCATCTCCGCCGTGCTGCACAACAAGAAGCGCGTCATTGAGAGCGGCATCGTGTACAACCGGGGCGGTGCCATCCCCAACCTGCCGCACGACGCGGCGGTGGAAGTCCCCATCGCCGTGGATGCGGGCGGCATCAAGCCGGTGAGCGTGACACTGCCCGAACCCCTGGCGCGCCTGCTGACGCCGCAGGTGATGGTGCAACAGATGGCCGTGGACGCCGCCATGCACGGCAGCCGGGAGATGGCACTGCAGGCGCTCCTCATGGACCCGGTCACGAACTCCGCCGACGCGGCGGTGAAGTTGCTGGATGAACTATGGGAGTACAACAAGCCCTACATTCGCAACTGCCTGTAACGCAGGAGGTGGCATATGACCATTGCAACCTTCCCCACCTCCATGGAACTGGCCCGCGCCGTGGCGGGTCATGTGGCGCATTGGGTGCGGGCCCACCCGGGCGGCTTGCTGTGTCTGGCCGCTGGCGACACACCACTGGCGGCCTACCGTCTGCTGGCGGCGGAACACCGGACCGGAGCTATTGATCTCAACACCATGTGGTACGTGGGGTTGGATGAATGGGTCGGCCTGGGACGCCGCCACACCGGCAGCTGCCGCCAGGTCATGGCCGACGGCTTCTACGACCTTGCCGGCATCGACCCTGCCCGCATTCTGGCCTTTGACGGCGAAAACGGCGACCTCGCCGGTCAGTGCGCGGCCGTGGACCGCTGGATTGACGGCCACGGCGGCATCGGCCTCACGGTGCTGGGCATCGGCAGGAACGGGCATGTGGGGTTCAATGAGCCGGGCACCTCCCCCACGGCACGCAGCCACATAGTGGAGCTGGACGCCACCACCCGGTTGGTCGGGCAAAAATACTTCGTGGACGGTGTGGTTCCCGGCCGTGGTGTCACGGTGGGGATGGGCCAGCTGCTGGCGGCGGAAGAACTGTTGCTGGTGGCCAGCGGTGCTCACAAGGCGTCCATCGTGCGGCAGGCACTGGCCGGCGCGCCAACGCCGGGGGTACCAGCGTCGCTGCTGCGGCGCAACGACCGCCTGACCGTGTGGCTGGACGAGGAAGCGGCGCGGGAGTTGTAATTATTTGCCATAAACCACACGCTGCCCCATCCGGCCGGATGGGGCAGCGTCTTTCATTGTAGTCTTTATACGCCTTACAGGTCGTCCACCAGCGCGCCGCTGTTGGCATAAGCCGTGCTGCGGGCCTCAAAGAAGTCGGTCTTGATGGTGTTGGCGTTGCTGTACTGGCTGACCCACTGCATCGTGGGCGGCTCTTCGTCGTGGCCCTCGTAGAGGCCCTCGAAGCCAAGATTGGTGCAGCGCAGGTTCCCCAGGTACTGCACATAGTCGGTGATCATCTGCTTGGTCAGCCCCACCACACCGTCGCCGATGGCATAGTGCCCCCAGGCAATCTCCTGCTCGCATCCCTCGCGGATCATGGCGCGGTAGACATCCACGAGCTCCGGTGTGAACAACTCGGGGTTCTCCTTTTTGAGCTCCAGCAGGA
>JAEYRA010000090.1 GCA_023409755.1 Bacillota bacterium
GGCTCGGGCCGTTCCTCTTCAAAGGGCTTGGCCGCGGGCTTGCGGGCGGGTTGCTGGCGAACGATGCCGCTCTCGAACCCGGTGGCGATGACGGTGATGCGGACCATGTCCTGCATCTCATCGTCGATGCCCGCACCGAAGATGATGTTGGCGTTGGGGTCCACCGACTTGGAGACGAGGGACGCGGCCTCTTCGATTTCCATCAGCCCCAGCGTCACATCGCCGGTAATGTTGATGAGCACGGCCTTGGCACCTTCGATGGTTGTCTCCAGCAGGGGGCTGGAGATGGCCTGCTTGGCGGCCTCCACGGCGCGGTTGTCGCCGGAGGCACGGCCGATGCCCATGTGGGCCAGGCCCTTTTCCTTCATCGTGGTGCGCACGTCGGCAAAATCGAGGTTGATGAGGCTGGGCATGGAAATGAGGTCGGAGATGCCCTGAATGCCCTGGCGCAGGATGTCATCAGCCACGCGGAAGGCCTCAATGAGCGAGGTGCCCTTGCCCACCGCGCCCAGCAGGCGATCGTTGGGGATGACCACCAGCGTATCGACCCGGGGCTCCATCTCCTTGATGCCGCGCTCGGCGTTCTGCATGCGGGGCTTGCCCTCAAAGCCGAAAGGCTTGGTGACAACACCGATGGTGAGGATACCCATCTCCCGGGCAACGTCGGCCACCACCGGCGCGGCGCCGGTGCCGGTGCCACCGCCCATGCCCGCGGTGATGAACACGAGGTCGGCTCCCTTCAGGTTCTGGGCGATCTCCTCGCGGCTCTCCTCAGCGGAGCGCTGGCCGATCTCCGGGTTGGCCCCGGCCCCCAGGCCCTTGGTGATCTTCTCACCGATCTGGATCTTTTGATTGGCGCGGGACAGCAGCAATGCCTGCTTGTCGGTGTTCAGCGCGATGAACTCCACGCCCTTGAGGCCGGACTCAATCATTCGGTTGACGGCGTTATTGCCCGCGCCGCCGACCCCGACCACCTTGATCTGGGCAAATTGAGCGGCATCAATATCAAATTCCAACACGGTTTGTTCCTCCTCTTGCGTATATCTAGAACATGTCTTTGATTCTTGCAATCAGGCTGCCCAACGTCAGGCGGTCCGACAACACCTTCAGCGCGTAACACAGCACCCCGGCCGAAGCCGTGTAGGTGGGGCTGTTCAGGAACGGCGACGGGTGGGAATACACCTTCACCAGCTTCCCCAAAGCCGAACCCAGGATGTCCTTTGCCCCCTTCAAAAGGCTGAACCCACCGCCAGTCAGGTAGATGCCGGTGGAGTTGTCATAGGTGACGCCCAGGGTTTTGAGGGTGGCAACAACCTTTCTAGCCATCTCCCACACGCGGGCCTCGGCAATCTCCTGCACCTCAGCCAGGTCATCAAGGGCAGAACCCCGCCGCTCATCCAGCACTTCGCCGCGCTTCAGGCCCAGGGTAATCTGGCGTTTCCAGCGCTCGGCGTCCTCCAGCGTGGCATGGCGCACAACCGCGATGTCCTTGGTGATCGTACCCCCGCCCATGGGCATGTTGTCGTGGAAGACCAGCCCGTCGCCCTCAGCCACCATGATATCCATGGAGTAATGGCCGACATCCAGCACGATGGCCGTGCGTCGAACTTCCTCCTGTGTGCGGATGAGATACCCCACCCCCACCGGGCCTGCGATGAAACCCATAACACCAATGCCCAGGTTGCTGAGGATGCGAGAGACGTCTTGAATGAACGTATCCAGCGCCAGCACATGGGACACATAGGCCGTTACCGTGCCATTGCGTGCCCGTTCGCCCACCGGGGGCTGCGTCTTGGCCTGCCCGTCCAGGAGATATGCCACCGGGGTGCGGTGCAACGGCAGATACCCCGCCGGATGGGCGAAGTTGGCCGCGCTCTCCAGCAGGTTCTCCATGTCCTCGCGGGTCACAAGGCCATCACGACGCCGCAGGGCAACCTCTGCTTCGTTGAACACCACGCGGACGAAGTCGCCTGGAACGGCAACGTACACATCGCGGATGCGCCGGCCCGAAAGCCTCTCCGCCGTTCGCTTGGCGCTGAGGATGGCGTTGTCCAACCCATCGACGTCCAGCCATTCGTCATCCCGAAAACCGGCATACGGCTCCTGACCGGCACCGGTCACTACGAGCGCTCCCCGTTCGTCCAACCTGCCAACGACAACGGCTATTTTGGAAGTGCCAAAGTCAATGGCGGCGGCCAATTGTGACATGATTGCAATGCATTCCTTCCACGCAGCATACATGCCCATCGTTGGACAGTACTCATAGTTGCAATAATATTACCATATCTTGCGGCCGGAAGAAACTATTTTCTGCATTTTAGTCGTTGTGGGCCTGCTTTTGGGAGGTGTCTGGCAGGTGATGGAGCAAGATTTTCTGACCGTCATGCAGGATGCGTACTCCAAAGCAGACAACGGCAGCCAGGTCCAGCGGGGCATCGAGCCAATTGCCCAGCGCTGTCAGCCCCAAAGCCAGAACTGCGTTGACACCAAGGCTGCCCGAAAAGGCACGTAGGTTGAAGTGTCCCTCCCGCTGGGCGCGGGCTGCCCCCACAAAAGAACTGAGCAGCGCCAACGCCAGCACCACCGCGTAGGCCGACCAGGCAGCCGGAAGATCCACCGGCACCCACAGGCCCAACGCCAGCCCCAGGGCCAAACCGGCCAGACCATAGAGTACGGGCAAAAGCATCTCCCTCCCTATTTATCAGCGTGGGCCGCGCGCTCAATGGCTTGGGTGCTGGCAGCGGCTGGCAGTTCAATGGCATCGCTGCGCTCGATGCGGAACACCAATCCCATGGCAATCATCTCCTGATATACCTCAGCAGCCGACTGGCCATCGTGGCCCGTCAGTGCCCACTCCATGGTATCAGCATCCCCAACGGCCAAAACTTTAAACGGCGGCACCAAGGGGATGTCCCGCACGTAGATGGCAGGTCCGCCGCAGTGTACCGCCATGGTGCTGGTCACCCGAACGCCATTGATGGAAATGCCCTGCGCCCCGGCGGATTTGAGAACATTCAGCACCCGGAGAATGTCCCGGTCGTGCACCAGAAACCAATTGACATCGGCCGTGTCGCCGGCGTTTCGCACCAAGTCGGGCGGTGCGTCGGCAATGGTGATGGACAGCCCTTCCCCGGCCAGCGGCCCGCTATCCCCCTTCGCCATCAGGCGCTCCAACTCGGACTGCGTGGCTGCGACCTGCGCCTGCAGGGCGTCCGCCTCCCCTTGCAGCGCTTGTAGGGTGTTGCGCTGGCGGTCACGTTCGTCCCGCAGGGTTTTCACAGTCGTCGTCAGGGTTTGTGCCTGGGCATGGGCCAGTACACGATCCTCCAGCGGGGTATGCAGCATGCCCTGAGCCAGCAGCGGCGACAACAACAGGACCAGCGCCCCCATCCCCACCAGCGCCGCGCCCTGCCGGGCCCAGGTGCGTAAAAGGCTCATTGGTCCGCCGCGCCGTCGAGCAACGCGCCCTGGTATGCCGGAAGCGTCATGGAGGATGTCTGCGTGAGGGTGACGTCATAGAATTCACTGAGTTGATCAAATACACCGCCATAGAGACGCAAGGCCGTTTCCAGCCCGGCGGCGTCGCCCAGCGCCCGCACCTCATAGGGCATGGCGGTGGCGATATTGTTTACATTGACAAAATTGCCGGCCAGCCGAATGGCCGACCGGGAAATGAGCCGTTGTCCATTGATGGAGATGCCCTTGGCACCGGCGGCGTTGAGCTCATTGACCAGGACCAGCAACTCCTGGTCGGAGATGACGCGCACGATCTTCTTTTGGCCGCCGACAACGTAGGTGCGTGGGTTGATGGAAACGACAAGCCCCTGACCGGTAAGCTCTGTGAGGCCAGCCTGGCGGCGTACGGTGTCCATACTCTCGTTCAGGTTCTTCAGCGTGCCCTCGGCATCGGCCTTTTCCTGGCGCAGGGTATCTGATTTTTCTTGGATTTGGGCGAGCTCGGCCTGCAAGTCGGCCTTTTCCTCCTGCAAAGCGGTCAGGGTGTGCTGCACGCTCCCCTGCCCCCACAGCGATAGGCCGCCAGCCTGCCACACGCCGCGAGCCTGCATGGCCACCAGCACCCCCAACACCAGCCCCGCCAGCGCCATTGCTACCGCACTGCCCGCTTTCCGCACGCCCTTCCCTCCTGCCATCAGGCAGGGAGATCACCCGCCTGTCCGCCATCGCTGCCGCCTTGGGCATCAGGTTCATCCTGGCCCTCGTCGCCGCTTTGGTCGTCTTCCTGCCCGCCGGCATCATCGTTGTTGTCGTCCCCGCCGTTGTCGTCGTCCTTCTCGTCCGCATCGCCGGTCACAGGCACCGACTCCTCCGAATAGACCGGGTCTCCGGTGCCGGTGATGTACAGCGTGCCCGAGGTATACCCCTTCTCCCGCAGTTCGGGCAGCGACAGCGCAATCCACCGCACCTTTTCTTCCAGGTCGGTCGCCTTGCCCAGCACAATGGCCAGCCCTTCGGATGTGAGAAGCCGGATGTCCTGGGTGTCCTGCAGGTTGATGTCGGTGATGTCCCCGGTTGCACCGCCCTTTTCCAGGGCCGTCAGCAGGGCCGTCAGCACTGAGAGCTTGTCCTCATCCACTCCCTGCAATTTCTTGCCGTTCACCGGGGGGTTAAGATCAAACCCGGTGATGAGCGGATACTGCCCGGCGGGCAGTTCGCTCGGCTGGTCCAGCACGTAGCCATATTCGTCAATGATGGCATAAACACCCAGATACTGCACCGCACCATGGGGGGTGCGCTGGCGAACGACAATGGAAATTCTGTCCGGCAGAACGCGTTTTATACTCTTAACCTCGAGCATCGGGTCGTTCTCTATGCTTCGCTTGGCCTGGCTGAGGCTCACCTGAAAGATGTTCTGGCCCTCCCGAATGCCGGAGTGGCTGACAATTTCCTTGCTATCCACGGTGTCATTTCCGCTCACGGTGATCTTGCTCACCCGGAACACCCCCATGCCAATGACGACGGTGAACGCCAGCAGCAGCAACAGCAACAGAAACCACAGCAGACCATAGCCACCTTGGCGGTGGGGCTTGCTGCGGTTGGGGCGGTAGTAACGGGGTTCCTCCTCCACTGGTTGCGCCTTTGCCGGGCGGGTCTGCCCGCGTTTGGCGCCTTCACGTGGTTCGCGCTCATCACGAGTCTCCCGGGCGGCCTGTCGCCCTTCCCGTGCCCGCTTCAGTTCGTCCATCTCCACCACGTTCTGCCGGCGGCTGGTGGCGTTGCTTCTCTTTTGCATCGTTTGTTGCGTTCTCCTACACTCGGGTGATGTCTGCGCCCAGCGCGTTCAAGTCCCGGTCAATGGCCTCGTAGCCCCGGTCGACGTAATGGCAGCCCTCCACAATCGTCTCACCCTCTGCCGCCAGCCCCGCCAGCACCAGCGCCGCGCCGGCACGCAGGTCGCCCGCGGTCACCAGGGTGCCGTGCAGCCGCTCCACCCCGTTGATGATGGCCATTCGGTCGATAATCGTCAGGTTCGCCCCCATGCGAACGAGTTCCGACGCATGGCGGAAGCGGTTTTCAAAGACGTTCTCCACCACCACGGTGGTACCGCTGCACACGGTGGACAGGGCAAAGAACTGGGCCTGCATATCGGTGGGGAAGCCCGGATAGGGCATGGTCTCCAGCCGTCGGACGGCATGGGGACGCCGGTCACATTGGATGCGCACGCTCTGGCAGCGAACGTCCAGCTCACAGCCCGCTTCCCGCAGCTTTGCCAGCACCGGCTGGATGTGGGGCGTCTCCACCGCGGTAAACTCAACGTCGCCTCGGGCCATCGCCACAGCCGTGAGATAGGTGCCCGCGACGATGCGATCGGTGGGAATGACATACTCCGCGCCGTGCAGCGCCGCCACTCCCTCAATCTCGATGGTGCTGGTGCCCGCTCCCGCAACCCGGCCGCCCATGGCGTTGAGGAACCCCTGCAGGGCCTCAATCTCCGGTTCTCGCGCAGCGTTGTGGATAACGGTACGTCCACGTGCCTTCACCGCGGCCATCATGATGTTCTCCGTCGCGCCGACGCTGGGGTAATCCAAGTGAACCGGTGCGCCTACGAGCAAGCTGGGGTGGCACACGATGTAGCCGCCCTGCTCCTCAATGTCAGCATTCAACACCTGCAGACCCTTCAGGTGCAGGTCGATGGGGCGAAGGCCGATCTCGCAGCCCCCGGGATAAGTAAACCGGGCCTGCCCAAACCGGCCAAGGATGGGGCCCAGCATGAAGATGGACGACCGCAGCTCCCGAGAGAGGTGATCGGGCATCTCCCATTGGCTTGCGCCTGACGCATCTATGCGAATGGTGTGGTCTTGCACCATGACACGACAGCCAAGCCGCTGCAGGATACGCAGCATATTCTCCACATCCAGCAGCCGCGGGGCATTGTGCAGCACAACTTCCTCGTTGGTCAAGATGGCTGCGGCCAGGATCGGCAAAATTGCATTTTTGCTCCCCCCGATCGCAATGCTTCCGGAGAGCGCTCGTTCGCCCCTGACAAGAAAGCTGCCCGACATGGCACACCTCCTGCACACTAGGATTCAATTGCAATGTATGCAGGCTTCCTCTTTTGGTGCGAAACCGGAATCGCTACGTCTTCACCGAATGACGGGAGACGTTGAGCAGCACCCCCACCGCCGCCATGAACACGACAAGTGACGTGTTGCCGTTGCTGATGAAGGGAAGAGGCACGCCCGTAGGCGGCATGGAGGACGTCACCACCAGGATGTTGATGAGGAACTGAATGCCGATAAGCGAGGTGATCCCCGCTGCCAGCAGCATGCCGTGCTCATCAGGCGCGCGGGCAGCCACCAGCATCCCCCGCCACACCAACGCCCAGAAGGCTGCCACCAGCAGAGCCATGCCCAGGAACCCGAACTCCTCCCCGATGATGGAGAGGATGAAGTCGCTCTCGGCGTAGGGCAGCCACAGCAGTTTCTGGCGGCTGTTGCCAAGGCCCACGCCAAAGAGACCGCCATTTCCAAGGGCATAAAGCGATTGGATGAGCTGATACCCGTCGCCCCGGGGATCCTTCCAAGGGTTCATGAAGATGAGAAGACGTTTCATGCGGTAGGACTCGGTGACGGTGAACAGCACGCCCAGGGCCGTGCCGCCTGTGAGGAGTGCCAGGAACGGCCGCCAGTTGATGCCCGCCACTAAGAGCATCGCCAGGGCGATGAGTACCGTACTGAAGGCCATGGAGAGGTTCTTGCCGGCCAACACCAGCCCGGCGACGAGCCCCAGTACCAGCAGCGGCGCGCCAATGCCATGCATGAACTTCTTAAAGTTGCGGCTTCGGATTTCCTCCCCATGGTGGGAGATCCACCACGCGTAGAACAGGATGAGTGCGATACGCCCCAGCTCCGAGGGTTGGAACTGAATGGGGCCCACGGTGATGAAACGGTTGACGTCGTTCTTGGACGGCATGAAGAGCACCGCCACCAAGAGCGCCACACTGATGCCCACGGCAGCAATGGGGATGAACCGGTTATTGAAAAAGCGCTGATAGGGAAAGAGGGACATGAGCCACAGTGCCCCCAGGCCGATGGCTGCGCCCAAGAGCTGCTTCATCAGGAATTTTGCGCCCTCCCCGCCGCTGGAAAGCGACAGGTAGTAGCTGGCCGAGAACACCATGACCAGCCCAAAGAGCATCAGCAGCACGGTGATGGCGAGGATGGCGTAATCCACGCCCTTCATTTTCCCCATTACTTCAGCCCCACTTCTCCCGCGATGTCATAGACAATCTGCTTGAAGACGCGGCCGCGCTCCTCATAATCCTTGAACATGTCGAAACTGGCGCAGGCCGGTGACAGCAATACATTATATCCGGGATGGGCCATGGCATATGCCTTGCGCACGGCGTCGTTGAGGCTGGCAGCCCGCTCAATGGCGGTGAACCCATGGGCCTGGGCGGAGGCGGCAATCTGCTCGGCTGTGTCGCCCAGCACCACCATGCCCACAATCTTACTGCCAGCCAGGGCCTTGGTAAAGTCCTCAAAGCCCGTGTGCTTGTCGTAACCGCCGGCAATGAGGATGGTGGGCAGCGCCATGGCCTGCACAGCCACAATGGACGCATCCGCGTTGGTGCCCTTGGAGTCGTTGATGAAGCGCACGCCCTGTACCTCAATGACAAACTCCAGCCGGTGCTCCACGCCCTCAAATGCTGCCAGTGTGTGGCGCACGATCATGGGGCTCACGCCCATGGAAAGGGCGCAGGCCGACGCGGCAAGAGCGTTGGAGAGGTTGTGTGCGCCGGGGATGCGGACCTCCTCCGGCCGACCCATCACAATTTCCTCGCCACCGGTGGCCCGCCAGACGATGCGGCCCTCGCGCAGGAAACAGCCATGGGGCACTTCCTCCACACGGCTGAACCAGGTGAGACGGCAGCGCACCCGGTCGGCCAGCGAGCGGGTTGTCGGGTCGTCCCAGTTGAGCACCACCACGTCGTCCTCCCGCATGTTCTCAAACACGCGGGCTTTCATGTCGATGTAGGTCTCCATGGTGTGGTGGCGATTGAGGTGGTCGGGGGTGATGTTGAGAATGGCCGCCACCCTGGGCCGGAAGGTATGGATCGTCTCTAGCTGGAAGGAGCTGACCTCGGCCACGACCATGTCCTCGGGGGCAATGGCCAGCGCGCGAGCGCACAGGGGCTCGCCGATGTTGCCCAGCACATGGGTGTTGAAGCCGGCCCTCTTGAACATGAGGCCAGTCAGAGCCGTTGTCGTCGTCTTGCCGTTGGTGCCGGTGATGGCCACCACCGGGGCCTGGGTGAAGAGGAACCCCAGTTCCGTCTCACCCAGCACGGGCTTGCCAAGCGCCTGTGCCTGTGTAAGGAACGGCGCATCCACCGGTACGCCGGGGCTGATGACCACGGCATCCACCTGGGGCACAAACTCCGCCGCCGGCCGGCCAAACGCGAGCTCCACACCGACCACGCCGGCAAGCTCCGCCACGGCCTCGGGCATGGCATCCTCGCTCTTACTGTCATTGGCGATGACCGTTGCTCCCTGGGCAGCCAAAAGCTTCACCGCTGCCAAACCGCTGCGGGCCATGCCGACCACTAACACCTTGCTCTTCTCAAACTCCATAGTTTCCACCTTTCATCCAGGGTCAGCGCAGCGCGACCAACCCCAGCAGGCACGCGATGGTTGTGATGATCATATACATCGAAACAATGCGGGTCTCCGGGTAGCCCAGCAGCTCAAAGTGATGGTGCAGCGGGGCCATCTTGAACACCCGTTTCTTGCGGGTTTTGTAGGAGGTGACCTGAATGATATCCGACACCGTGGAGGCCACGTACATGCAGGCCATGAAGGGAAGCCACAGCGGGATGCGCGAGACAATCGTGAGCCACGCCACGGCCGCGCCCAGCGCCAGCGAGCCCGTGTCACCCATGAAGATGCGCGCCGGGAAGACGTTGAAACGCAGGAACCCCAGGCACGCACCGGTCAGCGCACCTGCGATGACCAGGTAGTTGTCAATACCGGGGATGGGCTGGCCGGAGAGGTATACGAACACCAGCGTCATGGCGGCAAAGAACACCACACCCACACCGCTGGCGAGACCGTCTAGCCCGTCGGTCAGGTTGACGCTGTTCATGGCCGCCACGATGATGAAGGCCGTGAACGGGAGATAGAACCACCCCAAGTCCCACTCGGCGGTGGTGAAGGGCAGACGGATGGATGTGCCCACATGCAGATAGGCCCACCAAGCGGCGGCCAACGCCACAATGACCTGAAGTGAGAACTTCTGCCACTCCCTCAGGCCCATGTTGCGCTTCATCACGTGCTTGGTGAAGTCATCGGCAAAGCCGATGAGCGCACCGGCTAAAATGAGAAGCAACCCCACCACCGCGCCCGGTTCCCACCGGCGGATGAGGGCCACGCAGGTGACGGCCAGCGCCAGCAGCATGATGACGCCGCCCATCTGAGGAGTGCCGGTCTTCTTCTCGTGCCACTTGGGGCCTTCGTCGCGGATGACCTGGCCAAACTTCAGCTTCTGCATCAGCGGAATGATGGCGGGCCCCACGGCCAGGCACGTGAGGAAGGAGATCAGCACCGGTAGAATGATCGTCTGCATGTCGGTTCAGGTTCCTTTCACAGGGTGGTGGGCAGGGCGTTCAGGGCTGCCCTGGCAATCTCACGGTCGTCAAAGTGGTGCTTTACCCCCATGACGTCCTGGTAGGTTTCGTGCCCCTTGCCGGCGATGAGCACCACGTCGCCCGGCTGTGCCATGGCGATGGCCCGCTCAATGGCGGCCTTGCGGTCGGTCACACACTCAAACGGCCCGCCGCCCTGCCGGGCACCGGGTTCTATCATGGCGATGATGGCATCCGGGTCCTCGGTGCGCGGGTTGTCGGAGGTCACGATGGCGTAGTCTGCCAGCGACGTGGCCAGCCGGCCCATGATGGGCCGCTTGGTACGGTCGCGGTCGCCGCCGCAGCCAAAGACCACCACCACCCGGCCCGGCGCAAAGCCCCGTGCCGCCCGAAGGATGTTCTCAAGGCTGTCGGGCGAGTGGGCATAATCCACAATGACGGTAAAGTCCCTTCCGGTCTCCACCCGCTCCATCCGCCCATTCATGGTGTTCACGCGCTCCAACCCCTCCACCACTGCGGCCATCGGCACGCCTACCCCCAGTGCCGCACCGGCGGCACCCATGGCGTTGGCCACGTTGAACGCGCCGGAGAGCTTCAGTTCCACCGGGAACTCGCTCCCCTGCCACGTCATGGTGAAGGACGAACCATCGGGCCGTACATCCTGTTGGACGCAACGTAGATCCGCTTCGGTTCCGTGGCCGTACACAATGCGCCGGCCGGTGAATCCATCGGCCATGGCAAGGCCTGCGGGGTCATCGGCATTGAGCACGGCAACGGCGCTGCGTTCATCGGTGAAAAGCAACCGCTTGGCGTCGCGGTAACGCTCCATGGTGACGAAGTCATCCAGGTGGTCCTGGGTGAGGTTCGTGAAGATGGCCACGTCAAAGTGGATGCCGGCAACCTTGCGCAGGGCAAGGGCGTGGGCCGATACCTCCATGACCACGCGGGTGCAGCCAGCGTCAGCCATGGCCCGCAGTGCGGTGTGGAAGTCCATGGGGTCAGGGGTCGTCAGCGCCTGTGGCAGCACCTCGTCGCCCACCAGGGTGGCAATGGTGCCCAGCAGCCCCACCTTCTCCCCCGCCGCCTCAAAGATCGACTTCATGAGGTAGGTCGTCGTCGTCTTCCCGTTGGTGCCGGTGACGCCGACGATGGACAACCCCTCGCCGGGGAATCCGTGGAACGCCGCCGCCAGGCAGGCCAACGCCTCCCGGCTATCGGTCACGCGGGCCTGGGGCACGTTCACATCCTCCACAAACCGCTCCACCACCAGCGCCGCCGCCCCGGCGGCCACCGCTTGAGCGGCATAGAGGTGGCCGTCCACCTTGGTGCCGGGGATGCACACAAAAAGAGCTTCCGGCTTGATTTTGCGGGAGTCTATGGTGATGTCGGTGATGTCCGGGTCGGCGGCGTTACGCCACTCGCAACAGCCGCAACGGGCAAACAACTCATTGAGTTTCATGTTGCACGCCTCTCATTCGTATGCAACCGCGGGTTCAATCCCCCTCGGTTTCACTCTCCTTTTGGTCATCGCGGTAGCGGAAGGTCACCTCCACGATGTCGCCGCGGTTGACGACGGTGTGGGCCTTCGGGGTCTGCTCCACCGCCACGCCGCCGGTTCCCTTCATGCTCAGCCCAAGCCCCAGGGAGGCGAGGATGGTGTTGACCTCGGTGGCAGTCTTGCCGGTGAGGTCGGGCACCTCAATCCGAGTGTCCTCTGGGTCGTCCTCTTCCTCCAGATAAATCATTACAGTTGAGCCTTTATCCGCCTCATCGCCGGGCTTTGGCATCTGCTCGGCCACCTTGCCGCCATAGCCTTCTACTATATACGTGAATCCCTTGGATTGCAACTCACTGGCCGCCTGCTCCAGTTCCAGATCGGTGCAGTCCGGCACCTCCACCTGGGGGGCGGTGTCCTCCTCTGCATTGGTGGGCTTGATGCCGGCATATTGCAGCGTATCCTGCAGGATCATCTTGACATAAGGCGCGGCTACGATGCTGCCGTAATCCACAGCCACATCGGGTTCATCCACAATGACGAGCACGGTATAGCGGGGTTTATCTGCCGGGGCGAAGGCAATGAAGGACGAGACGTGCTTGTCGGTCATGATCTTGCCATCGCTACCGTACTTCTGCGCTGTGCCGGTCTTGCCGCCGATCTTATATCCCTCAACCCTGGCGTTCTTGCCGCTGCCCTTATCCACCACGCTCTGCAGAATGTCACGCACGGTGGCCGATGTTTCCGCCGAAATGACCTGACCCACCTTGGTCGGCTCATAATCGGTGATGGTTTTGCCGTCGGCGTCGGTGATTTTGCTGACGATGTAGGGTTTCATGAGCGTACCGCCGTTGACGGCCGCCGACACCGCCGTGGTAAGCTGTAGGGGTGTCACCGCAATCGACTGGCCAAAGCCGATGCGTGCCAGGTCGGTGTTGCGCACGTACTTCTGCCCCATCATGATGCCGGAGGCTTCACCGTTCAAATCAATGCCTGTCTGCTGGCCAATGCCGAAGTTTTGCAGGTATTTGTAGAAATCGACGGTGCCCATGCGCAGCGCCATTTCCATAAACACCGGGTTGCAGGACTTCTGCACGCCCTCGTAGAGCGTCTCGCTGCCATGGGCGCGAGAGCTCCAGCACTTGATCCGCTCGCCGTCCACAATCTTATAGCCGGCGCAATAGAAGGTGTCGTTTGTTGTGATCTTGCCGGAATCGAGAGCCGACGCCAGCGTCAGAATCTTAAAGGTGGAACCCGGCTCGTAGGACTCGGCCACCGCGTTGTTGCGGGTCAACTCCTGCAGGGTCTTCAGATCGTCCCGCGGCGGGTCGTTGTTGTCGAAGTCGGGCTTGTTGGCCATGGCCAGGATTGCACCGGTTTGGGTATCCTGCACGATGCAGGTGACCTTCTTGGCCTTTTGCTCGCTCAGGGCCCGCTCCATGGCCTTTTCACAGAAGCTCTGTATGACCGAATCGATGGTCAGAACGACGTTCTGCCCATCGATGGCCGGAACGAGCTGCAGAACGCTGTCCGGCACCACATTGCCGGCGCGATCCGTCTCGCTGATGACTTTGCCTGAGGAACCCGCCAGATACTTGTTGTACTTGGCTTCGACGCCTTCCAGCCCGTCGCCATCCACCGACGTGAACCCCAGGACTTGTGTCAAAAAATTGCGCAGAGGATAGAACCGTTTCATGTCCTCGCTCAGGTGAATGCCAGGAAGCCCGACGTCCTTCTTCGACTCGGTTTCGTCCGGGAGACCAATCTCCCTCAGACGGTTGCCTTGCTCGCGGCTGATCTGCCGCTTGAGAAGGACTTCCGACTTCTTGGTGTCCTTGAGCTTGCGCAAAATCGTATCGTAATCCAAATCGAGCTCGGTTGAGAGCGTGTCCGCAACCTTCTCGATGGTACCGGACGTTTCCTTTTCGGCTGTGGCCAGTTCAGAGGGCCGGGCCATCACCATTTCGCTGCTGGCGGATTGGGCCAGTACCTTGCCGTTCACGTCCAGCACAGCGCCGCGCTTGGCGGCCACCGGCAGTTCCTTGGTCCACTGGTCCGCAGCCATCTCCTTCAGGTCATCGGCACGCACCACCTGCCAGTACCCCACACGAAAGACGAGTGTGCCCGCCATCAATATGGTGAGGAGCAACACGATGAGGTTGATCCGTCGTCTGCTTGTGACCTTGGGCGCTGCCAATCATTGCCTCCTGCTGCCGGCTGTCACCGGTTGTTCTTGATGCTGGTGCTCTTGCTGGTGTCCACGTACAGCACGTTCTTGGCGTCGGGGTATGTCATGCCCAGATCCTCAGCCTTCTCCATGATGACGTAAATGTTGGCGGCCTCATTGTATTGCTCGTTCAGGGTGCTGTTCTTCCGCTCGGCCTCCACAATCTTGGTCTGCAGGCTGTTGACATCACGCTGGGTGCGGTAGACCTGGGCCTTGACATACAGCAGGCCCACGCAAACGGCGGCGATCATCACCGCCGCCAGCATGGCCACAGCACGGCGCACAGCCAACGCGAAGGCATTGTGCCGGCGCTGCCGGGCACGGGCGGCGGCCTGCTGCTCGCGGCGCTCAGGCTCCTCCTGCCGGTAGTCGTATGCGACGTTGCTTCTGTATGCCACTGACATTGTATTCCCTCTCCTTTTCAGGTAGTCCTTTGCTTTTCAAACACCCTCAGCTTGGCGCTGCGGGAGCGAGGGTTGTCCTCCTGCTCCTCCGGGCTCGGCTGCTCGGGCTTGCGGGTCAGCATCCGCCCAGCGGAGACCTTGCCGCACACGCAGTACGGTGCGCTCTTGGGGCAGGTGCAGGGCGACTCGGCCGTCTTCATCGCGTCCTTGACCGCCCGATCCTCCAGGGAGTGGAAGGTCAGCACGCAGAGCCGTCCACCATCCGCCAGCAAGTCGATGAAGTCACTGACCGCCTGGCCCAGGCCCTCGAGTTCTCCGTTGACCTCGATGCGAATGGCCTGGAAGGTACGCTTGGCCGGGTGCGGCCCCTGGCGTCGGAAGCGGGCCGGGATGGCCTCGCTGATGACCTGCGCCAGTTCGGCAGTCGTCTCAATGGGCTTCTCTGCCCGGCGGCGAACCACGAAGGACGCGATGCGGGCGGCGAAGTTCTCCTCGCCATAGCGGCGGATGACTGACGCCAGCCGCCCCTCCTCGTAGGTGTTGACCACATCCCAAGCCGATCGGCCGGCGCTGCGGTCCATCCGCATGTCAAGCGGCCCGTCATTCTTGTAGGAGAAGCCGCGTTCCGCTTCGTCCAACTGCCAGGATGACACGCCCAAATCGAGCATGACGCCGTTGACAGCGGAAATCCCCAGGGAGCGCACGATGGCAGGTGCCTGGCGGAAGTTCCCCTTAACCGGCACAAACGCCTCCCCGAAGGGGGCCAGGCGCTGCCGGCACTCCGCCAGCGCATCGTCGTCAAGGTCGGTACCGATGAGCCGCCCGCCGGGCACGATGCGCTGCAGCACCGCCTCGGCGTGGCCACCGCCGCCCAGCGTGCCATCCACAAAGATGCCGCCGGGTGTTGGGCGGAGAAACTCCACACAACGCTCCAACAGAATGGACTTGTGCTCAAACCCCCGGTCCATCAGCGCACCGTCAGGCCGGAACTGCGCAGGTTGCTGAGAGCAGCGCGCACCTTGTCCGGTTCCATCGTCTTGTTGCGCCAGGTGTTGCGGTCCCAAATCTCGATGTGATTCCCCACACCCACGACCACAACTTCCTTGTCGAGGTTGGCATAACGCCGGAACTCCTGCGGAATGAGCAGGCGGTTCTGCGCGTCGGTCTCGGCGTCGTTGGCCTGGGAGAAGATCGCCAAACGAACGGTATCGGCGTCCTCGTTGGTGAGCGGTAGATCCGAAAGGCTGGCGGCGAAGTCAGCAAAGACCTCTTCGGTCATCAGGTATAGGCTGTTGTTGAACATCCATTTGAGGATGACGAAGTTCTCCCCTAGCCCATCGCGGAACTTGGCGGGGATGAACATACGCCCTTTGGCGTCAATCGTGTGCTCGTACTCGCCCTTGAAGTAGCCCTTGAGCGCCACGTTGCCCCACCCCCTTCCACCATTGCCCTGCCTTTTACAGGAAAAGTGGTGCACTTTTCATCCACTTTGCCCCACCTGACTATCATTATACCTATTTACCCCTGGTTTGCAACCCAGTTTTTCCCAAATCACTCCACCGCACAGCTCCAAAAAAGCACGAAAAAAGGTGATTTCTATGCATCCCCATCCACCTTGGCGATATTTCGTTCATCACCTATTTACGTTTTGTACAGGGGTACATTCGTTCGCATTTATGAATCTCACAGGGGAATGGAATGGGCCGTTGAAAAGTGAATTGACCCCATATGTTGTATTCCGACCCAATTACCAGCGGATTAACGGACCGAAGTGGAGCATGGTCCCATGGCAACGCAAAAGGGTGCGACTTGTTGTTCGCACCCTTTTGATTTGAAATTATTAATCTTAGAACGTTAGAATTGTTCGCTGTGGTGGGTGTCCAGATTGCGGAAACTGGCCGTTGTCTCATCCCAGGCGATGGTGGCGGTGCCGGTGGCGCCGTTGCGGTTCTTGGCCACAATGATCTCGGCCTCGTTTCCACCCTCGTACTTCTTGTAGTACGCCTCGCGGTAGATGAACATGACGATGTCGGCGTCCTGCTCAATGGCACCGGACTCGCGAAGGTCTGCCAGCACCGGGCGATGGCTCTCACGTTTCTCCGCCGCGCGGGAGAGCTGCGACAGCAGCAGGATGGGCACATCGAGCTCACGTGCCATGATCTTCAAGGCACGGGTCATCTCACTGACTTCCTGCTGGCGGTTCTCCTTTTGCTTTCCGTCGCCGGGGGTGGAGATGAGCTGCAGGTAGTCGATGACGATGAGGTCGAGGCCGGTCTCCAGCTTGACCTGGCGGCACTTGCTGAGCATCTCCATGACGGTGATGCCTGGGGTGTCGTCCACGAAGATGTGGGTCTTCTCAATCTCCCCCACGGCGTTGGCCAGCATCACCCACTCCTCGGGCTCCAGCCCGCCGGTGCGAATCTTGGTGAGCGGCACATGGGAGCCGGTGGCCAGCACGCGCTGGGCTAGCTGGTCATAGGGCATCTCCAGCGAGAAGACCACGACATTCTTCTGGCGGTAGGTCGCCAGGTACTGGGCGATGTTCATCACAAAGGCCGACTTACCCATGGCCGGCCGTGCGGCGATGAGCACAAGCTGGGAAGGATGGAGCCCGCCGAGCTTCTGGTCGAGCGAAGGGAAGCCCGTGGACATCCCGGTGTCGCTGTCGGGGTTCTCCAGCAATTCCTCGGCACGGGCATACACCTGGCGCACGGCATCGGCCATCGACACCAGCGTGCGGGTGGACGACCGGCGGGACAGGGAGAAGATGGCCTTCTCAGCCTCCTGTAGGATGGCCTTAGCCTCCCGCGCGCCTTCGTAGCACTCCTCAGCCATGCGGCTGGAAAGGGCGATGAGCTGGCGCATCAGCGACCGCTCCACCACCATGGAAATGTAGTAGTCCGCGTTGACGGCCGACGGCACGAAGTGGTTGAGCTCCACCAGGTAGTCGATGCCGCCCAGCGTATCGAGAATGCCGCGCTTCTCCAGCAGGTCGCTGACGGTCAGGAAGTCCACCGGCTGGTTGGCGCGATACAGCTCCTGCATGCAGGCAAAGATCTGCCCATGGGCGGGGTAATAGAAATCTTCCGCTGACAGATGGGCCGTACGTCCGGCCACCCACGGTTCCAGCATCATCGCCCCAAGCACGGACTTCTCCGCGTTCAGGTTATGAGGTGGTACCCGTCCTTCCCGCTCAGCACCGGCCATGGTCATTCACCGGCCTGGATGTCCACCTTGAGCGTGGCGTTGACACCGGTGAAGAGCTTGAGCTTCACCTCGTGGATGCCGACGGTCTTGATGGCGTCGTCCATCTCAATCTTCTTCTTATCCACCTCAATGTCGTGCTGGGTCAGCAGCGCGTCGGCAATCTCCTTGCCGGTGACCGAACCGAAGAGCTTGCCGCCTTCGCCGGCCTTCACCTTGATGGTGACGGTCATTTCCTTCACGCGCTTGGCAATCTCCCGCGCGGCCTGCTCGTTGACGGCCTTGCGGTGGGCCTCGGCATCTTTCTTCTTCTGAATCTCATTGAGGTTTCCGGCGTTGGCCTCCACTGCCAGCCCCCGGGGGAAGAGGAAGTTGCGGGCGTAGCCATCGCTCACATTGAGCACGTCGCCCTTTTTGCCGGTACCCTTGATGTCCTGGTTTAGAATTACCTTCATTGATCATCATCCTCCCGATCGTCGTTGTCCTTGTCGTTGTGGCGTTCCTGTTCCTCCAGCTTTCGCAGTGCCTCCATGCCCTCCGGCGTCGTGACCTGCAGCCCCATGGCACGGATGCGATCGACCTTGCCCATCATGCCGCGCAGGTTGAAGATCGTCTCCACCACGCCGACTGCCACCATGAGCCAGCCAAACAGCAGCGCCGCCGGCAGCAAGATGATTGCCTGCACACCCGGCCGCACGCGTTTGCGGTTCAGCAAGTAGGAAAAGAGCGCCATGGCCTGCAGCGTCATCAGCAGTTGCAGCAGCAGGCTGGCCGCGCTGTTAATGGGGTTGAACTCCCCCCACCCAGCTGCCGTGCCCACCAAGGCGAAAAGCTCCACCAGCCACATGGACACCGCCGCGTAAACGGGGATGCGGAACGTGGCAAAGGGCGGCACAGGCGTAAGGCCCTCATTGAGGCCCCGCGCGGCGGCCCGGCGGGTGCTGAGAAGAAACATGGGCGCATAGTAGGCCAAGCCGCCAAAGAGTACGCCCAACGTCAGCGCCAGTGCCGGCAAGACCTGCCCGAAAGCCTGGGCTAGCAGCGGCTGGACGATGGCAACCTTGTCGGCCACATCCAGGTTGAGCGACTGATTTGCCAGGTCATTGAGAACTTGGATGGTGATCTGCTGGGTACTTGGCAATGCAAGCGCCTTGGCCTGCATGACGAAAATATCCAGCGGCCCAAACAGCCCCGGCACATAGATGCTCTTGGCAACATTGCAGTAGAGGTCGGCGGCCAGCACCTGCACCCCTTGGGGGTGCAAGGTACCCAAAGCCGCAATCGTACCCAGCGCGCCTACCACCCCGCCCAGCGCTGCTTCCAGCAAAGCTGGGTAGAAGGACACCCGGCGCAGGCGTACCACCCAAGCCGTTGCCGCCGGCACCAGCAGGAAAAGGCAGAGCGCTCCGGCGTCCAAACCCAGGAGCAACGTCGCCGCTACGCAACCCGCCGCCAGCAGCACCAGGGCTGTGGGCGTGCGGCTGCGGCCATCCAGGTACCCCACAACGGCCGGCAACAGCGCCGCACCCGCCGGCAGCAGCAGCCAACGCAGCGCAAGACGCATTCCGTCGCCCTGCAACTGGGCCACCACCATGGCCGCCAACGCCAACAGGACGGCCGAACCAATCGCCCATCCCACCCTGGCGCGCACGCCTGTGTTTGTTTTTGGTGTAGTCATCGTTCTCCCCGTCTGTATGATTCTGCGGGCTTCCCACACCCGCACCAGCGCACTTCGCGCTGCACCCTCCTCTGTAGAATCAGAACTGTGCTGCGCCCAGTCTTCTGGCACGCATGCGGCGGGTGACCCGGCGATCCAGATCGTCCACCGACACACCCACCCGCCCGGCCAACTCCACCGCTGAATACATGACGCCAGCCAGCGCCTCACCCAAGGCTTCCCGTCCGGTCTCCTTGTCCTGCATCAGCTGGTAAACCTCGGACACGCCGGCCAGCAAGCCGGTTTTGAGCGTTTCGATCTCCCGAATGGATCGTGCGATGTCAAACTCTTCCGGTTCCCTCATCACTGGACGCCCCGCTTTCTCAAAAGGTGCAGTCCCTATTGTAAGGGCCTCTTTCCCCCATTGTCAATTGAGGGTTTGCCATGTGACAAAGGCTCCCAGCAAGCCCGAAGGTTCGCAGTCATAAAGCGTTACCTGACGCAAGGCGTCAAAATGAGGGCAATGCGCTGGCGTTCCGCCGCAGCTGATGATGAAAAAGGCCGCGGGACAGCAATGCCCCGCGGCCCTGTGTGCACGTTTCGCCTAATCGATGGAATAGGGCAGCAGAGCCATAATCCGCGCGCGCTTGATGGCCATCGACAGCATCCGCTGATGCTGGGCACAGGTACCGGTCATGCGGCGGGGCAGCACCTTACCGCGCTCGGTGATGAACCGGCGCAGGCGGGGCACGTCCTTATAATCGATGTGCGTGGCTTTATCGATGCAGAAGCTGCACGGCTTCTTGCGCCGGGTCATTCTGCGTTTCTTAAAATCGTTCTCACCCATGGATTCGTCCTCCTTTCTCAAAACGGCATATCGTCGTCAATTTCCTGCATGTCGCCCATGCTGTCATAGTCGTCGTGACGCTGGCCACCACCGGATGGGGGCTGCCCCTCGTGTCCTTCGCTCCGGCCGCCTTGGGCACGGCTGAGGAACTTCACTTCGTCGGCGACGATCTCGGTGACATAGCGGCGCGTCTTGTCCTGCGCTTCGTAGGAGCGGGTCTGTATCGAGCCCCATACGGCGACCTGACTGCCCTTGCGCAGATACTTTGCGCAGTTCTCGGCCTGCGCGCGCCACACAACCACCGGAATGAAGTCTACCTCGCGCTCGCCCTGTTGGTTGGCGAAGCGGCGGCTGACGGCGACCGTGAAGTTGGCCACGGCGGTACCGCTGCTGGGCAGGGTACGCAGCTCCGGGTCCTTGGTCAGGTTACCAATCAGAATGCACTTGTTCACGGACGCTGACCTCCTTTGCTCCTCAGTCCTCCAGACGGACGACCATGTAGCGCACCACTTCTTCAGAAATGCGGAAGTTGCGCTCCAATTCCATCGGCAGTTCGGAACCGGAACTGAAGTTCATCAGCACATAGTAGCCTTCGTTCTTGAAATTGATGGGATAGGCCAGACGACGACGGCCCCATTTGTCGATCTTTTCGACCTCACCACCATTGGCAGTGACCAGGGCGCTGAATTTCTCAGCCTGGGCGGCCAACGTTTCGTCATCCTGTTCCGCGTTGAGAATGTAGAGAACCTCATACTTGTTCATGTGTTTCACCTCCTCCTGGACTAATCGGCCCCGTAGAGACGGAGCGAGTAGGCTCGACTGATGATTATACCGAAAGGTTTGGGAATTTTCAACCTAAAATTACATTTTGGCCGTTATTTCCGAGCCACCATCATTGACCTGAGCGGAAGTTGGCCACGGCCTCATAGGTGTGCAGCGCCCGGTCATAGACCCGCAGGACTGCCACGCCATCGCTCACCGCGGCCCGCGCCGCACCGTTGACGTCGTCCAACTCACCGGCAAAACGCCCCCAGCCGTAGTCGCGCCGCTCACCACCGTCGCAGTACTGCCCATCCACCACAAAGCCGATGATGCGCGGCCCGCCATCCACAACGATGGCGACGTGGTGCTCCTGCCCGGCGCGCAGCAGTCCTTCGTCACAATCCCACCAAGCCGCTGTTTTGCCATCGTGCAGCAGCAGGGCCACGGTGTGCCTGTCCGTCACGGTGACGAGCACTCCCCTGCCCGCCCCGTCACGGGCGTCCAGCAGAACATGGCCGCCCCGCAGCACAGGCAGCCCCATCCGCAACTCCAGGGTGAAGCCACCACCGGCCGCCAGAGACGGCAGCGTTGGCATGTCGAGGCTTTCGGCCGGGGGCTGCCACCGGGCCGCCAAGCCCACGGTGGTCAGGGTGCAGTTCTCCAGATGGGCCCACATCCCCTCCAGCAGGGTGGGGTCGACGGCGTGGACACGGGCGATGGACTTCTGGGTCTCGGTGATGTAGTAATGCCCGTCATCCTCGATGAAGTCGGGGTAACTGATGCCGATGGCCGGGTCGTCGTCGTAGAGTACGATCTCCGGCTGGGACCAGTGGAGGAAACCGTCCTTCTCCACCCCGCCGATGAGCCACGCCGGGTTGCGTCCTTTGTAGGCGTTCTGCGGTTCCTCCGTCATGTCACGCCCATGGTTGTGAAACCAGAGCGTGAACTTGCCGTTGCTGTATTTGCGCACAAAGTTGGCGGCCCTCGGGTGTTTCAGCAGCCTGCCGCCCGGTTCATAGCACGCGTAGGCTGGTGGGGTCCAGGTGCGGCCGCCGTCCCGGCTGTAGGCATGGCAGTTGTGGGCCTCCGTCGTGCGATACGTGCAGTACAGGCTGCCATCCGAAAGGGCCACGAGGTTGTGCTCATCGGCGATGGCACTCCTTGGCGCACGCAGGCCCACCTTGCCATCGGGCAATGTCTCCCATCGGATGCGGGCCGGGTCAGGCTCGCTCAGGATGTTGTCGCTCATGAGAAACGCGCCTTCATCCACGGCCATGAAACCCTTTCCAAAGCGCCCCACCTTGGAAAAGCCGATGTACACACGCCCGCCCACGATGACCGGCTTGCCCACGCCCCAGAAGAACCGCACCTCCCCGCCGTAGGGGTTGGCCTCGTCGATGGCGAAGGGCCGCACGGGGATGATGTGCCGATCCGCCGACCAGGTGAGTCCCCCGTCGTCGGTGTATTTGAACGCGTACTGCCCCAGCGTGTCCACACGGGTGCGCAGTTCTTCATACCCCGGGTCGGTGCGAACGACGCGCAGGTTGTCACCGTTGTAGGTGTAGAAGGCATAGATGCGCCCGGACGGCACCAACAGCGGCATGACCCAGGAGGCCTCCGGCGGGCCAGCCGGCTCAATGTCCACCGGGTCGCTCCACGTCAGGCCCCGGTCGCGGCTGATGGTGGAAATGATGTGCTGGCCGGTAGAGCCCTCCGGCCCCCAGCCGGTCGTCATGACGCAGACCCAGGCGCCGTCCCCACGAACCACCACATAGGGCTGGTCGCAGTAGGCTTCCTTGGGGAGGGCATGGCCGTTCTTCAGGTTTCGCCAGTCCGTCGAGTGCAACTCTCCGTTCATCATCCCTCCGTGGCGCGCACTGTGTGGCATGGCGCACCTGTTCGGGTTCACCATAGCACGCTGTGGCTGTGTTGTAATGATTTGGCCGGAAGCCAGCAAGCCCCTAACACCCACGAAAAAGCGGCCCTCCACGGAGGGCCGCCTGTCGTCATTGTTGTCTTCGCCTTACGCCAGCCGCTCAGCCACGGCCCGGATGAAGCCCTGGGTGTTGACCACGGTGGCGGTGCCGCCAGCCAGTGCCGCCAGTTCCTTGGTCATCGTGCCCGCCTCGATGGTGTCGATGACGGCCTTCTCCAGCCGGTCGGCGAAAGCCACGAGGTCGTCGATGCCATCGAGCTGCCCGCGCTTGCGCAGGGCCCCGCTCCACGCCCAAATCGTCGCCACCGAGTTGGTGGAGGTCTCCAGCCCTTCCAGATGGCGGTAGTAGTGGCGCGTCACCGTACCGTGGGCCGCCTCAAACTCATAGTGGCCCTCGGGCGAGACCAATACCGAGCTCATCATACCCAGCGACCCGAAGGTCGTGGCGATCATATCGCTCATCACGTCGCCGTCGTAGTTCTTGCACGCCCAGATGAATCCGCCCTCGGAGCGCATGACACGGGCCACGGCGTCGTCGATCAGCATGTAGTAGTAGGAAATGCCAGCCTGGGCGAATTTCGCCTTGAACTCCTGCTCGAACACCTCGGCAAAGAGGTCCTTGAAGTGGTGGTCGTAGGTCTTGGAGATCGTGTCCTTGGCCCCAAACCACAGGTCCTGTTTGGTATCCAGCGCGTAGTTGAAGCAGGCGTGGGCAAAGCTCAGGATGGACGAATCGGTGTTGTGCATCCCCATCACGATGCCCGCGCCCTTGGCGAAGTTCATGATCTCTTGTCGGCTCTCGGTACCGTCGGCGTGGGTCACCACCAGCTCCGCCTTGCCACCGGCCTCCACCTGCGCCTCCACACTGCGGTAGATGTCGCCATAGGCGTGGCGGGCCACGGTGATGGGAGCCGTCCAGCGGGACACCAGAGGCTTGATGTTGTTGACGACGATTGGCGCGCGGAACACCGTGCCATCGAGAATGGCCCGGAGTGTGGCGTTCGGGCTCTTCCACATCTGCTTGAGATGGTACTCCTCCACCCGCTGGGCATTGGGGGTGATGGTGGCGCACTTGACGCCCACCCCATATTTCTTGATGGCATTGGCCGCGTCCACCGTCACCTGGTCATTGGTCTCATCGCGGTAGGGCAGGCCCAGGTCATAATACTCACACTTCAGATCCACAAAGGGCAGCAACAGCTCATCCTTGATCATCTGCCAAAGGATGCGGGTCATCTCGTCGCCGTCCATCTCCACGAGCGGCGTCTTCATCGGTATTCTAGCCATAGCGCGTCTTCCTCCCTGCACCTGGGGTGCATTCCCTATGATAGCCGATGGAGGCACCTTTTGCAAGGAAGGTGTACAACGTGGTCAAAAACCGTGAAAGCGTACAAATACAGCCGTCCATTTAAGCCCCATTCTGCAGGCCGTCACTCGTCATCTTCCAAATCGCCGGCATTCGGGTCGGTTGCCATGCCACGCAGCGCCTCAGCCCAGTGGATGGCAAGCTCGTCGGCAATCTCCTGGCGGTAAGCCTCGGTACGCAGCCGCAGATGGGAGCTTTGCCGGTCGGGCCAGACAAACACCCGGCCATCCCCCTCCTCAATGAGTGCGCCGCCATACCGCGCCGTGCTGCCGCCACGAGCATGCAAGGCCTTCATGGCAGCACCACGTTTATCGAGGGGACACTCCACCAACTGATCGTTGGTGAAGCTCTCTGGCACCCGGGCGGCATAGACGGAGAGAGGAATGCCCTCGGCTGCCAGCGTGCGCGCCAGCGCAAGAGCCGCATACACCCCGTCATAAAACAAGGTGCTAAGTCGCTCGTCGGGGGAGTTGCAGGCCTTACGCAGCCATTCACTGCGGCCAATGGCGGTGCGCTCCACCGTCACCCCACGGTTTCCAGCCAGCTCATCAAAGGCACGGGTCGCGGTGACCGGCAGCGGAACCGTGCCCGAGAGGATGTCCTGATCCATGGCGACCAGCGCCAGCAGCACCGCCAGTCGGTCACCATGGTATACCCCGCCCCGTTCATCCAGAAACGCAAAATCGTCTCCGGCTCGGTGCAGATAAAGGCCGATCTTGGCACCATCCTGCACCATACGGCTGCTGGCTTCCTCCAGCGTGCCGCTGGAGACGCAGCGCCGGCAGGCAACCCCCAGCTCCTCCAGCACCTGCTCAGCCCCCCTGTTGAGCTCGTCGTCAGGGCCATAGACGCCGATGGTGCGATCGCCCACGAAAGGCGCTCCGCCACCGTACAACTCCTGCTCGTAGAACACCGCAATGCCAGAGATGTCAATGATCTCCGGGATGTCCTCCGTACGCACCCGGCGGAAGCTGCCCCGGGCACTGAGTTCCTGAATGCGCTTCTCCTGCGCCTGGTCAATGTTGGCTCCACGGCCATCGAGCACCGTCAGCAGCACCTGCCCCTCGTGGGCCTGAATGTGCACGGCCCCATCCAGCCGCAGGCGCTTGGTGCCAAAGCGTGTCGCCGGCAGCGTCAGCCGCCCCATGTCCACACAGCACACACCGGTGGAGAGTAGCCCTGCGTCGAAAGCCTCCCGCAGCAGGGCGGCGGCGTTGTCGCCCCAGGTGGCCACTCCCACCCGGTTGCCGTGGGCCAGCGCCGAGCCCACCGCCAGCGCCAGCCGCGCCATCGTCTCGGCCGAGAGATCCTCGTTGAAGGTTCCGGAGATACCGTTTTCGTCAAAGAGCGCCTGAGGGTAGCGGCTGCCGCGCTGCTGGCTGCGGCGCACCCGGGCATGGCGTTCCACCCGGATGCCTGGCCACAGCAGCACCCCTCGGCCGACCACGCTATCGCCCCCCACATGCACCGACGCACCCACGACCGAACCGTCCTCCAACCGGGCACGTTCCCCCACCGTCACGTCCTCGCAGAGGATGGTGTGGTCAAGGTGAGCAGCGCGACCAACAAACACCCGGTCCAGCAGCACGCTGTGCTGCACCGACGCACCACGGCCAATGACACACCCCCGCCCCACCACCCCATGGGGGCCAAGGGCACAGCCGCCCTCCAGCGTTGCCCCGGCCTGGATGTAGCAGGGCGGCGTGATTTCGGCGTCGGTGGGTACGGTCACCGAGGGATCCACCCACAGGCCCTCCTCCGGTTGGGGCAGCGGCAGTGTCACGTTCACCCGGCCGGCAAGCAGATCAAACTGGGCGGCGGCGTACTGGCCGGGGCTGCCGATGTCACACCAATACCCCTCGGTCAGGTGGCCATAGAGCGGTGCGTTCTCCTCCATCAGCGTGGGGAAGAGGTCCTTGGCGAAGTCGGCCTTCTCCCCCGCCGCCAGCCGGTCCATCACCTCCGGTTCAATGAGGTAGATGCCAGTGTTGACCGTGTCGCTGAACACATCGCCCCAGGCGGGCTTCTCCAGGAAACGCTCCACGCGCCCATCGCCATCGGTGATGACGACCCCATAGTCCACGGGCGTGTCCACGCTCTTGAGCACCAGCGTCACCGCCGCATTCTTGGTGCGATGCGCTTTCATGGCTTCCCCCAGGTCGATGTCGGTCAGGGCATCGCCGCTGATAACGAGGAATGTTTCATCCAGGAAGTCCCGTGCGGCGCGGACGCTGCCAGCGGTACCCAGCGGAACTTCCTCCACAAAGTAATGAAGATGCACCCCCCACTTTGACCCATCGCCGAAGTAGCCACGGATGCTGTCGGGCAGATAATGAAGTGTCACCGCCACATCCCGGATACCGTAGCGTGCTAGCAACTCCAATGCGTACTCCATGACGGGCCGGCCCAGCACCGGTACCATAGGTTTGGGCAAGTCGCAGGTAACGGGCCGCAGGCGGCTGCCCTCGCCGCCCGCCATGATGACTGCCTTCAAGATGCAGACCCCCAAGGATTTGATACCGTCAGTATGGCAAAATAAGGGGCGACTCATACTGCGCACGGTCATTACGGCTTGGTCACCTCCTGTCCTGTTGAAAGATTTGCAATGAGCCATTGACTTTGACGCCGCGTCACAGTGTACGCTGGTGTCAGACAAAGAAGGAGGTCAAACCATGGAAGAGTTTGAAGGGTTGTGTTTCACCCCGGTAACTGTGGACGATGTGGAGACGCTGACCGGCATCATGACGAGGGCATTTGACGAGGACGGCTTCCGCCACCTGGGCCGTGCCGGGGGCCCTCCCGGCTACAACAACGGCGAGTTTATCCGTCATTGGTACCTCAACGCCGGTTCCAAGGCATTCAAGGTAGAGCGGGATGGGCGTGTCATCGGTGCGGTCAATGTGTTCCTGGGCCCGGAGGGCGAAGGGTTCCTGGGCAACCTGATGGTGGACGCGGACCTGCAGGACGGTGGCGTGGGTCTCAAAATCTGGCGGTTTGTGGAGCATCGCTTCCCCGGTGTGCAGGTGTGGCGCACTGAGACACCGGGCTTCTCCCGCCGGAACCACCACTTCTACGTGAACAAGTGCGGGTTCCATGTCATTCGCATCGATCAGCCGAAGGACCTGGAAGAAATGAGCTACTTCATGGAAAAGCATCTGACGACAAGTCACTAAACAGGAGTTGGTCACAAGGGCCGCCCGTAGGCGTGCCCCACAACAAACGATGGGCTGTATCAAAAAAAGTGATACCGCCCATCGTTTGCTGCAAATTTTGAGGAGATTTTACCGGCCTTTACCGGACATTCCATCCACCCGGCGTTGTGTCTCCCTACTGGTGCGAAGATGACAAGGAGGAAACGGAACGGACCCCTACTTGAGCCGTTTCCTCATGACAAGCTTTTCTTCTGTTTCATAATACTCGGAAAACCCGCTCTTCTTGTACAATGCGACGGGCCCCATAAAATCCTCTGCTTCATCCATGAATTCTTTGTTTGGATATGCCTCTACAAAGTCAAAACCATCCTCTGCCGCGTCCAGACAAACACGCTCCACGAGCTTTGAGGCAATTCCTCTTCTTTGCATTTTGGGTGCAATCGCAAAGCAAAAGATGGATTTTACCTTGATGTCCGGTGTGGATCCCTCCGTTGGTACGGAAC
>JAEYRA010000057.1 GCA_023409755.1 Bacillota bacterium
CATGCTCCAAAACGTGCGTGTACGAATCATCCTGGTACCGGCACACAAAAACAAGCTGGGAATCGTTGACCCCCAGCACCCCCGCCTGACAGAGCATGCCCCTCCACTGCTTGGGTGGCTCCCCCTCCTCATAGGGGAAGAGTGCATATCCCGTCAAATGGATTGATAGATTGTGCTCCTTCACCGTCTTTCTACAGTTCAGCCTCCAATTAGCCCAGAAGATGATGACAAAGATAACGACCTGCCCCATGCCCACCAGCGTTATCACTACCCACGTTTCCATTGATACTCCCTCCTTACACCTCCAAACGTTACGTTTTCCCCCTCAATCCGTACTCGCATCAAAGATCACAATCCCCCGATTGGGCTCGAAGTAGTACCAGCAGATGAGATCGGTGAACTGCTCGTCATAGGCCTCGCTGTGCAGCCACGTCCAGTCGCCGCCGTCGTTGGCGGCCGCCTGCAGCTGGGCGGCGATGTTGCCCGCCGCCGGCCAGTACTCTTCAAACTCCGCCGGTTCCCAGTCGTCGGCCTTGGCGAGTGCTACAGCCAGGTCGTCGGGCTCCAGCACGGCGTAGCCGTTGTACCAGAAATCCGAAGGGCCGATGGGCAGCAGAACATCAAGGTAGCTGTCCACAAACCCCTCCACCGCATAGGTGTCCGTGTCCCACCGGCACTCCCGCGCGTTGGCCAGCAAGGCGAAATCAACGGGGCGGTACTCCAGCAGCCAACTCACGTCGGTCTCGCCGGTGTAGATGTCCACAACCTCCGACCGGTGGCGCACCTGCCAGGCCGCCGCTGACACCAGCGCCGCAATGGCCAGCTGAAGCGCCACCAGCAAGGCCAGCCCAGCCACCGCCACCCTGCCCTGCTTGGGAAGGGTGCTCTTCTTGCCGTCACCGCTCACCGTGTGACCCATGGGTGTCTCCTCCCTCTCGCTTCAGGGTGCCAAAAGCTATTGAGCCTCATCTTGGTTTCGCTTTTATCATAATACATGCATTCGTTTTCCCAGGCAATGCCCATCGCCCCGTCATACCGCCCCCGCCCCCGCCGTATGCATAGCGGGGGAAGGTGTACCGCACCGCCTTTGGGTCACTAGAACCCGAATCTAGCGCGTTAACGGGTGGTGACATCAAGGGGATTGGAACCCCCGCCCCGGCGCGGTAACCCCCACCCCGGAGGAACCCAGCCATGACCAAGCGGCAACGCATCGTTTCCCTCACGCTGACGGCGGTGCTGGCGGCGCTCTTCGCGGTGGCGCCGCTCTTCTACCCCCAGAACCTCGCCCCCACCGAAGCCGCCGACGTGCTGCGGCGCACGCCCGCGCCCTGGCAGGGGGTGCTGACGGTGTGGCAGGTGAACACCTGGCGGGTGGGGCGCGGCAGCCGCGCCGCCCTGGCGAATCTGGCGGTGACACGCTATGAAAAAGCGCAGATCGGCGTGTGGGCCGAGGTCATCGGCCTGACGCCCGAGGAGTTCACCAAGCGCTGGGCCGCCGGGGAACGGCCCGATGTGGTGAGCTTCCCCGATGGGTGGACGGGGCTCACCGGGGTGGAGCTGCTGGATCTGACCGCCTCCTCCACCGGCCTGCAGGAGCCCTACGCTACGGCTTTTGCCGCCGAGCCCCGCGCCCTGCCCTGGATGGCGGGGGGCACGGTGGTGCTCATTGGCAACGACGTAGGCCGCGCCGTGGGGGTGGAGCCGCCGGTGGCTGACGCCAGCTGGACGGCACAGGCGCTGGTGGACTATGCCGCGTCGGCCTCCGCCCCCCGGCGCAAAAAGCGGCCCACCGCCCTCACCGGGGCCGCGGGCTGCTGGGACGCGCTGGCGCTGGCCGGGGTGCGAGTGAGCGGCCTTGCCGGCGGGGTGAAGGCCCAGAGCATCGACCAGGCTCGCCAGCAGTGGGCCGGGGGGAGCACGGCGGTGCTGCTGGGCACCCAGTGGGAGGGCGCCCTGCTGGAGCGGCTGGCCGCCAAGAACAAAGCGCCGGACTATACCCTGCTGCCCCTGCCCAATGACGTACCAGCGGTGCTGAACGTCCAGTACGTGGCGGCGCTGTCCTCCGGCGATGAGGAACGGGACGAGGTGGCAGCGGCGCTGGCGCGGGCGTTCCTGTCCCTCACGGTGCAGAAGGCCGTGGCCAACAGCGCCTGCCTGCCGGTGGTGGCCCTGCCCGAGGAGGCACAGCCCAAGGGGGAACTGGAGACCCTGCTGCGAGCCCAGGCCGCCAATGCCTGGATGCCGGCAGCCCTGACGGCGCGGGACGACGCGCTGGTGGCGGCGGCGCTCGATGGCGACGGGCAGGCGGTGGCGGCGCTGCGGGGGCGGTACCGACGAGCCCAGACGCCGTGGATGGCGTCAGGCCAAGCGCCGTGAGGGCGATGCCTCCATCGCCCTAGCCGCAGGATGCGGCGTAAGGCGCGCAGGCCACGCCTTGGATGGCGGTGGGGAAAGGGCCGTGAGGGCGATGTGAAAAATGCTATGGCTCCTCTCCCCAACCCCTCCACAGTTTTGGGGAGGGGCAGAGCGATTTGGCTTTCGCAGCAGAAGCTGTGCATACCGTCCCTCGTATTCTTTCCGGGGCGCGTTCGAGTTTCTCCCTGATGACCGGCGGCACTCAGCTTGCGACAGAGGGGTGGGATGTCTGAGCCTTCCCGTTGCGGAGCAAGAGGGAAGGCGAGTTACCACCCTCTGCTACTTACGCCTGTTGCCGGTCATCAGGTCTAGGAAACTCGTCCGCGCCCTAGGCGTTTTTGGGCACTTTTGGCGCCATCCAAAAGTGCCGCCTAGCGCAGCGCCGTCTCCTGAAATGTGAAGGCCGGAACCTGAGCCAACACGTCGCAAACAATACGAATGGGAGTTGCCGCCCTCTGCCACGCAATCTCGTGCCGGTTGTCAGATGTTTAGAACTCGTTCGCGCCTGTCGTTCACACCTTACGCTGTGGGAAGTGCGCGGGCAGTCCCGAACCGTGTGCCCAGAAAACCTAGGAAACTCGAACACGCCCACCAGAGACCCCGCGACTGGCCCCACCGCGTGAATAAACCCCAGCAGCTGCACCGCTGGTTTATCCCGCAGCGGCGCGAAGCACACTATTTGGGGATTGAGCTGACCTGCCTGAGTGGCCCAACAGAGCAAAGACGGCGTTCTCTTTCACCCGGCGCGGCCCGTCAACCCGAAGGATTGCAGCCAACCCACGGCCCGGAACATGCACGGCGCACGGCGAACATACTGTATTGACGAGCGCCTTCCCCCTCGCCTTTGGGGCCACGCGACAAAGGCGGCACAATGTGGTATGATGGAGTGATGATTGACATGGAGCAGAACATGACCGCAACCGAACAGGCGGCCCTGCGCCTGCGTGAGGTGATAGACCCCGCGCGGGTGCGTGCCCAC
>JAEYRA010000124.1 GCA_023409755.1 Bacillota bacterium
TAGTGAACCGCCGTTGCTTCACCAATTGAATATATGAAAAATATCATAAGCTTATTGCAGTGTCAAGAAGTTTTGAAAGAAGCGGAAGTTGAAACATCAAAAAACAGTAAAATGTCAGCGGAACGGAATGATTAATACCCTGCCTCATGCAATTTAAAAATCAAATCCCTGCAGATAGAAGGGAATCGGAGTCTTCCATCGTGCTGACCGATACTGACGCGACAGGGCGTGGCCCACCCATCACGACGCAATGTGCCTGCACAGGCACACCGGCACGCCGCCCGTGCGCTGCAATGGACTTTTTTAACAAGGTCGGGTAAACTAATGAGGTACGTCCACCAGATTATGGGGACAGTTGAGGAGAGCGGAATAGCTTCGCTCCCCTCAACATTACCTACTTGCAAAGGATGTTGGTATGAACTTCGCACAACTGTTGTTGATCGCAATCGGACTTTCCATGGACGCCTTCGCCGCGGCGTTGTGCAAAGGGTTGGGTATGCGGCGGCTGAACCTGCGACACGCGGGCATCATCGCCGTGTTTTTCGGCGGGTTTCAGGCACTGATGCCCTTGATCGGCTGGTTCCTTGGCAACCAATTCGCCCAATACATCAAGACCTTTGACCATTGGATTGCCTTCGTGCTGCTTGCCGTCATCGGCGGTAAGATGCTGTGGGAGGCCTTTGACAACGACAACGACTGCGCCACCTGCAACGACAGCCTGAACCTGAAAGAGCTGTTGGGGTTAGCCGTGGCCACCAGCATCGACGCACTGGCGGTCGGCGTTTCACTGGCCTTCCTGGAGGCACCCATCGCCTCTTCCATTGTCACCATCGGCGTCACGACCTTTGTGCTGAGCTTTGCTGGCGTGGCGGTCGGCAACCGATTCGGCGTACGGTACCGGAAGCTGGCGGAGATCGTGGGCGGCGCGGTGCTGGTGCTCATTGGCGTCAAGATCCTCATCGAACACCTCATGGGTGGTTGAGGAATCCATAGAAGACATTTTAGAAGGGAGGATTCCATTGAACCCATTCTCTGATGATTTGACTGCCGTACTCAAGACCCTGAACGCCGACCCCGACCGGGGCCTCTCCAGTGAGGAGGCCGGCCGACGTCTTGCTCAGCATGGCGAAAACCTCCTGCAGGAAAAGAAGAAACAAACGATCCTGCAGCGTTTCTTCGCCCAATTTAAGGACACGATGATTCTCATCCTGATCGCGGCCTCCCTCGTGTCCTTCGTCGTCTCCCTCACCGAGCATGAGGGTTTTTTTGAACCCATTCTGATCCTCATCATCGTGGTGCTCAACGCCATCCTCGGCGTAGCGCAGGAAAGCCGTGCCGAACGAGCACTGGAAGCGCTCAAGACCCTTTCCGCCCCCCAGGCCCGCGTGCTGCGCGACGGGCAAGCCACCGTGATTGAAGCGGCCAAGTTGGTGCCCGGCGACGTGGTGCTGCTGGACGCCGGCGACTTCGTGCCGGCCGACGGGCGGCTCATCGCCTCGGCAAGCCTGCAGTGCGAAGAGTCGGCTTTGACCGGTGAATCGCTGCCCGCGGAGAAGGACGCCAACGCTTCGATCGACGCCGACGCCCCGTTGGGCGACCGGCGCAACATGGTCTACTCCGGCTGCGGGGTATCCTATGGCCGGGGACGGGCCGTGGTGACAGGCACCGGCATGAACACTGAAATGGGTAAGATTGCCGACCTGCTGGCATCGGCAGACGAGGGGCAGACCCCGCTGCAGCAGAAGCTGGCCTCTCTGGGGAAGATTCTGGGCATCGTGGCGCTGGCGGCCTGCGCGGTCATTTTCGTCATCGGCCTCATCGACGGCATCCCCGTGATGGAGATCTTCATGACCTCGGTCTCGCTGGCGGTATCAGCCATCCCCGAGGGTCTGCCTGCCATCGTGACGATTGTACTGGCCATCGGCGTGCAGCGGATGGTGCGGCGCAATGCCATCATCCGGCGCCTGCCGGCGGTGGAGACGCTGGGCAGCGCCTCCGTTGTCTGCTCTGATAAGACGGGCACACTCACCCAAAACCGCATGACGCTCACAAACCTTTACGACGCTGCCAACGATGCGTCGGCGACCCCCGAACAAGCCAACGGCGAAGGCTTCCGCACACTGCTGCGGGGGGCGGCGCTGTGCTGCGACGGGCGGGTTGTCTTTGAGGACGGGAAGGAAAAACACATCGGCGACCCCACCGAGACGGCCATCGTGCTGGCCGCCCATCGGGGTGGCATGCCCAAGGACGACCTGGAACGTGAATTCCCCCGCCTGGCCGAGCTTCCCTTTGACTCCGACCGGAAGCTGATGACAACGGTACACCGTATGGACGGGAAGATCATCGCCATCACCAAGGGCGCGGTGGACGTACTGTGCCGTCGCTGCGTGGCGGGCGATGTGGAGCGTGGCCGCCAGGTGGCCGAAGAATGGGGCGCCCAGGCCCTGCGGGTGCTGGCTGTGGCCAGCCGCGTGCTGGATGACGTGCCCACCCAGCCCACCAGCGATGAGCTGGAGCAGGGGCTGACCTTCCTGGGGTTGGTCGGTATGATTGACCCGCCCCGGCCTGAGGCACGCGATGCGGTGGCCCTCTGCCGGCAGGCCGGCATTCGCCCGGTCATGATCACCGGTGACCACGTGTTGACCGCCTCGGCCATCGCCCGCGATCTTGGCATCCTGCAGGAGGGCGATGAAGCCGTAACCGGAGCCCAGCTGCAAGAAATGGACGAAGCCCAGCTTGGCGAGCGCGTGGGAAGCATCTCAGTCTACGCACGTGTCTCCCCCGCCGATAAGATTCGCATCGTGCGGGGCTGGCCGGCCCCCGGCAAGGTGGTGGCCATGACCGGTGACGGCGTCAACGACGCACCGGCACTGAAGGCCGCCGACATTGGCTGCGCCATGGGCATCACCGGTACCGACGTGGCCAAAGGTGCCGCCGACATGACGCTGACCGACGACAACTTCGCCACCATTGTGGAAGCCGTGCGCGAAGGCCGCGGCATCTACGACAACATCCGCAAGGTCGTGGGCTTCCTGCTGGGCACCAACATCGGCGAGGTGCTCACGGTGTTCTTCGCTATGCTGGTGTGGCGGCAGTCGCCGCTCCTCTCCATGCAGCTGCTGCTCATCAACCTTGTCACCGACAGCCTACCGGCCATTGCGCTGGGCATGGAGGCGGTGGAGACCGATGTGATGAGCCGGAAGCCCAAGCCCAAAGGAGAGGGCATCTTCGCCGGCGGCCTTGGCCTGCGGGTGATTTTTCAGGGCACGATGTTTGCCGTGCTGACGCTCATCGGGTTCCTGGTGGGCTGGATGGGCCAGGGCGGTTCGGCTGGCGGGGATGCCGCATTGAACGCCGGGCGTACCATGGCGTTCCTGGTGCTGGCACTCACCCAGGTGGTGCACTCCTACAACATGCGCTCTGAGCGTTCGCTCTTTACCATCGGATGGTTCACCAACCGGAAGCTCTGCCAGGCAACCGCCATTTCGACGTTGGTGGTTGTGTTGGTAACCTTCGTGCCGCCGGTGGCGCTGGCGTTTGGCCTGACGCAGCTGCCCGCGCTCTATTATCTGTGGGCGTTGCTGCTCATTCTGGTGCCACTTCCGGTGCTGGAGATCGCCAAGGCCATTACCCGTGCCCGCAGAGGCAAAGTCAGCTGACAGGAACGCACGCCAAGCCCGGAAAGGAGAATGTTGATGAACCGATTCCAAAACTTTATGCGGGGGAGATATGGCTACGACCAGCTTTCCTTCGCGTTGTTATTGGTCTCCATGTTCCTGCTCTTGCTCTCGCAGATTCCAGTGTTGGGGCTGCTGCTCTACGTTAGCCTTCTGCCGCTGGTGCTGGCCTTCCTGCGCGTCTTCTCCCGCAATGTCAGCCGAAGGCAGATGGAGAACTACCGCTTTATGAAGACCATCAGCCCCCTTTATCAATGGTTCCTGCGGGGGCGGACAACGTTCCGCAACCATCGCAACTACAAGTACCTGCGGTGTCCCCAGTGCAAGCAGAGCCTGCGGGTGCCCCGCGGCAAGGGGAAGATCCTGATCACCTGCCCCAAGTGCGGAACTAAGACCTCCCGAAAAACCTAACGCCAAGCATAATCTACCCCGCGCCTGCCGCACCGGCAGGCGCTTTTTCTTCCCACAGAAACCTATAATCCAAGCTTCCACTTGATCATTCTTCGGCGGTCAGGCTCTTAAGCAACAGACCGCTTAAAAGCAACCGATTGTAGTACCTAAAACTGAAACGTTCCAATGTATAGACGAACAGAAATCTAGGTGAATTGGCCATTGCCGGATGGAAAAAGCTGTTGTTATAATATAAAAGAATTCAAATATTCTCATGCGGTAGGATACTATGCCAAAGTACACGCCTCCGTATGAAATATACCGCTGGCTCCATTGGGGTTAAAAGCGGCTTGCACAGGAGTGATTGCATCATGTTGGATAAAAGCCTACCCTACCATCACATCATCATGAAGCGTACCACCGGTACACCCATCCCCCGTTTCGACCTGCCCGATGGCTTTCTCTTTACCGACTTTGCCGAAGGGGATGAAAAGGACTGGGCAGACATTCTGGTCTCCGTCGGGGAGTTTGACAACGCGGACGACGCCTTGGAGCGCTTCCGCGAGGATTACCTGCCCCACCGGGATCAGTTAGAACGGCGCATCCAGTTCATCCGCACCACCGACGGCCGGGCCGTAGGCACAGCCACTTGTTGGTGGCGCAATTCTTTCTCCCAACGCAGCCCCTCGCTGGAGTGGGTGGCGGTGCGGCCCGAATACCACGGGCATGGGTTGGGCAAGGCCATGGTCAGCAAGGCCATGAAGCGTATGGTCTGCATGGAGGGGGACAACTCCGTCTACCTGCACACCCAGACCTGGAGCTACCATGCCATCGGCATCTACAAGAAGATGGGGTTCTTCCTTTTGAGTGACGGTTCCTTCGGGGAATACCCCAACGAATACGACAAAGCAATGGGCGTACTGAGCGGCCTGTTGAGAGCATGAGAAGCGAAGAGCCCGGCAGAGTGCCGGGCTCTTCTACACTCTAACCGACAGACGGATCTTTGGGTGGCATGAAGCCACTGGCGCAAAGATGCCAACGGCCAGATTGCCTGTTTCTGTCTACCATGAATGTACAAAAGAAATCGGCCAGCGCATGTGCGGTGGCCGATTGTGCAAAGCAAGACAAACTGAATCGTGACCGTTGCCATGGCGACAGCCACGAAATTCGTTTACCCCACGGTGATGACGCTGACCGGGCAGCCTTCGGCGGCTTCCTGGGCGCTGTCCAGGGCGTCGTTTGGAACTTCGTCCACAATTACCTCGGCCTTGCCGTCATCCGCCATGGCGAACACCTCGGGGCAGGTGTCGGGGCACAGCCCGCAACCAATGCAACCATCTCTGTCAATCGATGCCTTCATGATTTCACCCTCCTTTTGAAACAGTATGCCCTGTTACAGCGCATTTTACAATCCCTTCCATCGGTTGTGATGGCGTGGGTTACCATGGGTCGGACATACTAGAAAGGTGTTGAAACACAAAGGAGAGCTTACAATGCTGAACATCCGCAAGTGTGCGATCGTTGGGGCCGGGTTCGTGGGGTCCACATCGGCTTTTGCCCTGCTGCAGGGCGGGCTGTTTTCTGAGATTGTACTCATTGACGTCAATCGGAAAAAGGCTGAAGGCGAGGCCATGGATCTCAACCACGGTATTTCCTTCACCCAACCGGCGAAGCTGTATGCCGGGGAATACGACGACCTGGCCGATGCGGCACTCGTGATCCTGGCTGCCGGAGCCAACCAGCAACCCGGTGAGACACGGCTTGACCTGCTGCACAAGAACGCGGAGGTGTTCCGCAGTGTGGTGGCAGAGATCGTACGCCGCAACCGAGACTGTATTCTGCTGGTGGTGACCAACCCCGTGGATGTGCTAACCTGGGCCACATTGAACTATTCGGGGTTCCCGCCTGAGCGGGTGCTGGGTTCGGGCACGGTACTCGATACAGCCCGGCTCAAATTTCTGCTGGGGGAGCGGTTTGGCGTGGACAGCCGTAACATCCACGCCTACATCATCGGCGAACACGGCGACAGCGAGCTGCCCTTGTGGTCCACGGCCAATGTGGGCGGAGTCGATCTAAAAGACTTCTGCGCCGACTGCGGACAATGTGACGATCTCGCCTGCCTGCGGGAAGTGTTTGAGGAGACCAGGACGAGCGCTTACCGCATCATTGAGGGCAAAGGTGCAACCTACTACGCCGTAGCTTTGGCAGTCCGGCGTATCGCCGAGGCCATCGTGCGGGACGAGCGGTCCATCCTGACAGTCTCTTGCCTGCTGCAGGGGCAGTATGGGCTGCGGGATGTCTGCGTGGGTGTGCCGGCCATCGTGGGCAGCGGCGGGGTAGGCAAAGTGCTTGATCTCAAGGTGTCTCAGGAGGAACTGGCCGGGCTTCGCCACTCTGCCCAGGTGCTGCGGGACACCTACCCCGCCCTGGAATGAAGAGTGATGACGGCAATAACGGCCTGGGCATTGCCCCAGGCCGTTATTGCCTGATCCCTGGTTTTCGTTACAGATGCTTCTCCAGCTTCTCCTGGAGCTCTGCAAGGCGTTGGTCAGCCTCCTGCTGGGTCAGCTTTCCATCCTTCACCTTGGATTGCAGATGCTCCTTCATGCGTTCGGTGGCCTCCAACTTCAGGTTGTCGAGCTTGCCTTCACTGGCGGCCAACTCCCACACAGTCATGTGGGCCTTCTCGCAGGCCTGGCGCACCTCTTCGGTGGTGCGGCCGGTCAGGGCTGCATATTCTTTCATCAACCGCTTCTCACGGTCATTGGCGCCGTCCCTCATGGGTTTGGCCCGGTTGGCAAAGCGCTCATACACCACGTCATCGGTGCTCTTCTGGGCTTCTTCGGTGAGTTTCGCCACCCGATCGTCGGCCTCGGCACGGGTCAGTTTCCCGTCCTGCACCATCCGGTCAGTCAGCGCCTTGTGGAAGTCGATCCATTTCTGTTCAATATTGGATACGTTGCCGGCGGCAAATGCCGTCGACGGCGCTGCCAACAGACCCACGGCCACCAGCGTCAACGCGCCCTTTTTCCACTGCATGCTCCCACCTCCGCTATTTTTTGTCTGCGCGCTTTTCCCGTCACCTCCTCGTTTGATTTTCAATCTAGTTTGTCCGCCTGCCTCAAAATGGACCGGTCAAATTCTGATGCT
>JAEYRA010000062.1 GCA_023409755.1 Bacillota bacterium
GTAGAGGATGGGGCTGTCCAGTTGTTCGGCTGTGGCATCAAGCTCCAGCAGCAGCTCCAACACTTCGTCGCCCACCTCATTGAGGCGTGCGTCCTCGCGGTCAATCTTGTTGACGACGATAATGACCCGATGGTTGAGCTCCAGCGCTTTCTGCAGCACGAAGCGGGTCTGGGGCATGGGGCCTTCAAAAGCGTCCACCAGCAGTAGTACGCCGTTGACCATCTTGAGCACGCGCTCCACCTCGCCGCCGAAGTCGGCGTGGCCAGGGGTATCGACAATGTTGATCTTAATGCCGTTGTAGTGAATGGAGGTATTCTTGGCAAGAATGGTGATGCCGCGCTCCCGTTCCAGGTCGTTGTTGTCCATCACGCGCTCCTGCACCACCTGGTTTTCACGAAACGCGCCGCCCTGCTTGAGCATCTCATCGACGAGTGTTGTCTTACCGTGATCAACGTGGGCGATGATGGCCACGTTGCGGATGTCTTGTCGTATCAAAACAGGTTTCCCCCTTAAAATGGTTCAAACTTATACGCCATCTGGCGCAACGTAATATTATACAACGGGACATGCCGTTTGTCATCTGCAAAAGTAGCCAAAAGAGGATTCCTTGCGTCAACAGAAAGAAGCTGCAGGTGATGGCGCTTCACTCCTGAACGTATCCCCTTGCGCTGGTGGGGGAGGCAGCAAACGTTTCCGGGGGCAAGGTCAGGGCAGCGTGTCCCCGCCCCGCCGTGGTAAGCGTTTCCGCTTCACTTCGGTGGCATACGATGGCGTGTTAAAATTCTAGCAAATTGCTTGTTAATTCGATGGTCAGCAGGATGTGTTTGTGTCCAACGTTCGTTTACAAAAACTGTCGATGCATGTATACTGGATGTAATCGATTACAGCGAGCGGGGAGAAACATGGCCAAGAGTAAAATCACCGTGTATGACATTGCCAAGGAGGCGGGCGTCTCGGCGGCGACGGTGTCGCGGGTGCTGACCGGCAACGTGCCGGTGCATGAAAAGACCAAGGAAAAGGTCACCGAGGTGTTGCAGAAGTACAACTTCCGTCCGAGCTCGGTGGCGCGGAGCCTGAAGGCCCGGCGCTCCAAGAGCATCGGCTTTGTGGTGCCGGACATCACCAACCACTACTTTTCCACCATGTTCCTGGCGTTGGAGCTGCTCGCAGCCCAGCATGGTTATACGGTCATCCTTTGTAACTCCAACTCTGACTTTACCCGGGAGAGCGAAATCCTGGAGGTGTTGCTGGAAAAGGAGGTTGAGCTCATCGTCTTCACTGGCGGGCGCATCGATACGGTGGGCCTGCCCAAGAAGTATGTGGCGGAAATTGAGCGTGTCAACCGCATCGTACCGCTGGTCACCTGTTCGGTCATGCCCGGTGCCAAGTGCATCCAGATCGTCAACGACGAGCGGCAGGGCGTGTTCACGCTGGTGAGTCACCTGGCGGGGTTGGGGCACCACGACATCGGCATGGTGGGCGGCACGGGTACCAACCGCCCCATCGCCCTTCGCCGTCAGCACCTGTTGGAGGCGGCTGAGGAGTACCACCTGCGCGTACGGGACGAGTGGCTCATCATCGAGGGCGGGTTCCTGCTGGCTTCCGGCAGTCAATGCATGGAGAAGATGCTTGCCCTGCCACAGAAGCCCACGGCCGTCATGGCCTTCAACGACGTGGTGGCGGTGGGGGCTCTCTCCACATTGCAGCGGCGGGGCGTACGCGTGCCCGAAGACATGGCGCTGACCGGCTACGACGGTGTGCAGATCACCGCTAGCTCCTACCCGGGCATCACCACAGTCGGCGCCAACTTCAATGGATACGCAGAGCGTATCATGGACATTGTGCTCAACCACCCTGAACCCGGCCAGGTGGTGGAGATCATGTTCCCCATGGAACTGATGGTGCGGGAGAGTACATTGGGGAAACAGTAACCTTCGAAACGGTTGTTCTTGCGTCGGCCCTGGCGCCATGGTACCATAATGTGGAATCGTTCCTCAAATACACCCGTTGGAGGTACCCGTGAAGGCTCGTACGCTTGTTCTGGTCGCCCTGTTCGCCGCACTTACGGTGGCCGGGGCTTTTTTGCGTTTCCCCACGCCCTTGGTTCCCTTCACCCTGCAAATCTTCTTTACCTTGCTGGCAGGCGCATTGCTTGGGCCGCGCATGGGGGCGCTGTCTCAGGCGCTGTATGTGGCCATCGGGCTTATTGGCTTGCCGGTGTTTGCCGGGGGCGCAGCCGGTGGCATTGGGTATGTTACCACGCCGTCCTTCGGGTATCTCATTGGCATGGTGACCGGTGCCTTTGTCTGCGGGCTCATTGCCGGACAGGAGGCGCAGGCCAGTCTGCCGCGCCTGTTGGCGGCTGTCTTTGCTGGGCTTCTGGTCATCTATATGGTTGGCGTATCCTACCTCTATCTCATCATGAACTTGTATCTGGGTAAGGCCATGTCGGTGGGCACGGCCCTCTACTCAGGGTTTCTCATCTTCCTGCCGCTGGATGCTGTGAAGTGCGTGGCGGCAGCCCTGTTGGCCCGGCGGTTGCGGCCCCTGTTGCGCCGTCCGGTATAAGTATCCAAACGAGAGGAGTGCAGTACCATGTTTTTTCAAGTTGATGGTAAGCCATTTTACCCGCTGGGCGGGCAGGCCAACAACTCCAGCGCCTACAATGCGGCGGAGATTGCCAGCGCCATTGCGGGCGTGCAGGCGTTGGGCGGCAACACGCTGGAAGCGCCGGTCTACTGGGGGCAGGTGGAGCCTCGGGAGGGGCAGTTCTGCTTCCAGTCGGTGGATGAACTGCTGCCGGCCTGCCGAGCAGCGGGGTTGAAGCTTGTCATTCTGTGGTTTGCCACCTGGAAGAATGGAGAGATGCGCTACGCGCCCGAGTGGGTAAAGGCCGACCGCGCGCGGTTCCGCCGTGTGCGCCGGGTGGATGGCACCGACATGCAGGTGCTTTCCAGCCACTGCCGCGCCTCGCTGGAGGCCGATATGGCGGCTTTTACCGCACTGGCGGCCTATTTGAAAGCGGCTGGTGCCGAGGACACGGTCATCGCCATGCAGGTGGAAAACGAGCCGGGTATCCTGGGCAGCGACCGGGACTACGGCCCCGAGGCCCTGGCGGCCTGCAAGGCCCCTGTGCCGGCGGAGCTGCTGGCGTTCCTCAAAGCCCGTGGCCGCGGCCCGGCCTGGCAGGCTTGGCAGGATTGTGATGCGCCTCGCGGCGGCAGCTGGCTCAAGTGCTTTGGCGAGCATGGCCCGGAGTTTGAGCAGGCGTGGTCCATTGCCCGCTACATTGACGAGATCGCTGGGGCGGGCAAGGCCCTCTTCCCCGTGCCCCACTATGCCAATGTGTGGCTGGGGGAGCAGGGCTGGCAACTGCCCGGCCTGTACCCCGCCGGCGGCGCCGTGGGTCGGGTGATGGATGTCTGGAAGGCTGCCATCACCCATCTTGACTTCATCGCGCCGGATATTTATCTCACCAACCCCGGCGATTACCGCGCGGCGTGTGAGATTTACCACCGTGCAGACAACCCGCTTTTTGTGCTCGAGTCCGGTCCGTCGGACTCCAACGCCCTCAACATGCTGCGTGCCATTGCAGACTATGAAGCGCATGGCTTCTGTTTCTTCGCTGCTGACTCAGTGCTGACGCCCGATGGGAGTGCCATCCGACCGGAGGCAAGCCTCTTTGCGGAGAGCTTCTCCTGCGTCAGGGCCTTACTGCCGCTGCTGGTCAAGTTCCATGGCACGGGCCGTGTGCACTCCGTGGTGCAGGAAAGCGGCCAGGCCAGCCAGCGCTTCCTGTTTGAAAAGTTCATTGGCCTGGCGGACTTTGCCAACACCGGTCTTCATTATGACCATCGGCACACCCGTGAGCCCGCCATCACTGAGGGCAAGCCCCAGTACGGCCTCATTGTGGAGGCATCGCCTGAGGAGTTCTACCTCGCCGGCAACTTCCGCCTGTATTTGGTGCCCCGCAAGAGCCCGGAGTGGATGATCAGCTTCTACAATCCCTTCGGTTTTGTCCCGCCGGATTATCTCACGGTGGAGGAGGGGACGCTCGATGAGGATGGGGTGTTCCATGCTGTGCGGGAGCGCAACGGTGACGAGGCATCCTGGGCTAGCTTCTGGGCGACGCCCCGGTGCGGTGTGGTACGTGTGCGGCTGACAAAGTAGTTTAGCTGGCAGCCAATGTCAACACAATAAGGGATACGAAGGATGAGAACCCGTCCAAACCGCTCCATGTCAACCCCGCAACAGCTGGACCCAACAGGAGGACGACGCATGACCATTGACCGCGAGGAACAAAATGGTGTGGCCATCGCCACCGTACACAGCGATGAGGTCGTTCTGCGCGACGCCCAATCAGCGCTGGACTTCATGATGACGTTGCAATACGAAACCGGTTGCAGCCGCATCGCCCTCAATAAGGAAGCAGTTATTGAAGAATTCTTCACCCTGCGTACGGGTCTGGCGGGGGAGATGCTGCAGAAGTTTGTCAATTACCGCGTGAAGCTCGCCCTCTATGGGGACTTCTCAGGGTACACCAGCAAACCCCTGCGCGATTTTATCGAGGAGTGTAACCGCGGCAAGCATGTGTTTTTCCAGCCCACGCTGGCCGATGCCGTGGCCAGGCTGGCCGCCGCACCGGAGTGAGCTGACGAGGCAACGGGGCAGTTCCATCGATGGGCAACCGTTCGATGAAAGAGGGGAGGCCTTGCATATTGACATGGAGAGGATCATCCGCAATTTGCCGACCTTGGAGCTCTTGAAAATGGTTCAGCAAGAGTATCAGGATTACTCGTCAGACGCCCTCGATTGTGCCGTTGAGGAACTCAAAGAGCGAGCACAAGGGGACATGGAACGGATTGCCGCCGACATTGAGAAAGAAAAGGAACGGCGTGTGGCCTCAGAGTCCGTTGCCACGGGAAGATACCAAAAAGCCACAAACTCACATTGCTGTGAATGCGGCTATACAGGGTCCATGGCCATCGTCCGGGAGCGTCTGCCGGTGGCGGTATTCGTTCTGACGGCATTTGTCGTGTTGTACCTGATTGTCGTGAGACGGTATTTTGCGTTTGGGGTTTTGAGATTCTTTTATGGTTGCTGCTCGTTCTGATTGATGTCTGGGTCGTCATCGTTCACCGGAAACGGGAGCTTGCGTGCCCCCGTTGCCAAAGGACGTTGCGTCTGTGATGGCGGTGAGCCGCAGAACGATGGAGAGCCCAACGAAAAACGGCGGCAGGGTGTCCTGCCGCCGTTTTGTATGTCTTGCTATTTCTTTCGTTTGACCGCCAGACAGGCCATGAACTTTTCGAGCGACGTGTTAGCGATGAGTTCCTCCGGAAAATTCATCTCCTCAACGAGAGCGAGGGCGTACTCAAAATGGCCGACACTGGCTGAGAAGTGGGCATCGGTGTTGACAACGATCATCACACCCTGCCGGCGGCACTCCTTCAGGAGCTCACGGCAGTTTTGCTGTGCGCCTTCGCGGGGTTTCTTGTCAGACAACGAGTGGTTGTTCAGTTCCAGCAGCGTCCCGGTGTCTGCGGCGGCTTTCACAAGCTGCGGGTACACCATGGGCATGCGCCCGTCATCGGGGTGGCCGATGATGGAAATGCGCTCGTCGTCCATGGCACGCACGCATGCCGTGGTGTAGTAATCGGCGTCCGGCCCTTTGATGCAGACGGTGTGGCAGCTTGCCACAATCAGATCAAGGTTCCGGGTCATGCGCCAATCGCCATCGATTGCTCCCGTATCGTCCAGGATGTTGGCCTCCATCCCGCGGAAGACGCGCACACCGTGGATGACATCGGGGAGCACCACCATGTTGTTGAAATACCAGGCGGGCAAGGCGGTGGGCATGTTCGGCCCATGATCGGTGATGGCCAGGCCATCGAGCCCTATGGCGGCAGCGGCGCGGCAGTTCTCCTCAATGGTGGAGTAGGCGTGGCCGCTCACCAGGGTGTGCGTGTGCAGGTCGGCAGCGATTCTCACAGTAATATCCTTTCTCAATGACGGGTTCTGTCCAATCCGCCACAGTATAGCACAATTTGTAGAATACTTGGACTTCGTTGCATGGATATAGCGTTAAAATGGTAGCGCTATGCTCCGTCGACTCTCCTGGCATTGCCCATTCGGGCGATTGACGGCCCGACTGGCGTGCGGTATAATGACCACAAACCGATGATGGGGACGAGTAAGCGGCAGCGCAGCCCGCAGAGAGCCGGGGACGGTGGGAGCCCGGCGGCGATGGCGCCGGCGAATGGACCCCGGAGGGCAGGCTGAAGGCAAACGCTGGTAGGCTGGACGGCGGCCGGCCGTTACCCGGCAAGCGGGGTTTCCCGCGCCAAGGGGGCGCATTGCGCCAACAAAGGTGGTACCGCAGGCAACAGCCTGTCCTTTTCGGACAGGCTTTTTTTATTTGGAGGAGGAGCGACACATGGCAGAGCAAGCACCGCGCAAGAAGGTCATATTCAGCGGCATTCAGCCCTCGGGCAACCTGACCATTGGCAACTACATCGGCGCAATGAAAAACTTCGTCACCCTGCAGGACGAGTACGACTGCTTCTACTGCGTGGTGGATCTGCACGCCATCACCGTGCGGCAGGAGGCGGCGGCCCTCAGGCGGCGCACGCTGGAGCTGGCAGCCCTCTACCTGGCCGTGGGGCTGGACCCGCAGAAGAACACGCTCTTCGTGCAGTCCCACGTGCCGGCCCACAGCGAGCTGGCGTGGATCCTCAACTGCTACACCTACATGGGCGAGCTTTCACGCATGACGCAGTTCAAGGACAAGTCCAAGAAGCATGAGGAGAACATCAACGCCGGGCTCTTCACCTACCCGGTGCTGATGGCCGCGGACATCCTTCTCTACCAGACCGATCTGGTGCCCATTGGGGAGGACCAGCGCCAGCATCTGGAATTGACGAGGGACGTGGCCATCCGCTTCAACAACGCCTATTCACCCACCTTTGTGGTGCCGGAGGCCTATTATGGCAAGGTCGGCGCGCGCATTCGCAGCCTGCAGGACCCGCTGTCCAAAATGAGCAAATCCGATGAAGACGAGAACGCCTTCATTGCCATCCTCGATACGCCGGAGGCGATCGTGCGGAAGCTCAAGCGCGCGGTGACTGACTCGGGCAACGAGGTTCGCTTCGACCCGGACAACAAGCCCGGCGTCAGCAACCTGCTGACGATCTTCGCGGCGATGACTGGCATGGACCTGCCCGCCGCCGAACGGCACTTTGAGGGCAAGGGGTATGGCGACTTCAAGGCTGAGGTGGCCGACTCCATCGTGGAGGGCCTGCGCCCCGTTCGAGAGAAGTATGCCGCCCTCATTGCCGACCGCGCCTATCTGGAGGGCGTGCTGGCCGACGCCGCTGACCGCGCCAACCGCGTCGCCAACCGCACGCTCGCCAAGGTGCAGCGCAAGGTGGGTTTCCTGCCCCGGGGTGGGCGGTGATGGCCACGCTGCGCCCGGCCACCCGCGCCGATCTCACCGCCATCAACGACATTGTGAACCACTACATCCGGGAGACGACCGTCAACTGGAGCTGGAGCGAACGGCCCATGGCTGAGGCCGAGGCGTGGTTTGCTGGCCATGGCGGGCCGCGTTACCCCGTCTATGTGGTAGAGGAGGAGGGCGAGGTTGTGGCCTTCGGGTCCCTCTCGCCCATGCGGCCCAAGGATGGCTACTGGCCGGTGGCTGAGAACACCCTCTACGTCCGGCCGGACTGCCGGGGCAGGGGGTTGGGGCGGCTCCTGATGGAGCGGCTCATCGCCGACGGGCGGGCAGCGGGCCTCTGGGCCATCAGCGCGTGGATTACCGACGACAACGAGACCAGCATCCGCCTGCACCAAAAGCTGGGCTTCTACGAGAATGGCCGCCTCGTCCACATTGGGGAGAAGTTTGGCCAGCCGCTCTCGGTCGTCATTCTGCAACTCGATCTGCAAAAGGGGATGGAGTAACATGGGAAAAGAATATGGCGCGGAGCTCATCGCCCGCGCCAAAGAGTTGGGTGCGGTCAACGCCGTTGCCTTTGACATCGGCGACATCGTCTTTGACCCGCGCACCATATTGAAATGCATGTTTGGCTGCAGTGATTGGGGCAAGGGGCACACCTGTCCCTCCCGGCCGGGCAGCCTCTCCATGGAGGAATACGAACGAGTACTCCGGCGGTATCGCTGGGGCGTCATTGTGCACGCCCACGACAAGCGTACCACCCAGAAGGTGAGCTTTGCGCTGGAGAGCAAGGCGTTCGTGGATGGCTATTACTTCGCCTTCTCCATGAGCGACTGCGCCCTGTGCAAGGAGTGCGCCGGCCTTGCTGACCAGCCCTGCCGTAACGTCAAACAGGCCCGGCCCGCTTTCCACAGCGTGGGCATCGATGTGTTTGCCACTGCACGGCATTTTGGTCTGCCCATTGACACGCTGGCTGACGATACCCAGGAGCAGAACTGGTACGCCGCCGTATTTGTGGAGTAAATCAGCCGAAGGATGCCAGCAGTTCCGCCGGGCAGTTGGTGATGAGCGCATCCACCCCCAGGGCCGCCAGCGCGTGGGCTGTTTCGGGGTCGTCCACCGTCCAGGGCCGCACCACAAGGCCGGCAGACTTGGCGTCGGCCATCGCCGCTTGGTCCACCGCGCGCCAGTAGGGGTGCAGGGCCGTCGCGCCGACCCGCTGGGCGTAGAAGCCCACGTCGTAGTAAATCTCTCCATACAGCAGAGCCGTCTGGGCGGCGGGCTGCAGAGATGTCACAATGGCCAGTGACCGGTGGTTAAAACTGGAGTAGTACACCTGGTCTGCCATGCCATAACGGGCGACCTCACCCAGAACGGCAGCCTCCAGCCCCGGGTAGTTGCGGTAACCATTTTTGAGCTCGATGTTGAGCGTGAGTTTTGTGGGTTGCAGCAGTTCCAGGAGCTCCCACAGCTCGGGGATCGGCGTACCCGCAAAGGCAGAGCCAAACCAGCTGCCGGCGTCCAGCTTCCGCAGCTCGGCTAGCGTCAGGTCGCCCACCTCGCCGTCAAAGCCAGTGGTGCGAAGCGTGTTTTCATCGTGGATGAGCACAATATGCCCGTCGCTTGTCAGGTGGGCATCGGTCTCAATGCCGTCGGCTCCTACTTCAACGGCCAGCCGGAAGGCCGGCATTGTGTTCTCGGGCGCGTCGGCGCTGGCCCCGCGGTGGGCTACGATCTGCGGTCTTATCATTCATATCACCTCGCTCCATGTTTCGCCGCCAATCGGGTACTTCCTGCCGTTTCTGCTTTTTTGGCAGGGAAAGCGGTCGGAGTGCCGAATACCCGAATACAACAAAATCAACCCGAATCAGGAGGAACCCCCATGCCCCTCATTGACATGCCACTGGAGCAACTGAAAACCTACACCGGCATCAGCCCCTGCCCGCCCGATATGGATGCCTTCTGGGACCGTGCCATCGCTGAGATGCACGCGCTGGACCCTCAGGTCGAGCTCATCCCTGCCGAGTTCCAGACCGCTTATGCCGAGTGCTTTGACCTGTATTTTTCCGGCGTGAATGGAGCTCGGGTGCACGCCAAGTACCTGCGGCCCCGCAATGCCACCGAGCCCCACCCTGCGGTCTGTATGTTCCACGGTTACTCCGGTGATTGTGGCGACTGGATGGACAAGCTGGGCTATGTGGCCGCCGGTTACAGCGTGGCAGCTATGGACGTCCGTGGCCAGGGCGGAAAGTCGGAAGATGTGGGTGGTGTGCACGGCAACACCCTGCACGGCCACATCATCCGCGGGCTGGACGACGGCCCCGATAAACTTCTGTTCCGAGACATCTTCCTGGATACGGCGCAGATGGCCCGCATCGTCATGGCCATGCCGGAGGTGGACGCCAGCCGCGTGGGGGCCACCGGTGGTTCTCAGGGCGGGGCGCTCACGCTGGCCTGCGCCAGCCTCGAACCGGGCATCCAACGAGCCGCGCCGGTCTATCCGTTCCTGTGTGACTACCGCCGCGTGTGGGAGATGGACTTGGATGTTCATGCCTATGAGGAGCTGCGCCAGTATTTCCGTCACTTTGACCCGCAGCACAAGCGGGAGGACGAAATCTTCATGACGCTGGGGTACATCGACCTGCAGCACCTGGCGAAGCGCATCGGCGGCGAAGTGCTGATGTTCACCGGCCTCATGGACAACATCTGCCCGCCGTCCACGCAATTTGCGGCCTATAACCGCATCACCAGCACCAAGAAAATGGTGATCTACCCCGATTTCGGCCACGAGGGACTGCCCGAGAGCAATGACATCATCTTCCAGTTCATGATGGGGTTGTGAAGGATTCGCAACCCACACGGTAAGGAAGAATCCTCCCATTTGTGAATAAATCCCTTCCATGGCGTAACACTAGAAGCACCGGAACGCATGGGAGGGATTTTTCATGTTTAAGAAATTCGCAGTTGGGCTGCTTGCGGCGCTGGTGCTTTTGATCCCGATGGGCGTTGCCCTGGCCGCCCCGGGGACAGCAACTACCAGTCCAATGGTTACTGCCACGCCCACCGCCACGGCTAAGGCTGCGGCCGCCACCGGTGTCGCGGCTTCCGCCACACCCGCTGCCAGCGCGGGCACGGTGCAGCAGGCCGCCGCCACAGCCCCCGCCAACACCGCCGACAGTTTCAACTTCAACTGCAAAGCCGCCCTGCTTTTGGACGCCGACACCGGCACAGTGCTCTATGAAAAGAATGCCGACGAAAAGCTGCCGGTTGCCAGTGTCACCAAAGTCATGACGCTGCTTTTGGCCTTTGAAGCGCTGGACCAGGGTAAGTTCGCACTGGACGACCAGATCGTTGTGAGCAGCAACGCCGCCGGCATGGGCGGTTCCCAGGCACTGTTGGATGCCAATGGCAAATACAAGGCTGGCGACCTTTTGAAGACCATCATCGTTGCCTCAGCCAACGATTCGTCGGTTGCCATGGCGGAGCTCATCAGCGGGTCGGAATCGCTTTTTGTGGAAGCGATGAATGCGCGCGCCGCTGAGCTTGGCATGGTCAACACCCATTTTGTCAACTGCACAGGCCTGCCGGCAGAGGGGCAGTACACCACCGCCCGGGACGTTGCCCTCATGTCGCGGCAGCTCATCAAACACCCCCTGTTCTTCCAGTACAGCAAGGTGTGGATGTTTGATCTGCAGCATGCCAATGGGCGTATCACACAGCTGAGCAACACCAATAAGCTGACACGATTCTACGACGGGTGCGACGGCATCAAGACCGGAAGCACCGATGAGGCTGGCTATTGCCTGAGCTCCAGTGCCAAGCGCGGAGATACCCGCTTCCAGGCCGTGGTGCTGGGCGCCAATACCAGCCAGGAGCGCAACACCTACGTCACAAAGCTTTTCGACTATGCGTTTGCCACCTATAAGTCGGTAGCGCTGTACGCCGCCGGTGATGTGGTGCAGTCCGGCATCCGGGTGTGGGGCGGCCAGCTCACCACCATGAACGCTGTGACAAATGAGCGCGTCAGCGCCCTTGTCAAGAAGGGCGAGGAGGGCAAGGTCGACAAGAACATAGAGATCTACCAGCCGGTGAACGCCCCAGTGGAGAAGGGCGAGCAAATCGGCATCCTACGGGTGTACAAGGATGGCCAACTGGTGGATGAATACCCGCTGCTGGCTGACCGGGATGTGCTGGAGGCCGGCTTCTGGACCAACATCACCAAGATACTCGATACACTTAAGTAGCTTCGCTTGCGCTCCGCTTTCGCGTCGGCCGCCGGTGGCGACCGCCGCGAGTGGGGAGTGCTCGTCAGGAAGTGTGATTTGCCCCGCGACGTATACGCCGCCGCGGGGCTTTTGGTTGCGTTGGTCGTGCGGGGCTTCTACGGAGAGACGTCGCTCACGCGGGAGGAGTGAGTGCCACGGGCGTAACGTAGATTGCCGCGGCGGGGTGAACCCGCTCGCGACTGCGGGGTTTGGCACACGCCCTATGGGAGCCATGTTGGGGTTTCAAGGGAAGGACCCCCCTTGGCTGTTTTGCGCTTCGCATTCGCTGTTGCCGCCCGCAGCGACAGCCGCGAGCAGGAGAACTCGGCAGGAATGAAGTTTTGCCCCTTGGTGCACAGGTCGCCAGGGGGCTTCGCTATATTCCTGGTCATACGGGGTTTTTACGTGGGAGACGCCGCCGCGGCGGGGAGAAAATATGTGCCACGGGCGGAGGAGCAGAGTACCACGGCGGGATGAACCCGCTCGCGGCTGCAAGGGTTGCGCACGCTCTATGGGAGCCATGTTGGGGTTTCAAGGGGGCGAAGTCCCTTGGTGGCTTTTCTCGTTTCCCTTCCCTCAATGTTCCTCGATGTACCGACCCAGCGCAGCATGGTATTCTTCCAACCCCTGTGGTAGGGGCATCGTGGCCTTGCACAGCACCAAGTCTGTCAGGTGATGAGGCGTCTTGCCGCCGGTCGCCATGGACTGGGTGCAGGACACGCAGTAGACGACCACATCCTGGCAGGGCATCTGGGCGGCGCGTTTTCGCTGCAGGTCCATCACGCGTTGGCGGGGAGCGTGGGGTAGAAATTGTCACCGCAGCAGATGGAGCGGGTGCCGTTGGCGGGTGCTTCCACGATCTCCACATTCATCTTGCGCAGGAGGCTACTCACCGCCGCGTGTACCTGGGGCTTGGGGCGAAAGGAGCATGGGTCCTGCACCGAGACCGTTAGCCCCGCGTGGTTGGGCAGGGGGAGCTGGCCGATACTGTCCAGTACCTCCCACAGGGTGATGGTCGCAATGCCCGGGTACAGGCTGCGGAACCGCCGGTCGCAGCCGGCACAGCTGTTGATAATGACCGAACCGGCGGGCAACTTTGGGTCGTGGTGGCAGCAGATGTCGTGGGGTCGCACCTTACCGTACCACCGGCGCAGTAGGTTGAGGAGACCATCGGCAGCCTCGGGTTCGGCCATGGCCAGGGCACAGCCGGGGTTGAAGTAACAGTTGTTCGTCGATGCCATCCAGGGGCATGCTGGGGAGGAGAAGCCCGCTCATACCTCGTCTTCCTGCTGCGCAGGGTGGCTGTGTTCCAACTCCAGCAGCGCTTGCTTCATGGCGAGCCCGCCGGCGTAACCGGTGAGACTGCCGTCCGCCCCCACGACCCGGTGGCAGGGTACCACAATCATCAGGGGGTTGCGGTGGTTGGCCATGCCCACGGCGCGGGTGGCCCTGGGTTTGCCCACCATTTCGGCAATCTGTTTGTAGGTACGGGTTTGGCCGTAGGGAATCTGGCAGAGGGCTTGCCACACCTTCCGTTGGAAGGCAGTGCCGCGCCGCTCACAGGGGAAGTCAAACACTCTGCGTGTGCCGGCGAAATACTCCCGGAGCTGCCGCGCAGCTTCATCCGTCAGGGCTGTAGGCTCGTGGGCGGCGCATTCCCGCACCACCCAATTGAGGCTCACGACCATCGTGTCATCGTAGCCAATCTCCAAACGCCCAAAATCAAAGTCATAGCAGGCGTATCTAATCATGGCGGTGCTCCTTTCGGTAGGCGGCGGGGGAGAGACCCGTCCCGTTGCGGAAGAATCGGTAGAAGGACGACAGGCCGGCGAAGCCCACCCGGTCGGCAACGCTGACGATGGGCTCGTCGGTTCCTCGTAGCAGCCGTTTGGCTTCGGTCAGCCGCAGATTCCCGGCGTATTGGGCCGGGGTCATGCCGTATGTCTGGTGGAATAACTCATCCAACCGGCGAGGGGACACGCCCAGGCGTTTTAACGCAGTCTGCAACTCATTCCGGTTTCGGTACGAAGCATCCATCACAGCCTTGGCCTGTTCGGCAAGTGCTTGGGCTGGCGCTGGTCCGGCCAGGTCGCTGCGGCACCGCTTGCAGGGCCGGAACCCCGCAGCCAGTGCTTCCTCCGCCGTGTCAAAGTAGAGGACGTTGCCGGGTTTGGGCGGCCGGGAACGGCAGGAGGGCCGGCAGAAGATGCCGGTGGAGCGCACCGCGTAGAAGAACACGCCGTCAAAGGTTGCGTCGTTGGCGCACACCGCCTTCCATCGTTCCTCCTGTGTCATTTTTTCTCCTTTACCCGTTGAGGTGCGGGGTCTGTGAGCTCGGGCAGCGCCCCGCCGGCGATGGCCCAGAGATACAGGCTGGCGACCGTGCCATGGGGGGAGTAGCGCCGGGCAAACCGCGCGAACGTCTCCCGGTCGATGTTCCGGCGGCGGTAGAGCATCCGCATTCCCCGGTGGATGGCCAGGTCGCCGTAGCTCACCACATCGGGCCGTTGCAGGCAGAAGGTCAGCAGCATCTCAGCCGTCCACACGCCGACACCCCGCAGCGCGGTGAGCCGGCGGATGATCTCGTCGTCGGGCAGGGTGGCCAGTGCTTCCACGTCGAAGGCACCTGTCTGCACCTGACGGGTAAAGTCCCGGATGTAGCCGGCTTTTCGGAAACTCATGCCCAGCGCCTGCAGCTCATCCAGGGTGAGGGACGCGACGCCCCCGGCATTCACCGTTCCCACACTGTCCTGGAGTCGCTGCCAGATGGTGGCCTGGGCGTGTGTGGAAATCTGCTGCCCTATAATGTGGTGAACAAGGGAGGAGAACAGGTCGTCCTCCACCGCCCGGTCGATGTGCCCAATCCGCTCGATGGCCGCGCCCAGCCGCTTGTCTCGGCTTATCAGGTATTCCGTCTCCTTTTCACCATATGCAAAGGTCAAACCGTCACCTCACACCAGACATTATACCGAATGGTTCGGGCAATTTCTTCCCAATTCCAGTCATTTCATTACCACCCTGCAGGTTCGCATCTCCCGTTGGATTCGGGGGTGAAACTGAACTGGTCGTCAGGCATAGTCTATACACCGGTTGTGGTACCGTTTCCCTGTGGCTATACTTGGGAAAAACGGCAATAGGAGGGGACGTACTTGGGCAATTATACCAATTTTAAGCTGGTCGTGTACTGCACGGCTGACTCACTGGCCAAGGCAACCGAGGAATCGCTGGAGCAGCAGATCGCCTTCTTTGAGCGCACCATTCAGCCTGACAAGGTGTATGTGGAGCCTTACCGCGACAACATTCTGGTGTCCCACGAGCAGCTCAAAATGATCAAACGTGTCTTCGCGGCCCACGGCATCGAGACCGCCGGCGGCATCACCACGACGATCAACGACATCGGTGAGCCCAAGCAGCGCCTGTTCCACACCTTCTGCTACACCGATGAGGCGATGAAGGACCGCCTGAAAGAGATTGTCCGCCACATCGCGTCGGAGTTTGACGAGTTCATCATCGACGACTTCTACTTCACCAACTGCACCTGTGACAGCTGTCGCGCCGCCAAGGGCGACCGCACCTGGAGCGAGTTCCGGCTGGACTTGATGGAGAAGATCTCTCAGGAGTGTTTCATTGACACCGCGCGCTCCGTCAACCCCAACTGCAAGGTGACAATCAAGTATCCCAACTGGATTGAGAGTTTCCAGGAAACGGGCTACAACCCTGGCCGGCAGAAGGACATCCACGACATGATCTACACCGGCACTGAGACCCGCCACGCTCTGCACACCCAGCAGCATCTTCCGCGTTACCTCAGCTATTCGCTGATGCGCTGGATGGAGAACTTGGCCCCCGGCCGCAACGGCGGCGGCTGGCTCGACCCCTACCAGTGCTACCCGCTGGATGTCTATCTGGAGCAGGGGTATCTGACGGTGCTCTCCAAGCCGCGAGAGGTCATGCTCTTCTGCTGGCACTCGCTTTATGACACCATCAATGTCCCGGCGCTGGGCTTCCAGCTGCACAAGCTGGATGGCCTGATGAGCGAAACGGGCAACTGCGTGGGTCTGCCTGTTTACCACCCGGCCAATGCCTGGGGTGAGGACCATCTGCACGACTATTTGGGCATGCTCGGTATCCCGTTTGAGCCGGTGCCGGAGTTCCCGGCTGATGCGCCCAAGGTGTTCCTGACGGCCTCCTCGGCCTGTGACCCGGACATCGTGGAAAAGCTCGAACGTTACGTCGCCGCCGGTGGCAAGGCCGTGCTGTCTTCGGGCTTTGTGCGTTCCACGCTTGACCGGGGCCTCACCGACCTCACCAGCATGCGCGACTGCGGCCGGCGTGCCACCGTGCGAGACTATATGGTGGAGCTGGGCGGCTTCCGCACGGCATACCCCACCGCGGTGGAAGCCGTCACCATCCCCGTGCTGGAGCACCGCAACAACAGCACCTGGACGCCGGTCAAGGGCATCGCCGGCACGGAGAATTTCGGCGTGGTACTGCGTGATACCTATGGCAAGGGGCAGATGGTGACCATTGCCATCCCCGACAACATGGGCGACCTGGTCAAGTACCCGCCCGAAGTGCTCACGCTCATCCGGCGGGAGATGTCGGTGGCTGGCTGCTACCTCGACGGCTCCACGACGACGGGCCTCTTTGCCTACGACAACGATGTTGTCGCACTCTATCCCTTCGTGGTGGATGGCGCCCGGTCTGAGCAGTTCTACCTGCGGGTACAGGGGGCGGCCCGGAAGCTTGTGCACCTGCAAAGCGGACGGGAGATCGCGCCTCTCTACACCAGGGATGGTGAGACGTTCTTTGAGCTCTTCACCCTGCCGGGTCACTTCGCCTTCTACCGTGTGGAGCGGGAGGGCGACGCGGCCATCCAGAACGACGATAAGGATGAGGTGCGTTCGGCCCCGCCGGCGTAAAGCAGGATAAAGCGATGGAGAAGCCCCGCGGTTTGTGCCGCGGGGCCTTTCGCTGTGTCAACGAAAATGAGGAGGGGAGATGGGATGGCCACTGGGCTGGCTAATCCTGCCCGTTGCCATTTGTCTTGGTTCATTGGCGGGGGCCATCCTTCTCACACCAAAATGGTATTCTCTCTGCTTGGCCCATTGCCAATATACCGAACGGGGACTCCGATGGTCTTGCTGATGATACTCACATACTTCCTTGCGTTGTCACAAACGCCGTTCCCTCCAGCCGCCCTCACGCAATTTCTTGTTTGTGTCTCAGGTGCCAAAACTCATTCTCCGGGCAATGCGAAAAGCGAAAACCCCGCCTCGTACGATTTTCATTGACAGCCCGCCCGAAGCATGGCTTGGTAGTGTGCCCAACGCCTATGCAGGGGCCGTACCCGCCGGATGGTCAATCAGGAGACAGGAAACTGCAAGAATGAAACGGAGTTTTTACGGGATTGGGTAGACAATGCCCCTGTACAATGACGGAGGTTGCCTGTACAATATGGACGTA
>JAEYRA010000147.1 GCA_023409755.1 Bacillota bacterium
TAGATTCGGGTTCTAGTGACCCAAAGGCGGTGCGGTACACCTTCCCCCGCTATGCATACGGCGGGGGTGGGGGCGGTATGACGGGGCGGATGGGCATTGCCTGGGAAAACGAATGCATGTATTATGATAAAAGCGAAACCAAGATGAGATTCAATAGCTTTTGGCACCCTGAAGCGAGAGTGAGGAGACACCCATGGGTCACACGGTGAGCGGTGACGGCAAGAAGAACACCCTCCCAAAGCACGGCAGGGTGGCGGTGGCGGGGCTGGCCCTGCTGGTGGCGCTTCAGCTGGCCATTGCGGCGCTGGTGTCGGCGGCGGCCTACCAGGTGCGCCACCGACCGGAGGTTGTGGACATCCGCACCGGGGAGACCGACGTGAGTTGGCTGCTGGAGTACCGGCCCGTTGATTTCGCCCTGCTGGCCAACGCGCGGGAGTGCCGGTGGGACACGGGCACCTTTGCGGAGAATGGGCTGCGGGATAGCTACCTGGAGGTGCTGCTGCCCATCGGCCCCCATGTGTTCTGGTACAACGGCTATGCCGTGATCGACCCCGACGACCTGGCCACTGCCCTGGCCCGGGCCGACGACTGGGAACTGGCGGCCTTTGACGAGGTCTGGCCGGCGGCGGACAACATCGCTGCCCAGCTGCAGGCAGCCGCCACCGACGGCGGCGACTGGACATGGCTGCACAGCGCGGCCTACGACGAGCAGTTCACCGGCCTATTCTGCGGGTACTACTTTGAACCCAACCGGGGGATTGTGATCTTTGATGCGAGCACGTATTGACGGGGGAGGGGTTGCCACCTGGGACGGTGGGGAGGGAATGTCAATGAAAACTTGGATGCAGGTTACGCTGGTGGTCATGGGGGTGGTCGTTATCCTTGGCATCATCTTCTGGGCTAGTTGGAGGCTGAACGGTAGAAAGACGGTGAAGGAGCACAACTTGACTATCCATATGACGGGATACGCACTCTTTCCCTATGAGGAGGGGGAGCCACCCAAACAGTGGAGGGGTATGCTCTGTCAGGCGGGGGTGCTTGGGGCCAACGATTCTCAGCTTGTTTTTGTTTGCCGGTACCAGGACGATTCTTACACGCACATTTTAGAGCATGCCGACGTGGCGCGGTTGGAGACATTAGTCTATGACAGAGCGGGCTTTCCGGCACTTGTGCAGGCGATGATCGAAACGGAGGAAGCCAGACCGCGGTACCTCACCATGGGGATGGCGGGCATTTCCTTGTCACGCAGAGTACCGCAATTCCTCGCGTCCCGTGCACTCTGTCGGGTGTATACCGCTGATGGCTTTTCGGTCCTCTTCTCCTATAAGGAGACGCCCGAACATATCCGCGCCATGGAGGATTTGAAGGAGTGGGTTCTGGGCCCGACGCGAAGCCCGTGAATGGATGAGGGGGGTACCTATGCCCTCATGCGGCAGCATTCCCCCCGGGCGCGACGGCTCGGCATCGGGGCAACTCTCCCTCGCCTATGCCAGAGCGGGTTTTCCAGCGCTTGTGTAGCGATGCTCGAAACGGAGGAAGCCAGACCGTGGTAATTCACCATGGGGATGGCCGGCTTTTCCTTATCACGCAGGGTGCCGCAAATCCTTGCGTCCTGCGCTCTCTTCCGTGTGTACACCGCCGATGGCGTTTCGTTTTTCTACTCCATAGACCGAATAACATCTTCAATGTGCTTTTGAACATGTTGTTCAACTGTTTCTTGATCGTAAAAATAGGTTATATTGTTTTGTGTAGTAATTCTGTAACGTATCCCATCGTAGAAAAACACATAATGATAATACATCCATATTTCCTTTTTATTAACAACCGGGGGCTTTTCTTTAATGGAGTAACCACGTTGTATATTCATATCCATATAGCTATAGTTTGGGATGAATTCTTCTTCTACTACCCCTTTTTCGGGCAAACTGCTCACCACTGAAACGGTAGTAAATAAGTGTTCACTTAGCTCAACTGTATATCCTAAAGAGTAACCTCGTGTTTTCTCGTGAGAGGAACCAGTAAAGTTTTGATAATACTTATCACTCTGTACTCCTAGACTATCTAAATCTGGATACAACACATCAGCATCGATTGACTCAGCCAGATGGCTTTTCAATTCATCATAACTATCGTAAACAGTATACGGAACAGGATACTTGGGTATGAACTGTGTATATACAAATACGATAAAAAGAACAGGTAAAAGGAATAAGAGCAACGGCAAGTATTTCACTATATTTGTATTCTTATGTACAGCCAAAGCCTCTGCCCCCCACCGCTATGAAAGTCGTATATATTATAACACTATGGTTTGCGAATCTCCGCGGATACGCATTAGATTCTTATTATTTGCAAATTATGACACCATTTGCTCATAACTTGATCGAACACGACCGGAGGGTGCCCGCACACAACGAAACGCCGCCGCCAGCGGGCCGTCGGGGCGGCAACCGTGGCGCGCGGCGCTGTGGGGTCGGATGGAGCGGGGGATGGGGGATTCAGGCGGTCATCGGTCGTATCGATACGCCTTGACGGCGGTGACGATGGTGTCGGCCAGCAACTCCAGCAGCAGCAGGGCCACAAAGCCCCAGCGGAACGTCTCCCACAAGGGATGGGGGAACGCCGCGCTTTCCATCTCTTTGGTGAGCAGGGACTCCAGGTCGTTGAAGAAGGCGGTGTTGTACAGCGACCGGTTGCCGAAGAAGGCCACGGTCAGTGCGCCGCTGGCCAGGTTGGTGGCGGCAACGGCCACGGCCAGCCGCCGGGTGTAGCGCCCTTCGTACAGTTTGACCGCGTCCTTGAAGACGCCCAGCGCCGTCATCGTGACCACCAGCAGCCAGAGGGCGCGCACCGCGGCGGCATGGAACGCCGGGACCCACTGGCCCTCGCCCAGGAACCCGCCGACGATCTGGGGGCTGGCCAGGAACACCGCCGAGAACAGCACCGCCACGATGATGCCGAACACCGCCTCCGACGGGGGGATGCGGGCCTCCTTGCTGGGCGCGGGGGGCAGGTTGTCCAGGCCGTCACCCATGTCCATGGGCACGCCCTTGCGCTCGAAGATGGCAAAGAGCAGCGTCACGAAGCCGAAGGCCATAAGCGAGCCGAACACCACCGAGCCCAGCCACTGCAGTGCGGCGACGAAGGGCGATGCCATGTCCCCGGTGAGAAAGGTCACCAGACTGGCCACCGTCAGCCCGAAGGCTACTGCGGCCAGCGCAATGCGCAGCACAAAGCAGTATTGGAGGTAATAGACCCCGCTGATGAGCGCCTGATGGCCGTGGGGGTTGTAGCGGGCGGCCAGCTCGGCGGGGGTGCCCAGCTCGGCCAGCACCACCCGCAGGTCGCGTTCTTCGGGTGCCACGTCGCCGCAGCGCGCCTCCAGCATGTCGGCGATGAGCCCATTGAGCTCCGCCTCCACGTCCTTGCGTATCCTGGCGGGCAATCGCCGCGTCGCGGCGTACAGGTACCGTTCCTTCAAATCGTCAATCATGGGGTTCCTCCTCCCACAGTCGGTTCATGCTGTCCACAGTCTGCAGCCAGTGTTTCTTCAGCCGTTCGCACAGTTCATTGCCCAGGTCGGTGGTGACGTAGTACTTGCGCGGTTTGGCCGTGTCGGTGTTCCAAGTGCCTTGCAGCAGGCCCTGGCTCTCCAGCCGCCGCAGCAGCGGGTAGAGGGTGTTGGCTTCCACGGCGATGCCGCTGTCGGCCAGCACACCGATGAGCCCATACCCATAGGTCGGTGTCCTCAGCCGGCTCAGCACGCACAGGATGATGGTGCCGCGGCGCAGCTCCAGCAGGAAACCTGACAGAATCTCGTCCTTGTCCACGTTCTCGCTCCCTTCTCCTAGTTTCACTGCAATTATATAGTGCGGCACACACTATGTCAACAGAGACAATATTGTCGATTGGTGAAAATTCTTTGACAACCGCCTGAGGAGCCCCCTCTCCCTTGCATCTTCCCCCCCAAAATGCTACTATTTCCGTTGATATCAACCGATTACTCGATGGAGGACTCGATGGGCCAACACGACTTTCACTCCCCCGGGGCGCGGCAGGCCTTTGCGGCGCTCTATGGCGCGGCGGCTGACGTTGCGCCCGCCCGCTGGGCCGCGCTGGAGGCTCGCTTCCACCAGACCTTTGGCCCCGGCGACACACGGCTTTTCTCCGCCCCCGGCCGCACGGAGATTGGCGGCAACCACACCGACCACAACCATGGCCGGGTGCTGGCGGCGGCGGTGTCGCTCGATACCATCGCCGTGGCGCGCCCGAATGATTTGGGCGTCATCCGCCTCACGAGCGAGGGCTACGACGGGCAGTTCACCGCCGACCTGCGCACCCTGGCACCGGTGGCGGCCGAGCGTGGCACCACCACGGCACTGCTGCGGGGCGTGGCCGGCCGCATGGCCGAGCTGGGCTGCACCGTGGGCGGCTTTGACGCCGTGGTGACGAGCACCGTGCTCAAGGGTTCGGGGCTGTCGAGCTCAGCGGCCTTTGAGGTGCTGGTCGTCACCATCATGGACGGGCTCTACAACGGCGGGCGGCTCTCCCCCGAGGAGCGTGCCCAGGTCAGCAAAGTGGTGGAGAACGTCTACTTCGGCAAGCCCAGCGGCCTGATGGACCAGATGGCGTCCTCGGTGGGCGGGCTGGTGACCATTGACTTTGCCGACGAGGCCGCCCCGGTGGTGGAGCGTGTGACGTTTGACTTCAACGACACCGACCTTGCCATCGTGGTGACCGATACCGGCGGCAACCATGCCGACCTGACCCACGAATACGCGGCCATCCCGGCGGATATGCTCTCCGTAGCGGCGGCAATGGGCAAGGAGAAGCTGCGTGAGGTGAACGAGGCGGCCTTCTATGCCCGGGTGGGCGAGCTGCGCCGGCAGGTGGGCGACCGCCCCTTGCTGCGGGCGATGCACTTCTTTGCCGAGAACGACCGCGTGGTGGGGCAGGCCGAGGCCCTGCGCCATGGCGACCTCAACCGCTTCCTGGCGCTCATCGCCGCCTCGGGCGACAGCTCCTGGCGGCTGCTGCAGAACGTGTGTGTGCCCGGCTCCGGCGAGCAGAACATGACGCTGGCGCTGGCCCTGGGGCAGCGCGTGCTGGGCGGGCAGGGTGCCTGCCGGGTGCACGGCGGCGGCTTCGCCGGCACCACGCTGGCCTTTGTGCCCCAGGCGCTGCTTTCCACCTACGTTGACACCCTGGAACAGGTATTTGGCGCGGGCGCGTGCACGGTGCTGTCCATCCGGCAGACCGGCGCGACCGAGCTTTCGCTCAAGGAGGATTGATCATGCTACTTATCCGCAACGCCAAAGTGCTGCCGATGGTCGGGCCCGACCTTGACCGCGGTGACATCCTCATCGACGACGAAGGGAAGATCGCTGAGATCGGCCCGGGGTTGCAGGCTCCCGCCGGCTGCGAGATCGTGGACGCCGAAGGCCTGTGGGCCCTGCCGGGGTTCATCGACGCCCACTGCCACCTGGGCATGTGGGAGGACGGCATGGGCTTTGAAGGCGCCGACGGCAACGAAATGACCGACCCGGTGACGCCCCAGCTCCGGGCGATCGACGCCATCAACCCCATGGACACCTGCTTCCGCGAGGCGCGTGAGAACGGCGTCACCACGGCCTGCACCGGCCCCGGCAGCGCCAACGTGCTCGGCGGGCAGTTCGCCGCCGTTAAAACTTATGGCAACCGCATCGACGACATGATCGTGAAAGCGCCGCTGGCGATGAAGGCCGCCCTGGGCGAGAACCCCAAGACCGTCTACCACGAGCAGAAGAAGGCCCCGACGACCCGCATGGGAACCGCTTCCATCTTCCGCGAGACGATGGTCGCCGCTGAGGAGTACCGCAAGAAGCTGGACAGCGATGAGCTGCCCGACCGGAACCTCAAGCTGGAGGCGCTGGTGAGCGTGCTGGAGGGCAACCTCCCCATCAAGATCCACGCCCACCGGGCCGACGACATCCTCACGGCCATCCGCCTGGCCAAGGAGTTCGACCTCGATTACAGCATTGACCACTGCACCGAGGGCTACCTCATTGCCGACGTGCTGAAGGCCGAGGAAAGCAAGGTCATCCTGGGGCCGCTGCTCTCGGAGCGCAGCAAGATTGAATTGAAAAACCTGACGTTTGAGGCCCCGGCCATCATGGCCCGCGCGGGCGTCAAGTTTGCGATGATGACCGACCACCCGGTCATCCCCCTGCAGTACCTGCCGGTGTGCGCCTCCCTTGCCGTGCGCGAGGGGCTCGACGAGCGCACGGCGCTGGAGTCCATCACCATCAACGCCGCACAGATCGTGGGCATTGACGAGCGGGTCGGCTCGCTGGAGCCGGGCAAGGACGCCGACGTCGTGCTCTACAACGGTAACCCGCTTGACTGGAAGGTGCGCGCCCAGCGCGTGTTCATCGACGGCAAGGAAGTGTTCCGCCGCTGACGCGGCGGATTCGCGCCGGCCGCCGTTGGCGACCACCGCGAGTTGGGTCGCCTTTGCCGCGCAGCGACAAAGGCGAGTAGGAGAGCTCGTCACGAGTGCAGTTATGCCGTCCGGCGCACAGGTCGCCGGACGGCTTTCGTTTGTGTGGGTCGTGCGGGGGTACTACGGGAAACGCCGTGCGCGGGGAGGGGCGGTGTGGCACGGGCGGGCTGTGGCGTGCCTTGGGCGGATGAACAGCCCGGCGGCTGCCGAATGCATGAATCGCTTGAGAGCGGCGTGAGCAACGCGCTTTCATTACCCGAAGCCTTCGTTCGTTCTACAATTCAAACAAAGCCAGCATGCGATTCTGTGTTACCGCTGCATGTCGCCCGTATTTCTGGATTCTTTCCCTACAGAAAACGATTTGGTTCATGGCCGTTTCCACTTGGTCTCCTGGCCACCGTAGTAGCTGGTCGCCATACCGGGCTTCCCAGACCTGATGTCGAAAAAGCCAAGTACACAGCATTACATAGGAAGCTGTAGCGCGTTCATACTCATCAACGCCCAAGCCTGAAAAGTCCAGTTCATAGCAGATGGATTCTGGCAGCATAATCCCAAAGCTTCGCGTAATCGGATTTAGGTGTGGGTGATACGGGTAAGCTGCGTGGTTTATTTCTGGCTGCAGAACAAAAAACACCGGGTAGTTGTATGACTCGAACTCTTCTTTTCTCGGCGAGCCTTCCCACATGACCACTTTGAAGGTCTTCGGCTTGATGTGTTTCAATATTTCTTTATCTTTTTCAGATAGCGTGCACTCCCACGACGGGCCACTTCCTACAGGTAAAATACATCCATTCTTTCCGGCTTCAATCTCCTGACAGGAGTTCAGTAAGTCGGAGAGAACTTGCGCTACCCTCTCCGGACGCGAAGATAATGGCGATACCTCCATGTAAAACCAGTGACCTTCGGGCAAACGCGATTTTTGGGCGGACTTCATGTGGACGTGCCGGAAGACCGACACGTCGCGCGTGATTTCGTCCGAAAACCTACTGACCCAGTCAGTCACGGGGAGCGGCACAATGCGAGGTGCCAGGGCGGCCTTTGATACCGTGGCCATGCTCGTCGTCGCGTCCATGGTCCGGTTGGGGGTCGGAATGTCCTCTTCCAGGGTTGCTATCATGGCCCTGGCCGGGTTTGTTGTCGTGATTGCCACCGCCATTGTTCTGCGGTGTGCGCGAAGTAAACTCAGGCATATATAATGCCCTCCTTAAATTATTTTGAAGGATTTTTCGCAGGCTTTACGGCTTTTTCTTTACACAAATTTGACGATGTGTTATTATAGATGCATTGCTTTACTCGTCAAACGGTCAAGAGAACTCCTTTCAATTAGTATTCTATCGTCTGAAGGGCCTTCGGAACTTCAAACGATAGTGTCTACCGCACCCTTGAGTATACAATATCTGGGTGGTTATGTCAATATAGGTAATTATACGTTTGCGTGCCTTGCGCTTAAATTATCATAGTAAAATCAGCGACCTCGATTTTAGGTCGCTGTTGTGTTTAGAAGGACATATCATCAGTTTTTCGGCGAAAAGCACCTCTGAGAGGTCATCGTGAAGCCTTGATCATTATCGATCTCAGCGAGTGAAGGGATATAACTGCACTACCACCCACACGTTACATTTTCCAACATTGTCTGAACAACTCGTCTCATAGCAGTTGATTTCTTTGTGCGCACTTTCGTCTCCCTCCGAGGCGCGTTCGAGTTTCCCCCGGGTCGCATGGGCGAGCAGCCGGGTTGCAGGGCCAAGCAGTGTGCGAAGCACACGACCAGGTGGCCAAAGGCCACGACCAGCCCGGATGATCGGCGGCACGTAGCTGGCGACTGCGGGTGGGCTTCTTCGTGCCATGGGCCACTGGCCCCATGTTGCGGCACAGAATCGCTTGAGAGCGGATGAACCGGCGACACAGCTGCCGGGGAAGGTACTCGCCCTGCTCAGGCAATGGAAGGGATTCCAACGGGATGCAGCATCATTCGTTTGGGCCGAGTTGATTGAATCGGCTCATTATGCAATCTCTTTCTCTATAAGAAATTATACCAGCAGACTTTGTACTTATGATGAAAAACCAATCCAGCACTTTCGGCAGTTCTTTGTGAAGCAATATTACTATCCATGCAGTCCCACCAAACAGTACAGCCTTTTGAATAGATTGTCCGTAGGAGCATGTTTACCAATGAACTGGCAAATCCTTTTCTCCGGTACTGTTCTAATGTTTCTATGCCAATGGAATGTGTTTGTTTGTACACAAATGATGATATTGCAATGCTGACTATTTTTCCTTCATCCACTGCCGCATAGCCATAACCGATTTTCAAAAAATCCTCCAGTGAACCCCAGTATTGTTGAATGTAGTTTAACAAGAATTCAGGATTACTCACGATCCCATCATTTCTAATCGAAGAAAGAAAACTGTCATCAATTTGGTGCAAGCAATGGGGTTTTGAAATCACATGAGCAGTCCATTCTGGTGAGTTTGATTTGGACTGATATACATACTGCCAATTCTCTTGAATATACCGATCTGCTAAAGCATTGTGGACGATTGGATACCACAGTTCTTCATCGGATGGGAAATCAAAGAAAAAGAGTTCCTCTTGGCTTCGGTTGTTGGCAATAGCATTCTCAAGAAAAAGTTTCACTTCACTGCAAAACGCCTGATTCGAAGCACAGCCAAGAAATTGAAAGCATTGTAAACTATCGGACCATACGATTGCAGAGGTTGGGTTTTCCAAACAATCAACCCATACTTTCCCGGGATTGTTGCCAATCACAACTCCGGCAAACATCCTATCACTGTCGTCCTGTATGAATTTGTTTGCCAGACGTTCGTCTCTTTTTGCTTCGAACATATAAATCACCCCAAGTTGCCACTTATAACGATGCATGATGGTTCGGGGCAATGGTATCCTTTGCAAATCCGTAAGTCAAGTGTACGAACAACTTAACACATTGTTGACAACCCATAACGTAATGC
>JAEYRA010000074.1 GCA_023409755.1 Bacillota bacterium
GCTCCCCGGCTACAAGGCCCCGCTGGCCCCCATGCGCATGGAGGCCATCAAGGGCCTGGCCAAAGTGGCCAAGGCCCTGCGCAAGGATGGGTACGGCATCCGGGTTTATGACGCCTACCGCCCGCAGGCCGCAACCGACGCGATGTTGAAATGGGCGAAGGATGAGGACGACACTGCCACCAAGGCCGAATATTACCCGGGTATCGATAAGGCAGACATCCCCGGCAGGTATGTGGCTACACGCTCCAAACACCGCTTGGGCGGCACCGTCGATTTGACGCTGCTCAAATGGTCCACGGGCAAGAACCTCGATATGGGCGGGTCGTTTGATTTCTTCGGTGCCAAGTCCCATTACAGTTATAAGGGACTGACGACGGCCCAGCGCAGCAACCGCGCCCGCCTTCGCAAGGCACTGTCCGCCCAGGGCTTTGAGCCATACAGCAAGGAATGGTGGCACTTCACCGATGCCGTGCCCGGCAGCGGCGGCACATTCTCCATCCGGCCGCGGCAGTATGTGCTGCACTAAGCATTCGCGTCTGTCGCTGTGGCGACAGACCCGATTCAAACAGCTTGTACTTGTTATGGCCAGGTCGCCGTTCATGCCTTATGCGCCTTCCAGGCGCTAAGGCATTGCCAGAGCAATGCCTTCCGGGATGCTCGGGCGAGCAGCAGCCCGAAGGGTTGCGGCCAGCGCGACGGTTCGACACGCATCCATGCGTGTCTGCCGCACATGTCGCCGACTCTCAGTCCCGCCCGGTACGGCTTACGTCGCCTCGTGCGGCTAGTACGACGCATAGCGCCGTGCTCACGGCGCGTGGGTTGGACGCCCTTCCGGGGCGTCTGACGTTGCGGCAGACGATTCTTAGGAATCGTTGAGAGCAACGCGAGCAATCTAAGGAGCAGGATGTGCTTAAGGCCTACGGCACCGGGTCACAATCCGCAGGGTTGTGACAAGCCCGCACGATGCGGGCGAGGTGCCGGAAAAGGCATGAAGTATTGCGATGGATCGATCACACATTACGCCTTCTGGCGGGCTTTTTTGTCCTTAAAGGCACCTTCCATTCCTCCCGCCGAATGAATCGGCGGGAGGTTCTTCACCCTCTACTCGTTCTATTGGGTCTATCGATACTCTGCTGCCCGCCGGTTTGGCCGGCCTTCTTCATTGCTGACCAATTTCTTCCTGCTTTTTATGTACCCGGTTGGCAATCTCCTCATGGCGTTTCAACACTGCCTTCATCATCGACGATGTTCGGGGCCGCAGGGAGGCTGCCTCCTGCACCGGTTCCGGCGAAGGCTCGGCGATGAGCGTCGGCAGATCTTCTTCGTTGGGTTCGGCAGACCATGGAGTGGTCGGGATTGCCGCCACCGGCTCGCCGACGGGAGGCTGTGCGGTGGCTGGCGTTGTTTGAATGCTCCGCCGGGCCGGTGTTGGCCGGCGCAGGCCGGGTAGGCTGAGCGATAAGATTCCCTTGCGCATACTGTGTACCTCCTGATGGGTCTCCTGGGGGCAGTATATTCCGCAGGCCGCAGAAAATTGCAAAAGTGGTTGATGAAAACGCGCGATTCGGCGAGATGCAGGAGGATGTCCGAAACCGGTGCCATTCATGCCGCGAAACGCAAGATATAGCGATGGAATGGATGGAATACCACAATTTATTTGAAATATGTATTTACTTATGAGAAACGCTGGTATATAATCATAAATGTGAACGGCATACTATTGACATTGTTCGACGTAAACCTCTAAAGTGGTTGAATGTAGCTGTCGATATGTGTCGAAATAAATGATTGGAGGAAGTTGCATGTCGGAAAAGGTGAAGGTACTTGTCGTAGACGACAATGTACAGATGCGTGAGCTCATGGCAGAATGCATCCGGATGCAGGACTTTGCCGAAGTTGCCGGGGAGGCCGGCAACGGTGTAGAGGCTGTGGAAAAGATCCAAAAGCTGCAGCCCGACGTCATCATCCTCGATCTCATCATGCCCATGCTCGATGGAATCGGAGTGCTTGAGCGGATGCAGGACATGAAGATTCGGCGCCCTCACGTCATCGTCCTTTCTGCCATCGGGCACGAAAACATCATCCAGGAAGCCATGGCCCTTGGGGTGGAGTATTATATGGTCAAGCCGTTTGACATGGACGTGCTGTGTAAGCGCATCAAGGAAATGGCTCAGGAAAAGCAGAAGTCCAGTGAGAAACGTCTGTACCAGACCCCGCCCAAGTCGGCTGCCAAGTCGTTGGATGAGGAGATCACCAGCATCTTCCTGACAATCGGTATTCCCGCACACATCAAGGGTTACCACTTCCTGCGCGAGGCTGTGAAGATGGTCATTGAGGACGGCGACCTGATCAACAGCATCACCAAGGAGTTGTATCCCGGGGTTGCGCGGCGTTTCAATACTACAGCCAGCAAGGTGGAACGCGCCATCCGCCATGCCATTGAGGTTGCGTGGACCCGCGGCCGCATCGAGAACATCAACAACATCTTCGGGTATAACATCTACACCAAGAACGACAAGCCCACCAACGGCGAGTTTATCGCCCTGGTGGCCGACAAGCTTCACATCGAGCGCTCCGCCTGATCTCCCCGTCAGGCTTGGGGTCGCCCATGTTGACGGCGGCCCCTCTCCGTTTGTTTTCCTCCGTTTGTTGGAGTGGTATTCTGTTTTCCAGCCATGCATGTGTGATGGGCCGTCCTTGCCAGGACGGCCCATCTTTGTTGCAATCCTGATTGTTACTGTTCACTCTCTCGCAGCCGCCGCAGGTTGGCAAGGCCCGTCGAGAGCCATTCCCGCTCCAGTCGAAGTGACGTTTCCTCGTCACCCTGCCAAGGCAGCCAGCTTTCCACAATCCAGGAGAGGCCGCTGGGCAATGATTGCCGGGCCGTGGCCAGGTCGAGCATGCCTGCGCCTGCTGGTGCACCCTCCACATCGAAACCCAGCATGGTGGGTTTGCGGCGGATGGTGTAGTCCTTGCAGTGGAAGTTGACGGTGCGGGTGCCCAGGTTTGTCAGCACCTCGCGGAAACTCTCGCCCAACCCCAGGTTGTTGACGGCGTCCAGGCAAACGCCCACGGCTGGGCTGTCAATCGCGTCCACCAAGTCTTTCAGCCACTGGCTGGGGTAGAAGTCGTGGTTCTCGATGGCCAGGGTAACACCTGCCTGCTCATAGGCCCGCACAATGGCACATAGCCGCCGCAGCGCTTCGCCGAAGTCCGGACGGTCATCGCCATCGTGGGGCAGGGTGCGCACCAGCCGCGCGCCGGTGGCTTCGGCAATCTCCAGATAGCCCAGCAGGTGGTCGGGCTGCAGCCCCCGGGTGCCAATCTCCAACGTTATGTCACGGGCCGCCGCCACGCTGCCCAACGCTAACCATTGGCTACGGGGCAGGGGGTGGAGCGGCAGGTTGTCAGCCACCTGCAGCACCTCAGCCCCCGTCTCCGCCGTCAGCTCCAGCAAATCTAGCGGGCTGAGGGGACGGGCGGGTGAGGGGTGTCCGGCCACCCCAATGGCCCACGGTACCGACCAGGACGAGATGCCAATCCTCATGCGTCGGCCTTCTTCAGGTGCAGCATCTCGGCCAGCACCTCCTGGATGGCTTCGGGCTCAAACACCTTCTTCCAATCCTCCCGCAGCACGTGGCGGCGGCCATAGTCCACGGCGATCATCGCCGCGTCGGAGAAGGGGTTGCTGCTCTTCAACACGATGGCCAGCGGAATCTGAATGTGGCCGAAGAGGAAGGCCTTGGCCGCTTCCTCCGGCACGCCACGGCGCACGGCTTCGTCGATGGCCTCCTTCATGATGCAGGCGCACATGGCCACCACCACCTCGGCGGCGGCGGGCTCCAGGATCGCCATCTGCTCCACGGTGATGCGGTGGCAGTTCACCACAGGGTTGAACATTTTGAGGCAGAGCTGGCGGGCTTCCTCAAAGGCTGCTTCCTCACCCCGCTCCAGGGCGATGACAATGTCCTGCTTGGCTGCCGTGCCGCCGAAGAGGTCGGCCTTTTCTTCGGGGGTGTCGCGGTCGCCGAAGATCGGCGGGTGGCAGGGGTGGGTCACCACGAAGGTACAGTCTTCCCTTGTCGTCAGCTGCCCGGCGTGGGCGGCGGCCGGGTCCAGGGTGATGGCCGTGGCGCCGGGCTTCAGCAGCGGCACCAGGCGGCGCGAAAGACCGGGGATGGCAGCGTCCGGCAGGGCAAAGACCACGATGTCCGCCGCTGCCACTGCCTCTTCGGTCGTCATCACTGGCAGGCCCTCAGCCCGCAGGGCGTCGTTGCCGGCGGCGTCCTTCTCACAGCAGACGAAGCGGTAACCAAACTTCTTGAGGTTCGGGGTGATGCGGCGGCCCATCTTGCCGCCCGCGCCAATGAGTGCCACAAGTTTTTGTTCTTCCATGTCGTTCTCCTGCCTTTCTATCGGTCGAGCCCGGCCAGTTCCCGGGTAAAGTCCTGCCGAAGGGTGTTCATCCGCCGCACGATCGGCTCGTAGGCCGGGTGGTCCATCGCGCTGTCGATGGCCCCGGTGCTGTCGTGATAGGCCACCATGTGGCGGGCGCATTCCTGCCAGCCAATGGTGATGTGGAAGTCGAGGTCGCGGCGTGCGTCGTCACTGTCAAATACGTTGTCATACTGGAAGTTGAAGTCACACCACTCACAGGTAAGGGGCGCGGCGGCGGCCAACAGCGCCGTGGGCACCCCCACGAAGCGGATGGGCGGTGCTTTCATGACGACCCGGAAGGCATCGTAGTACTGCCGCCAGGTCATCGCCTCGCCGCTGGCCAGGGTGTAGTGCTTTCCGTATGCCTTGAGGTTCCCGGCGGCCCTAGCGATGGCGTGGCCCACATCGTCCCGGTGGGCGGTGCACCACAGTGATAGCCCGTCGCCCATCACCAGCACTGGCAGCCCCAGACGGATACGCCGCAGCACCGCCACGCCATGGCTCAGAATACCAATGGGGGCCGAATGGTCGTTGAAGGTGGCCGCTGGCCGCACGATGGTGAGCGCGAACGCGCTGGAGGCCGCGGCTGCCTCCAGCCGTTCCTCCATTAATACTTTATTGTAGGCGTAGCCAAAACGCGGGTCCGCACCCAGCGGTGCGCCGGGTCCGATGGGGTAGGACGGCGCGGGCTTAGCAAAGACATCCACCGTGGAGCAAAACACGAATTGCGCCGTACGGCCGGCAAAGGCCCGGATGGCGCTTTCAGCGTCTTCGGGGGTGTAGCCAATCATGTCAATGACGCAGTCCCAGGGGCCGTGTGCGGCCATGACGCGCTCAAACTCCGCGTGCTGGGTTCGGTCGACCCGGAGGAACCCGCAGCCGGGCACACCTTCGCCCCGACCGCAGAGGGTGACATCCCACCCCTGCGCCCGCAGCGTCGCCACCACGGCGGTGCTGATGTTTCCAGTGCCGCCGATGATCAGTGCCTTCATGAGCGGTTCCTCCCTTCGCCCAGCGCCACCACCGTGCCGCTGTCCTGAGACTGGATGGCGGCAAACACCGTCTCCATCGTGCGCAGGTTGTCCTCGCCGGAGGTCTCCGCCGGCAGCCCGGCCCGGTAGCGGTGGAGTAACGCTTCCAGACACCGGGGAATGGCCGTGAACACATGCCCGCCGTGGATGGCCCAGTCGTCGGCGGGGATGTAGGGCAACACCGGCCAGGTGCGGGTGTCGATGCTCTCCACCTGCCCGCCACGCTCGATGTGCAGCACATTGTCGCCATCCAGCGTGAGGGACCCGCTCTCGCACTGCACAAAGAGTTTGTAGGCAAAGCGATGGGCCAGCGTACACAGCAGCGGCAGGCCGCTTTCCATCGTCAGCAGAGAGACAGCCGTGTCCTGCGTGCCGATGTCGGGGTAGGAGACGACGGGCCGGGAGTAGACGGTGGCCACCTCCCCAAAGAGGAACCGTGCCACGTCAAAGAGGTGGGGGCCCATGTCCCGCAGGGCCATGTGGTCCATGGTGGCCAGCGCCGGCTGCTTGCCAATGATGGCCCGGTCCGGTGACTTCAGCTGTAGGTGGGCGTGCAGGGGGCGGCCCAGTGCACCGCCGGTCATCCATTCCTTCACCGGGGCAAACTGGGGCTGGTAACGGAAGTTCTCGTGCACTCCGTACCACACGTCGGCTGCGCGGCAGGCTTCCGCCATGCGGCGGCAGGCCTCGGGCGTGCCGGCCATGGGCTTCTGGCAGATGACGGCCTTGCCGTGGGCGGCAGCCAGCAGCACCAGCGGCACATGGGCGTCCACGTCGGTCACGATGTCGGCAATGTCAAACCGCGCGCGGGCAAACACCTCCTCGGGCGTGTCGCACACCAGGGGGATGGCGAACCGCTGGGCGGTTGCCTCGGCCCGGGCCCGTGTGCGGTTCCAGATGGCCACCACCTCGGCCCCCACGGCCTGCCATGCCGCAATCTGGAACTGGGCCCAGTACCCCGCGCCAAAGACGGCGATGCGCACCTTGTTCTGCTCGCTCATGCCGGTTGGAACCTCCCTTCCAGGCCGAAGACCTCAATGGCCGTGCCGGCCAGTACGCGGTCCAGCGCCGCGCCGGGCTCCAAGAGCGTCGTGTATTTCGCCAGCTCCACCGGGATGTTTACCCCATGGTCGGCGGAGAACATGATTTTGCTGGGGCCGATGACCCGCAGGGCCTTCCGCAGGTTCAGGATGCCCAGCCAGCTGGGCTCCAGGTAGACATGCTCAAACCGCCGGGCCAGCGACAGCGCCTGGGTGAAGAAAAGGTCGGTGCCGGCGTGGGCCAGCACGATGGGCACCCTGCGGTAGTCAGCAACTACCTCCTCCAACCCCGCCGGGTCGGCGAAGGGGATGCCCGCCCCGGTGTGCACCATCACCGGCACACCAAGGGCGATTGCCGTCTCAAAGACGCGGCGCCCATCGAGCGTACCGGGGGAGACCGCGTGGGCGATGGGCGTGAGCTTGAGGCCCACAAAGCCCAGATCCTGCACACAGCGTCGCGCTTCGTCCACATACTCCAGCGGGTCCAGATGGGGGTTGATGGAAGCCATGCCGAAGTACCGCCCGGGGTGGGCGGCGCACAGCGCGGCGATGCGGTCGTGGATGAGCTGGGTGTCAGCAAGATAGGGGCGGGGCACGAAGGGTTGCACGATGGCCCCGGCCACCCCGCAGCGCCGGTGCCAACCCAGCAGTTCCTCCTCGGTCGATTCCTCGTCGAACACCACGTCTTGCCCCAGATGGGCGTGGGCGTCCAGTATCAGCATGGCGTTTCCTCCTCTCCGGCCCAGCCGCGGATGGACTCATTCACGGCGGCCAGCAGTTCTTGTTCGGTCCCGTCGTTCAGTGCCCGGCAAATCTCCCGGTGGTAACCAAAGGCACGCTCCACGTTGCCGGGTTGGTCGTAGGTCTCCCGTATGCTGGGTTCAAAGTATTGCAGGATGAACTCATAGAGATGGCCGATCAGCACGTTGCCGGTGGCCTGCCCCAGCGCCCGGTGGAAGGAGAGGTCCAGCTCCGCCAGCGCGGCGCTGTCCGGCTCCTTGCGCGTCAGCGCAGCTTCTGTGGCTGCCACGGCGGCATTGACGGCAGCTACACGTTGCGCTGTGCGGTTGCGGTGGGCGGCGCGGGCCACCGCCAGTTCAATCATCTCCCGGAATTCCACTAGCTGCCGCCGGTCGGGGGCGCTCAGCATCAGCCGCAGCAGGAAAGGGTCCAGCAGCGTCCGCCCCATGCCGGTGGAGACATAGGTGCCGTCGCCGCGGCGCACCTCCACCACGCCCAGGGCGGAGAGAATCTTCATCGCCTCCCGCACCGAGCCACGGCTGACGCCCATGGCCTCAGCCAGCGCACCTTCACTGGGCAGAAGGTCGCCGGGCTTCAGCTTTCCCTGGGCGATGAGCTCCCGGAAGCGGTTGACGACCGCGTCCACCGCCGATTCGCGGCTCTGTTTGGTTTGGAACAGACTGGTATCGCTCATCGTCCCTCCTTGTCACAGACATCAAACGTCGGATGTTTAACCATACTGTAGCACATCGCTGCACCGGGCACAAGGTGCAACACGCCGCGGCGGTCGGCTTCAACGGCAGCTTTAACGTCGCTCGGCGGTCATCCCCGTGCCCATTGGGTGTAGAAATGCTCCGTCGCGCTGACCAGCAGACCGTTGGTGCACTGGGACGCGCCGTGGCCTGTGTCGTCCACGATGTACAGATCGGACAAGGGCAAGCCTTTGTGCAGCTGCCAGCTGACACTTAGCTGTGAGCTGATATCCAGCCGGCCCCGCAGGAGGACCACGGGTACATGGGCCAGCTTTCCTAGGTTGCTGGAGATGTAGGTATCCGTCTGAAAGGCGCAGTTGCCAAAGTAGAGCGTTACCAGCCGCGCAAAGCACACCCTAAAAGCGTCGTCCTCAAACTGTGGGGTGCGTTCAATCCGGTTCCCCAGCGACACAATGCGGTCCTCCCAATCGCACCAGGCGCGGCAGGCCGGCAGGTGGATGGCAGGGTCGGGGGAGGCCAGTAACCGGTGGTAGGCCAGCGGGATGTTGCCACCAACGGGCAGGGGCCCTACCGGAGCCAGGAAGTCCTCAAACTCCTGGGGGAAGAGGTGCCCCATGTTCCAGGTGAGCCAGTCCACCTCGGGCTTCGTGGTGGTCACCACGCTCCACAGGATGAGCTCGGTGACCCGCTCGGGGTGGGTCACGGCGTAGGAGAGGGACAGCGTGGTGCCCCAGGAGCAGGCAAAGAGCATCCACCGCTCGATGCCCAGGTGTTCCCGCAGTTGTTCCATGTCGGCAATGAGGTGCTGGGTGTCGTTGGCCAGGAGCCCCTCGGTCGTGAGCCCCGCGTTGGGTGTGCTTTGACCGCACCCCCGCTGGTCAAAGAGCACGACGCGGTACTCGTCAGGGTTGAAGTAGCGGGGCCACCCCGACCCCGCGCCGGAGCCCGGGCCGCCATGGACGACCAGCACCGGCTTGCCGTCGGGGTTGCCGCAGGTCTCCCAGTGGATGCGGTGGCCATGGCCGACCGCCAGTATGCCCGCGTCGTGGGGTGCGCTCACGGGGTAGAGAGGGCGGTCGGCAGTCAGCGGGTACCGGCGGCTGAAGTGCTGGTAGAGGGCAGGTTCCATGGCGCTTCTCCTTTGGTTGGTGACGGTAGTATAGCGGGTTTCCCCTACCACGGCAAGAAGGTGTGTGGGTGTGGGGTGCCAAAGTGAGGTGTCCATGTGTTTTTGGCCGCTCCACAGCAAGAATGCCCATTGCATCCGTCGGTTGTTCGGGTATGATGGTAGAGAAATCCATCAAAAGTGGGGTATTGTCAGATGAAAACCGAACTCCATGATTACAGTGTGCTGCCCAAGGTGGTGCCCATTGGCCGCCCCAGCACCGTGTGTATCCGGCCCCTGGGCCGCCACGTTGCCTTCCAGGCGGGGGGAGAGTATGTCGTTCGCGTGCTGCCCATGACCGAGAGCGTCGAAGGGTGGGAGGCTGGCGCGGACTACGACCGGCTCGCCGTCACGCCCGTTGATGGTTGCCTGAAGGTCGAGTATACCTTTACCGCCGAGCAGGAGTATTACCTCAGGGTGTTTGACGCCGCCGACGAGGGCAAGGCGCTGGTGACGCTGAGCGTTTACGCGCTGGCCGATGACCTCTTTGGCCGCCTGCCTTTGAAGGGCGACTTCCACGTGCACAGCTTCCGCTCCGATGGGCGGGAGGACCCGATCGTGGTGGCTGCCAACTATCGCAAGCATGGCTTTGACTTCCTGGCCGTGACCGATCATCGCCAATGGGGCCCCTCGGAGGAGACCATCGCTGCCTGGTCAGGCAAGCCCGTCGACCTTCGACTCTTCCATGGGGAGGAGGTTCACCTGCCGGACAACCACATCCACATCATCCACTTCGGCGGCAGCTTCAGCGTCAATGACCTGGCGTACGGCGATGTGGATACTTACTACAAGGCCGTTCGTGCCATCGCGGAGGGCCTGCCCGCCTTGCCGGAGGGTGTCAGCCGCTTTGAATACGCCTCCTGCCTGTGGGCCATTGGTGAGATCCACCGGGCCGGCGGCATGGCGGTGTACTGCCACCCCCATTGGATTGCGAATGTCTACCACGTGCGGGATGCTATGAGCAACTACATCTTTGAGACCATGCCCTTCGATGCCTTTGAACTCTTGGGCGGGCAATCCGTGCATGAGAACAACATGCAGGTTGCCATCCATACCGAGGCACTGGCTCGGGGCTGCCGGGTACCCGGCGTGGGCAGCAGCGACTCCCACGGCACCGTCAACAGAAATTGGTTTGACTGGATGTACAGCATCGTACTGGCCGAGGACGACAGCCTGGAAGCCATCGTGCGGGCCGTCAAGGAGGGGTATTGTGCACCGGTGGAGAGCTATCCCGGCGAACACCCCCGTGCCCACGGTTCCTACCGCATGGTGAGCTATGCGCTGTTCCTGCTCAAGGAGTACTTCCCCCTGCATCGGGATTTGTGCTTTGAAGAGGGCAGGGCGATGGCCGCTCTGTATGGCGGTGACGAGCAGGCTCTGGCTGTGCTGCAGGCCACGCAGGGCCGGGTTCCCAAGTTCCGCAAGAGCTGCTTTGCGAAATAAGAGGGAGGGACAATGATGGAAGGACGACAGCTAGTTTTAGATACCCTGGAATTCAAAAACCCGCCGCGTGCCCCGCGGCAGCTCTGGCTGCTGCCATGGGCGCAGATTCATCATGGGGATGTTGTGGCTCGCATTGTGGAGGACTATCCCAGCGATTTTGGCGGGGTCAGTGGTGTGGAGCGGGAGCTGCCTGCCACCCAGGGTGATCCCTTCGAACTGGGGCTGCACGTTGACGCGTGGGGCGCACGGTTTGAGAACCGGCAGCGCGGTCTCATCGGCGAGGTGAAGGAGCCCATCATCCGGGGGGAGAACTGGGAGGACTGGGCCAATGCCCACATCCCGGTGGAGCTTTTAAACATTGATAAAGACGAGGTGAACCGCCAGTGCGCGGCCACCGACCGTTTCGTCATCGCTGGTGAGAATCCGCGACCCTTTGAGCAGCTTCAGTTCCTGCGCGGGACCGAGGCGATGATGATGGACCTGGCCTACAAGCCGTCGGGGTTCTTCGCCTTCCTGGAGAAAATGCACGACTTCTACTGCCGCTGGGTGGAGGTGTGGGCCCAAACCGACGTGGACGCCATCACGTTCATGGACGACTGGGGCAGCCAGCGCAGCCTGCTCATCCACCCCAAGACCTGGGTGGAGATTTTCAAGCCCCTGTACCGGGATTACATCGACATCGCCAAGCGGTACGGGAAGAAGACGTTCATGCACTCCGATGGCTACACGCTGGACATCATTCCGCACATGATCGACATTGGCCTCGACGCCATCAATGCGCAGATCTTTTGCATCGGGTTGGAGGAGCTGCGCCCCTACCGCGGTAAGATCACCTTCTGGGGGGAGATGGACCGCCAGCACCTGTTGTGCACCGCCACACCCGATGAGGTGCGTGCGGCCGCCCGCCAGGTGAAAGACGCCCTTTGGGCCGAAGGCGGCTGCATCGCACAGTGTGAGTTCGGCGCCGGTGCCAAGCCTGAGAATGTCCGTGCCGTCTACGAGGGCTGGGACGAGGCCTTCCGGTAACAGGGAACCGGCAACCAAAAGCATTCTGCGGCGAACATGAACGGGGGAGGTTGCACATGGACTGGAAGAGCCAATACGACAGGAGCCACCGCCCCCGGGCAGACGCCATCGGCGAGTATCTGGGGCCAACGCTGTTCGCGCTGTACCACCGCTTCGCCGACACGCTGGCCAGTGAGTTGGCACTGACCTATGTCAAACCCATGTACACCCAGACCCATGGGTGGAAGTATCAAGTGGGCCGCAGCGGCTTTCTCCTGTTGGACGATGTGCGAATGGGTGAGGGCTGCTTCCTGGTGCAGGGGGTGGCGGTGCGCGACGAGGCCACGCTGCAGGCGGCGCTGGAACTGACCCGACAAAGGTACGCTGACGGCTTTGAGGAGCAGTTCGCCGCCTTTGCGGCCAAACGCGGGGAAGCGCAAAAGGAGCGCACCCAGCGCCGGGTGCAGCGGGAGCAGGAGCAGCTGGCGCAATTGGCTGCCTCGACCGACCCGGCCCTGTTCAATCGCTATCGTTGGGCTCCCAAGGTGTCCCGTCAGTCGCTCCGGCGACTCTATGCGCTGGATGCCCAGGGCCTGCCCGATGAGGGGTTGCTCGATGAGATTGGCTACGCGCTCTATGCCCGCTGCCTGCAGGGGCAGCAGACCCGGCACGCCATTGAGAATGGCCGTCTCATTTGCCACGGGTGCGGCGAGTCACTCTCCTATGCCGATGGCCTGATGACCTGTGCCTGCGGCCGGCAATATCTGTTCCGCGATTACATGCGCAGCTTCCGGGCGGAGAACATGCCCGCCGGCGCCGCGCAGGAGATCTTTGATGCCTTTGTGGATCGCTGGCCCCGTCAGCCCACCCCGCAGGATAAGATGCGCCTGGTGGATTGGCTGATCCACGAATTTCACACCAATCTGCTCACCGGCGTGCGGGGCCGCTTTGTGGGTGTCAACCTCATCGAGGGCAGCAAAAAGCAAATTGCGGAGCTCATTTTGGAGTTGGCCTACGGCGATGGCGGCGCGGCGGCCCAGGCCTTTGCCTGCGCCCTGGGGCGGGAGTGACCCGGAGAACGCGCTGGAACACGTACTGTGCGGGAATTGGCTGGATGCCTCTGCTATGTGCCTAGAGCCGCCGGGTGTAGTCGTCAGGCCGGTTGAGGAACGACCGCAGCAGCGACACCCCCGCCAGCGACTGCCACTCGGTTTTGGCGGGTGGGCATTGGTCCAGGTCGTAGACCGTCGCCCCCTCCATCGCCAGCAGGATGGGGGAATGGGTGGCAATGAGGAATTGACAGCCGCCCTCGGTGGAAAGCTCTTTGAGGATGCTGTAGAGGCTCAACTGCCGCAGGGTGGAGAGTGGCGCTTCCGGCTCGTCCAGCAGGTAGAGGCCGTTGGGCACCAAACGCTGCTGGAAGAGCCGCAGGAAACTCTCCCCATGGGAGGCGGCAGCCAGCATGTCCTCGCCGTAGCGGCCCCGCATGGCCTGCAGCGACCCAGCGAAGGGCTGACGGGCTTGCTCCTGGGCAAACACGCTGTGGTCGGCGTACTCCTCCTCCACCCGTGCCAGCTCCCGGTCCATTTCGTCCCGTTCACGGCTCAGTGCCAGCGTGAAGTTGAAGAAATCCTCACTGCGCAGGAAGAGCCGGTTGACAGGGCGGCGGGTAAAGCTGAGCTTCATCTGCTTTGCCAGGGGACGCAGGGGTTTGAGGCTGTCGTCCCGCCCAGCGTCGGTGCGGCCGATGGCGGGCAGGGCCATCTTGACGGCCAGAGCCTCCAACAGGGTGGACTTGCCGCAGCCATTCTCCCCCGCCAGCAGGGTGACGGGGCTGTCGAAGGTCAGGCTGTCCAGCGCCTGCAGTGCGGGCACGCTGAATGGCCAGCCGTCCGGCCGGTCGGCAGGCAGGGAAACACGATTGAGGTAGATCATGACCGTTCCTCCTGTCATTTATTGTAAAGTTGGGAGGAGGGGGAGTCAATGCGGTGCTTTTATTGCAGAAGGGGGTCAAGACGATGTTGGTGCGACCGGCCGAACCGGACGATCTGGAAGCCTGGCGCGATGTGGCCAGGGAGGTTGCCCTGCTCTTTGACAGCCCCACCATGGCCGACGATCGCGACTTTCTGGACTTTGCCCAGCGGAAAATTCGCCAAAGCGAGACGCTGGTGGCTGTGGAGGGGGAGGAGCGGTTCTGCGTCGGTTTCCTGGGCTTCTCCCACCAAAACAACCGCATCAGCTGGTTGGCCGTGCGGCAGGGTTGGCGAGGGCACGGGGCAGGCGGCTTGCTGCTCGATGCGGCACTGCGTTCGCTGGACCGGACGCGACCCGTCACGGTCATCACCTTCTGCGCTGACCACCCCGGCGGTGGGCCCGCGCGGCAGCTCTACCTCTCCCGTGGTTTTGTGGAGGAGCAGGGGGAGATGACCGACGAAGTGGGCAAAGGCCGATGCCGGATGGTGCTGCCGCCCACCTCAGAAGTGTGAAAACCAATCGTTTTTACATTTTTTGTTCAGAATTTTCGGAAAACCGTTTGCATTTTTGAATCGTTGCTTTATAATCAATTGGAACAGATTATATTGAAGGCTGTTTGCTGAATAACGGGGGACGATGGGATTTTTATGAAACAACAGGTCGCCGACATTCTGAGGTTGGACAATCAACTGTGTTTTGCACTGTATGCCGCGTCGCGCAAAGTAACCGGTGCTTATGGCCCGTTGCTGCGGCAGTTGGATCTGACCTACACCCAATATGTGACGCTGATGGTTCTGTGGGAGCACCAGGAACTGCCGGTCAAGGACATTGGTGAGAAGCTGCTGCTGGACAGCGGGACACTGACACCCCTCCTAAAGAAGCTGGAGGAAAAGGGCTATGTGACCCGCCGCCGGTCCACCGTGGATGAACGTGTTGTGCAGGTGCAGATTACCCAGAAGGGCATGGACATCCAAAAGGATGTGGAAGCCTTCATGCCGGAGATGGTTTGCGCCATCGGCCTGCCGATGGACGAGATCGTGAAGCTTCGTGAGGAACTGAAGGCCTTGATCCGTCGGATGGAGCTGTAGCGCCAGGAGAGACTGACAACGGAAGAGGACAACCGGAGCGATCCGTTCCGGTTGTTTGCGTTTGTTTGGGTTGGGCTGGTCGGCTTGACTTTACACCGGCGATCATCGATAATCATAGGTATTACGCAAAGGCGGGAAAGTATGGCATTGCGCATCACCGGCGTTGATGGCCGGGCGGCCCGTGCCGGTGTGGAGCCAGGCATGGACCTTCTGGGGATCAACGGCGAGCCGGTTCTGGATTTCATCGATTACAACTGGTTCTCCGCACAGGGGCGGCTGGAACTGACCTGCGCCACGGCGGCGGGTCAGCGTGTGTTTCGCATACAAAAACCAGCGGAGGAACCGCTTGGGCTGGTGCTGGATGGGTTGTACCCCGATGAGCACCGCTGCTGCAACCGGTGCGTGTTCTGTTTTGTAGATCAGCTGCCGGAGGGTATGCGTGATAGCCTGTATGTGAAGGACGACGACTGGCGATACAGCGTACTCTTTGGCAACTATGTGACGTTGACGAACGTGGGGGAGCGTGAGTTTGAGCGCATTGTGCGCCGGCAGCCCTCTCCGCTCTATGTGTCGGTGCACGCCACGGACCCTGAGGTGCGCAAACGCATGATGGGAAACCCGCGGGCGGGCAACATACTGGAGAGGTTGACACGTTTGGCGCAGGCCGGCATCATTCTGCACACGCAGATCGTGCTGGTGCCGGGCTACAACGATGGCGCAGTGCTCGATCGTTCGCTGCGTGACCTGTTCGCCCTCTACCCGGCTGTGCGGACTGTGGCGGTGGTGCCGCTGGGTATGACCTGCCACCGGCAGGGGTTAACACAGTTGGCCCCTGTGGGTCAGGCCGAGGCCAAGGAAGCCATTTTGCAGGTGGAGCGCTTCGCACAGGAGTGCCGCGAACGGTGCGGCGAGGGCTTCGCCTACGCGGCGGACGAGCTCTACGAGCGCGCCGGCCTGCCGCCCAAACGCTACCCCGATGGCGGCCACACGCCGCAGCTGGGCAACGGCGTGGGCATGGTCAGCACCATGCTCGATGAGTTCGAGTGGGCGCTGGAGGAGTTGCCTGCCAGCCTGCCTGCGCCCCGTCGCGTCAGCATCGTCACGGGCGTATCGGCCTTTGGTGTCATCAGCACGATAGCCCGGCAGTTGGAGGAACGGCTGCCCAACCTGAAGGTAAACGTCATCCGCGCAGAGAATCGGCTCTTTGGCCCAACGGTGACGGTGGCGGGCCTTTTGGGCGGGGCGGACATCGCCGCCGCGACCCAGGGACAGGATTTGGGGCAGGAGATGCTCTTCTCCGCCGCGGCGCTGCGCACCGGCGAGGATGTATTTTTGGACGACATGACATTGCAGGCGCTGGAAGAGTACCTGGAAGTGCCGGTGCGGGCAGTGGCTTGCGACGGCGAGTCCTTTGTCCGGGCTGTCTGTGGAATTGAGGAGGAACCCCTTGGCAACTAAGTCGAAACCCATCGTGGCCATCGTTGGCCGCCCGAACGTGGGCAAGTCCACGTTTTTTAACCGCATCGTCGGCCGGCAGATTTCCATTGTGGAAGACACCCCCGGTGTGACGCGCGACCGCATCTACGCCGAGGCGGAGTGGCTGGGGCGGCGCTTCACCATGGTGGACACCGGCGGCATCGAGATGGAGAGCGAGGACCTCATCAAGCGCCAGATGCGCACCCAGGCCCAGCTCGCCGCTGAGACAGCCGATCTCATCCTGTTCTTTGTGGATGGCCGCGACGGTATGACCAGTGAGGATCAGGACGTGGCGGACTATCTGAGAAAGATCAAAAAACCCGTGCTGCTGGTCGTCAACAAGGTGGACAACGCCATGCGCGAGGACGCCATGTTTGAGTTCTACGAGTTGGGCATTGGCGAGCCGCTGCCCATTTCTTCGGTGCATGGCATGGGCACGGGCGATCTGCTGGACGCCGTCATCCAGACCATCGACGCCGAAGAGGAGCCCGACGACAACGAGGGCACCATCCGCATTGCGGTGGTGGGCAAGCCCAATGCCGGAAAGTCGTCCTTGGTCAACCGGATCCTCGGGGAGGACCGCACCATCGTGAGCGACGTACCCGGCACCACGCGGGACGCCATCGACAGCGGCTTCACCCACGAGGGGCGGCCCTACGTCATCATTGACACGGCGGGTCTGCGGCGCAAGGCGCGCATTGAGCAGGAGTCGCTGGAGCGCTTCTCGGTCATCCGGGCGCTGTCGGCCGTGCGCCGCTGCGACGTGGCACTTCTTATGATCGACGCCGAGGCCGGCGTCAGCGACCAGGACGCCAAGATTGCCGGCTATGTGCAGGAGTCAGGGAAACCCGCCGTCATCCTCGTCAACAAGTGGGACGCCATCGACAAGGACGACACCACCGTGGGGCGCTACGTCAACGACCTGAAAACACAGCTGGTGTTCATGCAATACGCGCCCATCCAGTTCATCTCCTGCAAGACGGGGCAGCGGCTCAACAAGGTGATGGAACTGGTGGATGAGGTGTATGCCAACAGCCAGCGGCGCATCCCCACGGGGTTGCTCAACGATGTCATCGGCGACGCGCTGGCAGCCAACGAGCCGCCGGCGTTCTCAGGCCGACGCTTACGTATTTACTACTCCACCCAAACCGGCATTTCCCCGCCGGAGTTCACACTCTTTGCCAACAACGGTGACCTGATGAAGGATTCTTACCGCCGGTATCTGGACAATCACCTGCGTAAAACCTTTGATTTTACCGGTACGCCGCTTAAAATTATCTGCCGTAGCAGACAGGAGAAGAGTGAATGAACACCCCCCAGATCGTCTGGACCATTGTGGCGGTGGTGGCAGCCTACCTCTTCGGGGGCCTGTCTCCGGCGGTCATGCTGAGCAAGAGCCTCACCGGTGAGGACATCCGCCAGAAGGGGAGCGGCAACGCCGGTTCCACCAACATGCTGCGCAACCACGGCATCCGCATGGGGGCTCTGACCTTTGTGCTGGACACGTTGAAGGGCGTGCTGCCAGCGTTGCTGGTGCTGTTGTTACTTGGGCGTGTACCAGCCTACATCGTGAGCATCGCCGTGGTGGTGGGGCACATCTTTCCGGTGTTCTTGGGCTTCCGTGGGGGCAAGGGCGTGGCCACGACCTTTGGGGTGCTTGTCGTGCTCCAACCGATTCCCGCGCTCATCGTGTTCCTGCTGGCGGTGGCGCTCATCGCTCTCACCGGCTATGTTTCGGTTGGCTCCATCTTCGGCGTGCTGATGTTTCCCATCCTCGGTTTCACCCTTCCGTTCATCGGCTGGCAGTTTGGGCTCTTTGGCCTGGTGATTGCGGCGATTATATTATGGAAGCACAAGGAAAACATCGAACGGTTGATAAAGAGGCAGGAAAACAAGTTGGATTGGAAGAAAATAAAGAAGTAGGCACGGGCCGTCGGCTGGTCAGCTGGCGGTTTTTGCTTGCATCCGCCTCGTCCATTGGGGCGGAGTTCGTTTGGGCAAGGGGCATCGGCAGACGGTGCCATATAGTATAGCCAACGCACAAGGAGGGAGTCACATGGACATCAACGTCAAGAACACCTGTTCCAATCCGTCGGCGCTTCGCATCACCGACATGAAGATCTGCGAGATCCACCAGCATCCTGGTGGGCACTGGGTCAACTACATCATTCGCATTGACACCAACCAGGGCGTCAGCGGTTATGGTGAGGTGCGCGATGGCGCCAGCGTCCTGTACGCGCAGATGCTCAAGCGCGTCATTCTGGGCCAGAACCCCTGCAACATCGACAAGATCTTCCGCCGCATCCAGCAGTTTGGCGGCCGTGCCCGGCAGGCGGGCGGCGTCTGCGCCATCGAGATCGCCCTGTGGGATCTGGTGGGCCGTATCTATGGCATTCCGATCTGGCAGATGCTGGGCGGCCAGTTCCGTGACCGTGTGCGCATGTACTGCGACACCGATGTGGAGGGCAAGGATACCCCTGAGGCCATGGCCGACGCGCTCATTGAGCGCATGCACCACAATGGTTACACGTTCCTGAAGATGGACGTGGGCATCGGTAACCTCTTTGGCGTCCCCGGCACGCTGACCGCCCCCCTTGGCTGGCTGGAGCAGGGCCGCAAGGTGTACCAGGAGCAGCGGGACGCCATGGAGAGCGGCGACCCCGAGCGCATCCGCGCTGCCAAGGCTGGCGTCTATGACTATTATAACGTCGCCCATCCCTTCACCGGCATCCACGTGACCAAGAAGGGTCTGGACGTGCTGGAGGAGCGTATCCGCCTCATCCGCGAGAAGATCGGCTACGATGTGCCGCTGGCCACCGACCACTTCGGCCACATCGGGCTGGAGGATTGCATCGCGATTGCCCAGAAGCTCGATGGCTATGGCCTGGCCTGGTATGAGGACATGGTGCCGTGGCAGTACACCGACCAGTACGTGCGCCTGTCGCAGAGCTGCAACACGCCCATCGCCACCGGTGAAGACTGCTATCTGCTCGACGACTTCCTGCCGCTGCTGGATGCCCGCGCTGTCGGCGTCATCCACCCGGACCTCCTGTCCTCCGGCGGCATTCTGGAGACGAAGAAGATCGGCGACTACGCCCAGCGCAAGGGCGTGGCCATGGCCATGCACATGGCCGAAACCCCTGTGGCCTGCCTGGCCTGCGTGCAGACCGCCGCAGCCACTGAGAACTTCCTGGCGCTGGAGTTCCACAGCCAGAAGATCGTGGACCGCTGGTCCCAGCTCGTCACGGGCCTGCCCATGCCTTTGATTGACAAGGGCTACATCGATGTGCCCAACAAGCCGGGTCTGGGCTTTGACGGCATCAATGAGGACCTGGTGCGCGAGATGCACCCCGACCATCCCAAGAACATCTGGATGGACACCGACGAGTGGAACGACTGGGATTCCCACGATCGTCTCTGGTCGTAATTCTGACTCTACTCAATTGGTTTGGCGGGCGTCGCTTGTTAGCGATGTCCGCTTTTCTGTGCTATGCACTGTTCGCCCCGTCGCCGTCCGCGCCTTACGCGCCATCCAGGCGCTAAGGCATTGCACGTCAATGCCTTCACGGCGTGTACGGTTGGGCACGCATCCAGCGTGCCCGGTCCGGCGCACAGGTCGCCGGACGATTTCTTTGCCTTCTGCGCTCATGTCATGCAGTTGGGAGACGCGAGGGGGGGCGTTTGCGCGGCGCATGCTGGCGGTGGCATTCCTCCCGCCGAATGAATCGGCGGGAGGCCCACTTTTTGGCCCATCCCAGTTTGCTTTGGGCGCATCATTCCACCGCCGTGGCTTGTCCTTGCCGTTTCCGCAACCAAGGGGAGTTGGGGATTCAGCAGCCGCGTCGCCGGTTCATCCGGCAGCGGCAAGACGCAACTTGCTAGGGGCATGAACTTCCCTAAAAGGGCCTGTTCAGAAGCATGGTACAAGCGAAAACAAAAAGAAGCCCGTCGGCGGCATGTACGTCGACGGGCAATCGTTTGCTGGTATGAGAAGAGTTCCATTCGATTTTGACGCTGATGCGTCAAAATTGAACCATTACCACTTACCCTTGCCCATGTGTCCGGCCATCTCGGCCTTGCTGCGCTGCTTGATGATCCAAGCCTCGTTGACGGCCTTGTTGAAGAGCGCCACACACGGGGGGTCGAGGTTGATCTCGATGCCTTCGCGGGCCAGTTTCTCAATGCGCATCGCCAGCTCCACGATCTCCATATGGATGTCGTTGGTGCGGTCGGAGGCGAAGACCTTGGCAGCCTCTTCTTCGGTCAGCTTCACAAACTTGTCCTTGGGTGCGCCGCACTTGGGGCAGGCGTCCGGCGCTTCGTCACCCTGTACAATCATCCCACAGACAGAGCATTTCCACAGTGTCATAGTTTTCCCTCCCTTGGTAATTTGGCCCTAAAAGGCCTTATGCAATGATTATAACACAATTGCGGGTAAAATCCATGAAATCCTTTCATTCTTTTCGTTAGGATGTGCAATTTGCCTTCCAGCGTTTTGATGGTATAATGATGCAAAGTCGGTATCCCAAGACACCGCTTGCGGTGCTGAAAGGAACTGAACTGGCCATCCTATTCTAAACTGTCAGACATCCCACAGGGAGTTTGAACGGAGGAACAACATGAATATCCGGCGATTGACCGCAACGGCGCTGATGCTGGCGCTGACTCTCATTCTGGGCTTGACCCCACTTGGCTTTTTAACACTACCCTTCCTCAGCATAGATGTGACGCTGATGTGCCTGCCCATCGTGGTGGGAACGGTGCTGCTGGGTTGGCGCTCTGGCTTGCTGCTGGGGCTGACGTTCGCCCTGACGAGTCTTTACAAGGCGCTCACGGCGCCCTCGGTGCTGGTGGCGGCGCTGATGCATACACCCTGTGCGCTGTACCCCAGCATCTTTGTGCCCCGGCTGTTGATTCCGCTGGCCGTATGGGGTGTCTATCGGTTGACGAAACGCTTGCCCGCCGGGGTTGGTTTGGGCATCACGGCGGCGGTGGGGTCACTCACCAACACGGTGTTGTTCCTAGGCATGTTGTATGTGCTGGGCGCGGGGCCCCTCGCGGCCAGTCTCAATATGAGCGTACCGGCGGTGGGGACGATGCTGGCCGCTGTAGTGCTGACAAACGGACTGCCGGAAGCGGCGGTTGCCGTGGTGCTCTGTGTCCCCATCCTGCTGGCACTTCAAAAGGTTTTGAGAAAGGACAGCCTATGATCCTCGCAATGGATGTTGGCAATACCAACATCAAAACAGGCATTTACGACGGGAGGCAGATGGTGCAGTATGTGCGCTTCTCCACCGACATGAAGAAGACCAGTGACGAGTATGGCCTCATGCTGCTGCAGTTCCTGCAGTACAAGGGCATCTCGCTCGATCAGATTGAGGCGGCGGTTGTCTCCAGCGTCGTACCGTCCATCAACTTCACCATCGAACACATGTGCCGCACCTATTTCAACTTCGACCCGTTGGTACTGGGGCCGGGGGTGCGCACGGGCCTCAACATCCGTTACGACAACCCGCGGGAGGTGGGCTCCGACCGCATCGCCTCGGCGGTAGCGGCCTATGAGCTGCACGGCGGACCGGTGATTGTCATCGACTTCGGCACGGCGACAACGTTCAATGCCATCTCGGCCGAAGGGGAGTTCCTGGGCGGGGCCATCATGCCGGGCATCAAGCTGTCGGCGGAAGCGCTGGTGACCGGCGCGGCACGGTTGCCACGCATTGAGCTCGTCAAGCCTGAAGGTGTCATCAACCGAACCACGGTGAGCAACATGCAGGCTGGTATCATCTACGGTTATGTGGGTTCGGTCGATAACATCGTGACCAACATGCGCCGGGAGCTGGGGGACCCGGCGGCCCAGGTCGTCGCCACCGGCGGTATGGCCCGGCTCATCTCCAACGAGTCCACCACGATTACCCGCGTCAACGGCAGCCTGACGCTGGAAGGCCTTCGCATCATCTATGAGAGGAATCGGAATTAGCATGTACGCAAAAGTGGTCAAGGTAGGCCTGCTGGGCCTGGGCAACATCGGTACGGGCGTGTTCAACGCGCTGATGCTCAATGGTGAGGGCATCGCCCACCGCGAGGGCGTGCGTTTTGAGATCGTTCGCGCCCTGGTGCGGGACGAGAGCAAGACGCGCCCGGCTGGGGTGCGGTCCGAAATCCTGACCACCCGTTTTGAGGACATACTGGAGGACGAATCCATTGGCCTGGTGGCGGAGTTCCTGGGTGGGGTGGAGCCGGCGGCGACGTACCTTACGGCACTGCTGCGGGCGGGCAAGACCGTGGTGACCGCCAACAAGGAGGCCGTTGCCCACCGCTGGCCCCAGTTGGAGGCTGCTGCGAGGGAGAGCGGCGCGGGCCTTTATTACGAGGCCAGCGTCTGCGGCGGCATTCCCATCATTAAGCTCATCAACGAGTCCCTGCAGGCCAACGAAATCTCCGAGGTCAAGGGCATCATCAACGGTACCACCAACTACATCCTCTCCAAGATGAGCGCTGAGGGCATGAGCTATGAGGAGGCACTGGCTGAAGCCAGCGCCAAGGGCATCGCTGAGCCCGACCCCACCAACGACGTGGAGGGGTATGACGCAGTGTGCAAGCTTTCGATCCTGTCCTCCCTGGCTTTCCATGCCCATGTGCCGGTGGATCGGGTGTTCCGCCGGGGTATCACCGACATTACCGCCCAGGAAATTGCCATTGGGCGGGAATTGGGGTACGAGATCAAGCTTCTGGCAGTTGGAAAGAAGCGGGGGCAGACGATCGAGGCACGAGTTCACCCCACGTTCATCCCGTCGTCCCATCCTCTGGCGGCGGTACGCGGCTCCTTCAATGCTGTGTATGTGCACGGTAACGCGGTGGGCAGCCTGATGCTCTATGGCCGCGGGGCAGGTGACTTCCCCACGGCGTCGGCCATCATCAGTGACATGGTGACGGCCAGTAAGACGACCCAACACCGCTACAACACCTTCCACAACGATGATACAACCGACGATGTGGATGTCTCTTCCGACTGGGAGACCCGTTTCTTCCTTCACATGGAGGTGCTCGACCAACCCGGGGTGTTGGCTGAGGTGGCCGGTGAGCTGGCCCGCCACGGCGTCAGCATCTCCTCCTGCGTGCAGCGGGGGTGGGATATGCCGGTTGTGCCGCTCTACATCGTCACACACCGCACCCATGAGCGGAGCATGGACGCCGCGCTGAAGGCGCTGCGCGGTCTCAAGACCATCGCGAGCATTCCTGGCATCATCCGGGTGGAGGACTGACGTTCGCGTTTGTCGCCTCGGCGTCAAACGCGATTTGGAGTGCTTGTCCGAGATGCATCGGATTGCCCGGCGCACAGGTCGCCGGGCAATTTCAGATGTAGCACTCATGCAAATTCCTTTTGGGAACGTTTCGCCAGCGGGCGGGTTTTGCTGTCGTCTCACGCTCCCTTTCGTTTCCCTTCCGCCGGATGAACCGGCGCGCGGCTCATGATCTTGATCCCTGTACCGGCTTTGACGACAGCTTGTCCGAATTACAGCTATACGGAAACCGCACGGCGACCTGGATGGGTCGCCGTCATTCACACAGTGAGGAGGACACGATGGAACAAGTCAACACCGGCATTCATCTGTTGACCCCGCGCCTTGTGCTGCGGGACCACCGATGGGAGGATCTGCCGACCCACCATGCGCTGCTCAGCGATGCCCACGCCATGCACTACTTGCCGGACATCCGCACGACGACAATGGAGGAGTCCGAAGAGAACCTCCGCGTTGCGATGGGGGAGATTGGCAAGGCCGAGCGAACCTATGTATTCCTGCGCATGGAGGAACGGGCGACCGGTGACCATGTGGGGGAGATTGGCTACACCGTCACCAGTCGCTGTCCGCTGGGGGCGTTTGTCGGCGTAGGGTACTTCCTGCGGCCCTGCCACTGGGGGAAGGGGTATGCCGCCGAGGCCCTGCGGGAGGTGTTGCGCTACGCTTTTGAGGAGGGCGGTGTGCTTCGGGTGGCCTGCGGCTGCGTGGCAGAGAACGGTGCCTCCGAACGGGTGATGCAGAAGGCTGGGCTCCTCAGGGAGTGCGAACGCAAGCAGTGCGTTTGGCAAAATGGGAAACTTATGGATCGTGTGGACTATCGCCTGCTGCGAGACGAATGGCAGGCGGCGCAAGCCAAGGCCTGAGCGGTTACGATGGCAGGCGATCTTCCATGAGCAACGGGGGTGTGGTTGTTCGCTTGGCTGGTGCGTCGGCCGGGCAGGCGGCGAAGCGGTAGAACAGCAGGAAGCATTCGCCCATGCCCAGAGCCGGCAGCAGGGCGGCAAAGGACGGGCCATTGACCCACTGGGACAGCGCTCCCAGCAGGCCCAACAAGGAGCGCGGTGCGCCCCAGGCGGTAGAGAGCACACTGGCGCTCAACGCCATAACCGCCAGAGACAGCCCCGTGACCACCAGCACGACGCCCCAGCGGCGAAGGAACCCACGCCGCCCTTGGGATGAAAGCGTCGTGCCCAGGGCAGGGAGGAAGTACTGGGATGAGAGCTGCGGCAGCAACGGCAGCAATGCTGCGTTGGTTGCCGTCAGCAGCAGCAAGCTGATGACCGATTGCACCAATAGCAGTGGCACAGCTGGCGTTGCCCACAAGCCGGCAGCTTCCCCGGATGCATACTCAACTGCAACACCAATGCCCAGGGAGAAAATGCCAACCAGAAGCAGGGGCACCACAACAAGCCCAGTCAGCAGCAAGCTGCCAAGCAGCCTTCCCGGCCAGTTGCCAGCCCTGGTGGGGGCCGCGCCGGCAACTGACAGGCGATGCAACGCCAATGGAAGGAGCAGCCCATACTTGGCCACGATGCACCCAAATAACACCCACCCGATCACCGTAGGCACCGGGGAGGGGTGCGCCATCGTGCCGGGCAGGGCAGGGTTCGCCAGTGCCCAACAACGGACTCCCAACGCCAGTGCGATGAGCCCGTTGGGCAGTGCTGCCAGCGCCACCACGGCGGGTTGGCGTGCCATTGCCTGGAAGGTGCTGCGTACCGCTGCCGCCATCGCTGGTTCCCTCCTTTTTCTTTTATCCTACAGGTAGCGGGCCCGTCTGTCAAAGCCAATCGGTCCTGTGGTATACTACCCCCATGAAAACGACTGAGCGCGCGTTGCCGGTGCGCAAGAACGACCGGCTGGAACTGACGATTACCGCCCTGGGCGCCCAAGGGCAGGGCATCGGCCGTCATCAGGGGTTTGTGGTGTTTGTGCCCTTCGCCCTGCCCGGCGAGCGGGTGGAGGTTCACATCATCAAGGCAACGGCTTCCTATGCCGTGGGCAAGCTGATCGCGGTGCTGGAGGCCTCCCCCGACCGGGTGATGGCCCGATGCCCGGTGTTTGGCCGGTGCGGCGGCTGCCAGCTGCAGCATTTGTCCTACGAAGCGCAGCTGGAGCACAAGCGCCGCCAGGTGGAGGACGCCCTGCGCACCATTGGCGGTGTCTCCATTCCGGTGCCGCCCACCGTGGGCATGGCGGAGCCTTGGGAGTATCGCAACAAGGCGATCTTCCCCGTGGGCCAGGGGCAGGATGGCGTGGAGCTTGGGATGTATGCCCCCCACAGTCATACCATCGTGCCCACCGACTGCTGCCCCATTCAAGCGGCGGAGAGTGAGGGCTTTCTGGCTGCCATCCGCCAGTGGGCGCGTGATTGGGGCGTGCCCGCGTATGACGAGGAGACCGGGCGCGGGGTGCTTCGCCACGCGATGCTGCGCAGCTTCGGCGCCACCGGCCAATCCATGGCCGTGATTGTGACCGCTGGGGACACGCTGCCCGCCCAGGACGCGCTGGTGGCAGCGCTGCGGGCAGCGGTGCCGTCGCTTGTCGGCGTGGTGCAGAACATCAACCCCGAGCGCACCAACGTGGTGCTGGGCCAGCGGGAGCGTCTCCTTTGGGGCGAACCGTCTGTGGTGGCCCAGTTGAGCAGCCTGCGGTTTCAGGTCGTGCCGCAGTCATTTTTTCAGGTCAACACCACCCAAACCGAGCGGCTCTATGCCATTGCCGGCGAGTTTGCAGCTCTCACCGGCGATGAGCTCGTGGTGGATGCCTACTGCGGCGTTGGCACCATCGGCCAGAGCATGGCCAGTAAGGCAGGCCGGGTCATCGGCATAGAGAGCGTCCCCCAGGCGGTGGAGGAAGCCCGCCGCAGCGCTGCACGCAATGGAATTGCCAACGTTGAGTACCACTGCGGCCGTGCCGAGGACGTCTTTGCCTCCATGGCTGCCGATGGCTTGCGGCCCGATGTCATTGTGATGGACCCGCCGCGCCGGGGCTGTGACGAAGCTTTTCTGCAGGCGGTGGCGCAAACCCATGCGCCACGACTGGTCTATGTTTCCTGCAACCCCGCCACGTTGGCGCGCGATGTGAAAATACTGCGGGGCCTGGGGTATGAGCTCGCCGCTGTGCAGCCGGTTGATATGTTCCCGCAGACGGAGCATGTGGAGACGGTGGTGTTGCTGTCTGGGCAGAAGCAATAAATGTGTGAAAAGCCTCAAAAGTCTGCCGATTGATAAGTTCAGTGTTTTGACAACGCTTGTACTTGCCTTGATTTTCTTATATGAGGATAATATAATACTATATACGTATTTTTTATTAAAAAGGTGATTATCGTGAAATGGATATGGCTTGACGGAAAAATATACCCCGAATATCAGAAAAATTACTATTCTATATGTCACACCAACGCAGAAGAGCAAGATACATATGCCTACTGCGTTGCAGAATTCAAAAAAGAACTTGCTCTTCCGAAAAAGTCCAGCTCCATTTATATGCGCATAACGGCGGACAGCTTCTATCATTTGTATATAAACGACGAAATTGAGGGCATCGGTCCGCCGTCCTCTGGCGGAGATTTCCTGGAAACGGGAATTCTGCCAAAGTACTACGCAAATAATCACACAATAGACATCTGCGCGGATAAAATTGAAATCATTGTAATGGTAAGACTTCTTCCGGAAGTACTGACGGACTACTCCCGTTACCATGGCGGTCTTGCGATTGAGGGGGAGATTTTCCTCGAGGACGGCTCCATGGTAAAATTCGGCACTGATTCAACATGGCTATGCAGACCTGATAGCGCATACACCGGCTTTCAGACCTATGACAATACAACAGAAATGTTTCCTTACAGCGCTGCCGCCGAAATCCGCGACATTTGGCAGGCGGAGGACTCTCACATTCCTCCGCTTTCGCTTAATGAGGTACTCCATGATGAGATTATTGCTTTGCCGGGCAGTAATGAAGTAGTATTTTCTCTTGGCAAAATATACGGAGTCTACCCTGTTATTTCTGCAGACGGTCCATGCCGAATAACGGCGGTTACAAGAGAACTTGAGGGACAGTCTGAAATGATGGAAAATGTTATTTTATGCAGGGCGGGAGAATATTTCTCTTTTCGACAGCATAGCTGTGGAGAAATACGAATCGGAATCGAAAACGAATCCGACACTCCCGTCAGAGTAAAAATCCGTCTTATCGCTCCATGGTACCCCATAGAGAAAGAGGGCTTCGTTATAACAAGCAATATAGGCTATAATAAGGCCTATGAGGTGTGCAAGCATACACTGAAAATCTGTCGGCAGTCAATCCATCTTGACTCCACAAAGCATCAGGAGCACCTTGCCTGCACAGGAGATTACTATATAGAATCCCTGATAACCATGTTCGCTTATGGTGATATGCGGCTGGCGGAGTTTGACCTGATGCGCACCGCAGACTGGCTTGTGAAAAATGATGGACGAATGTTCCATACAACATACAGTCTGGTATGGATACAGATGCTCAGAGACGTGTATATGGCGACGGGGAATGACGCATTGCTTGTATACTGCAGAACGGCCCTTGAAAAGCTGCTTAATAGATTTGAAGGCTACAAGGGAGAAAGCGGAGTAATTGAAAATCCGCCCGATTATATGTTTGTGGACTGGACCGTCATCGACGGCTACAATATGCATCATCCACCGAAGGCGTTAGGACAGACGGTACTGAACGCGTTTTATTATGAAGCGTTAGTCAGAGCTGCGGAAATTTACGATTATCTCTATGATACGGACTTCGCAGAAAAATGTCGCAAGAATGCGCAAAAGTTTTACATAGACTTCAATCGCGAGTTTTTCGACGACAGCCAGGGACTATATTTTGACGGCAAAAATGATGATACTGGAGAGGCAGCAACATGGCTTCCTTCAAATTCCAAGAAGAGATATTTCTCAAAATATCCCAATATACTCTCCTGTCTCTACGGACTTACGGAAGGAGAAAAAGCGGAAAAAATCATGCGCCGTGTGATTACTGACGACACTCTGCAGGACATTCAGCCCTATTTCATGCACTATATGCTTGGGGCAGTGAAGAGAACTGGGCTTTTCCCAGAGTACGGATGGAGACTTCTCGACCGATGGGTCCCCATGGTTGAAAACTGTGATAAGGGACTTGCGGAAGGCTGGATTGCACCCACACCCACTTACTCTTTCGACCACTCCCACGCATGGGGAGGCACCTTTGCATACTATCTGCCATTGATGCTGACCGGATTTGAAATAATTGAGCCGGGAATGAAGAAAATCAAGCTGGACCCTTGTCTGCTCGGACTTGAGTACGCGTCAGTCAAAATTCCCACTGGTTACGGTGACATTTTAATTGAAATGAATCAGGACGGTACAAGGAAAATAATCGTTCCGGAGGGAATCAAAATTCAATAAAACAACCTAAAGGAGCCAACTGTACTGATATGCTTAGAATTACTGCTAGCAGTAAAACTGTTGGAATGTTTCCTCAAACCATAAAACGTTAAAATCAATAATGAGCACTCGGGCCATGTGGAGTGCGTGGGTGAGGATGTCAAAGATTGATGATTTGACCGTAAGTTTTGATAGAGCTATATCTCCAAGTGTTAATAACCAGACAAAGGAGTTTGTTCATGAGACTTATTTTTGTGCGGCATGGTCATCCTGATTATGAAAGAGATTGCCTAACAGAGCTTGGTCGCATTCAAGCCGAACAAGCAGCAAAACGCCTTCATGATGAAGGAATCGGTGAGATATATTCATCTTCCAGCGGCAGGGCTTACGAAACAGCGTCATACACAGCATCAATGCTGAACCTGGACATCAAAAAACTAGACTTCATGCGAGAAATTTCGTGGGGAAGCATTGACGGCAAACTTATATTCGAAAACGGTCATCCTTGGTATGTTGCTAGCAAAGCACTTAATGATGGGATTGACTTCTTCAACAAAACCGAGGAAGGAAGCATCTGGATAAACAATAAATTATCTGTTCACAAAGGTAATATCGTCAGATCGTGCGATGAGTGGATTGAGACACTAGGTTACAAACGTGAAGGAAAATATTACAGAGTCATCAACGACAATACAGATACTGCTGTAGCCCTATTCAGCCATGGCGGCTCATCCACAGTAGTCTTATCTCATCTGCTGAATTTACCATTTGCATACTTATTGACAACACTATGCCCTGATTTTACTGCCATAACAATTCTAAATTTCAGCAACTCCAAAAACGAGCTTATTGCGCCTTACATAGAATTAGCAAACGACGCAAGACACATAAAAACAAGCGGCATTACCTACGGTCAATAGTATAAGGTCCAGTTGTCCTTCCGGAGCAGCAGACAGTCGAACGAGCCCGGACCGATGATTGGCGAGACATATTTGCTTTCAACATACGGCGATGTGCAAAGGTTGGACGAGTGAATGACTGCAAGACAGGGGAAGCACCCTTCTTGTCCAACCAGCCCGTTCGAGTGGATACGCCTGGGGCCGGAGCTGTGACGAGGCCTTCCTGTACGCGGTGGCACCACCCGGACGCCGTGTCTGGTCTATGTCTCCTCCAACCCCGCCACCCTGGCGCGGGACGTAAGAACTCTGCGAAGCCTGGGGGATGCGCTCATCGCCGTGCAGCCGGTCGATCTATTCCCGCAGACGGAGCACGTGGAGACGGTCTGTCTGCTGTCAAGAAAAAGGAATAGGAGTAAGGTTATGGGATTCATTTCAACAATACTTAATAATATAAGAAATATGAAAAAAGCGAAGAAAATCCGAGAAATGGGTAAGGAAAATTTACTTGCTTTAGAAGATGAAGATTTTTATGAGGCAATGTGTTGTCTTTGTGATGATGAGGTGTATGATATTAAAGCGTCTGGTTTAACGAAAGAACAAATTTTGGCTTATTCGATTTATATGTTTGAGATGGAAGTTAATAATGGTGGATTATGTCAATTCTTTGTAAATTCTAGTAGTGAATGTGCTCCATTTGTTAGTGAGGCATTAGGGGCAATTGGGGCAACAGAGTTGAAAGACTTATTTGAACAATTCGTAAAAGATAATGGTATTGATGTTACTGATTTATCTTCTTTCAAAATTACTGATGTTGAGGAATATGAAGTTCAAACAGAACGATTTGATTTTGATAAATTCGACAATAGCTTTTATGATAATGAGAATTTTCATCAGCAGGCAATCAATTATTTTAGATGCAATATTGAACAATTACTGAAGGATTAAGAAAAAGAGATAAAAACTTGTAGATACGTTCCCTACAACAGTCGAGGTGGATATGTTTCAGACGACGTATGTGAGCAATTCTATTGCTACGACCCAGACGGTGTGTCTGCTGTCGAGAAAAGACTAATAAACAATAGAAAAGTGCTTTATTATCTCTTACAAATAGTCCCTAAAACTTGCAATCTCTCTTTTTCAGTTTGACGAGGTGATTAAGATGATAGATATTACTGCTTGGATGAAAAATTTCTTGCAGACATTAAATGAGACTTTTGGAAACCGTGTATGGTTTGTTGGTTTGCAAGGCAGTTATGGCCGTGGTGAAGCAACAGAAACAAGCGATATTGATATTGTTGTAATTCTGGATGGATTGTCTGTTATGGACATTCAAACTTATAATACAATGTTGGATACCCTTCCTCACAGAGATTTGATTTGTGGTTTTCTCTCAGGCAAGGATGAGCTTTTGAATTGGGAACCATCTGACTTGTTCCAGTTTTACCATGATACTACACCAATCATGGGAAGCCTTGATGAATTGCTGGCAGTTATTGACGAAAGTGCTGTGAACAGAGCGATTAAAATCGGTGCCTGCAACATATTCCACGGGTGTGTTCACAATATGCTGTATGAAAAGAGTGAAGATATTCTAAGAGGTCTTTATAAATCTGCCTCTTTTGTTGTACAGGCAATTGCTTTCAAGCAAACTGGAAACTATATCAGCCATCAAAAAGAACTGCTCCAAGTTGTATCTTTGGATGAAAGGGGTATTGTCGAAACCTTCTTGAATTTGAAAAATGGAGAAACAATTGATTTTGAGTTGATATCTGAAACATTGTTTGCTTGGTCAAAAAAATGGATTGGTGAAAATAGTTAAGCCAATTCTAGTTTGTAGAGATGGAAATTGATTATTAAAGTAGGAGGCAGTATACTATGGATATGTTTCTAACAACAGGGAGAGTTGTTCCCGTCAACCTATGACATCAATCCTATTAAACTCGACCCACGTGGAGAGTGTAGTGTTGATATCTCGAGGCGAGGTGTAACGATAGAACTGTTTCTGAACGACAAAGCAGAATTTGGAGAGCTGATCGTTGCATGAACTACAAAGAGTATGGCGCAGATAAGCAGAACACCATAATTCTGCTTCACGGAGGAGGACTATCCTGGTGGAACTATCGTGAAGAAGCAGAGATGCTCCAAAATGATTATCATGTAATTCTTCCTCTTCTTGATGGACATGCAGGAAGTGACCGTCCTTTTACGACAATAGAAAACAACGCTTCGGAACTCATTTCCTTTGTAAACGATCATCTGGGCGGTTCCGTTTTGTTGATTGGAGGCTTGTCCCTTGGCGGACAGATTCTGCTGGAAATGTTGTCACAACGTAGAGACTTATGCCGCTATGCACTGATTGAGAGCGCTATGATTGTTCCGTCGAAACTTACCCACGCCCTGATTGCTCCTGCACTCGGCAGCAGTTATGGGTTGATCCGCAACGAAAGCTTTGCTAGACTCCAGTTCAAGTCTTTACATATGAAAGCTGAGATATTTGATGATTACTACCGTGACACCTGCAGGATTTCAAAATCCGATATGATAGCTTTTGTGAAAGCTAACACGTCATATATGCTTAAGGAATCAATCACCTGCTGCTTATCTGAAATGCATGTTTTTGTGGGTGAAAAGGAAAACCGGGGGCTTATTCAATCTGCGAAGATTCTTAACGAAAAGGTGCCTGGATGCGTTATGAGGATTCTTCCAGAATTGCATCACGGCGAGTATTCACTGAATCATGCGAATGAGTATGTGAATGCTATCAGAAGCATAGTGAGAGGCTAATATGTACAGATATGTTCCTACATACTGCTAATTATAAATTGTCGATGAACACCAAACCGATGATGACAATTGATGGAAGAAGGTGCCAAATACACCAACACGGTGTCGGCGGGCCGGTTGTTTTCTGCGCCATGAGTCTGCGTGGAGGAGACGAAGCGGATCGGCTTTCTGCTTGGATCAATGCCTTGGTGGCACAGATTTCCTACACCCTTTTTGTTTTTGATACGGCTGAGTGGGCGGACGATTGCTCACCCTGGGCGGCGGACGCGAACGATACCCACTTTGGGGGCAAAGGGGGAGAGACGCTTTGGTGGCTGCTGAATTGTGCCATTCCTGCTGTCAATGAAACTATGGGGACGAGTGATGCCCGCTATCTGGCAGGGTACTCTCTGGCGGGCTTGTTTTCACTTTGGACGTTGTACGTTACCGATGCCTTTGCCGGAGCCGCATCTTGCTCCGGGTCTTTGTGGTTTCCGGGTTGGGAGGAATTCGCATCCGAACACCGTGTGATGAGAAAGCAATCCCGGGTGTATTTGAGCCTTGGCGGAAAGGAAGCAAAAACCTCCAATCCGCTGATTGCCACGGTGGAAGAAAAAACCAAAGCACAACTTGCAAGTCTTGCGAATGACAATCATGTTGCACAGACAGTGTTGGAGATGAATCCGGGAGGGCATTTCTCCAAGCCGGAGGAAAGAACGGCGAAAGGAATTGCCTGGCTCTTATCGGCGGGAAAGTGAAACACTGGAATGTGAATGGACGCAACCACCGAAGGTGAGAAACACTCGTCCGTTAGGCGTGAAATGTGTGTACTTGTCATTGCGTGCCCGATCATACTATAATGCCGACATACAGCAATGGTCCGCTAAAGTAAAGATTGCAATGGTGAGTAACCGACAGGAGTAAGAGATGAAGAAGAATTTTGGGCCCAAGCCTCTGGTTTATCCCACACCGGTCTTAGTTGTTTCTACCTATGACAAGGACGGTAGGCCCAATGCCATGACCGCGGCTTGGGGAGGCATTTGCTGCTCCTCCCCGCTCTGTGTGTCAGTTTCACTGAGGAAAGCGACGTATACATACAGCAGCATGGTAGAGAAGAAAGCCTTCGTGATCAACATTCCCTCCGAAGCCAATGTGAAAGAAGCCGATTTTTTTGGCATTGTATCTGCTAAAGAGGAAGACAAATTCATGAAGACCGGGCTGACACCGGTAAAAAGTGAATTTGTGGATGCCCCCTATATCGTGGAATTTCCAATAAACCTGGAGTGTAAACTCATACAGAGGAACGATCTTGGTTTGCATACCCAGTTTATCGGTGAGGTAGTGAACGCAAAGATGGATTCCTCCGTTCAAGAAGAGGGAGATCAACCGGTGATCGAACAGATCAGGCCGTTGCTTTTTGCTCCCAATGACACGTTTTATTATTCCATCGGAAGACAAATTGCCCGTGCGTTTTCGATTGGCAGGGATATCAAATAACATTCTGCAAGGGAGGCAATTCTTTGCGGCGTTGTCCTCCTGCCTGTGCCTGGTGATTACAAAACGGTGTCACCATACAAACCCCTGTGCTGCACCTCCGTCGCGTGCGAAGGCCGAAAGGCCGGTCACCAGGGCGGGCGGTGAGTTGAGGAAGGATCATGGAGTAAACGATGACCATTTATACGTTGGGGAGCGGGCACGGAGACTCGACGTTTAGTCGGTTTAATTCTTCGACCGTTTACGAAACCGAAAGCGGTACGCTCTATTTTGTGGATGCCGGTGCACCTGCTGAAGCATTGTTGCGAAGAAAAGGACTTCACATCAAGAATGTGCGTGCGTGCTTTATCACTCATATGCATGATGACCACGCTGGCGGTCTTTCTGGATTAATCAAACAGATTTTGAAATACTCAAAAGAAAGAGAATTTCCTTTTGTACTCAGCCTGCCCGAGGAAGGGGCGATTGAGGCACTGAAAAACTGGATGTTTGCCTTGCATGAAACAGCGGATTCCAATTGTTTGGACTATAGGTTCGTCGACGATGGGGAAATCTATGAGGACGACGAATTGACCGTTACCGCCATACGTACAAGGCACCTGAGAACACTTGGCAGAACTAAGGGTGATCCATGTAGCTTTGCCTATATGCTTCATTTCAAAAAGGAAAACAAAACAGTACTTCATACAGGGGATTTGACCAATGATTTCTCAGATTTTCCGCGGATTTGTGCCGAAAGGTATTTTGATGTATGTCTTTGTGAAGCAACACATTACGCGCCCTGCGATGCCATCGGCCCGTTCAAAAAAGCTAACTTTGGGAAGCTGATTTTCACCCATATATCGGACAAATGGCATACCAGGATCGGGATCGGATGGGAAGCTGACAATGGCGAAAAACGTCTGCTCTCCGAGTTTAAAGAGCTTGCTTATCCGTGCCAGATTGCTCATGACGGGGATGAGTTTGTATTATGATCAACGTCATTTTTTGAAATGATGTTGACAGCCCTTACAGGCAGGAACTGCAGACGACCCCGTTCGGACTGTATGGAATTAACCCATAGTAAATTGAAAGGGAAACGGACAGAGACGGCCGCATGATAAGAAATGATAAGAAAGTATTGTGATGAAGACAAAAAGCGAATCCTTGATATTGTCCGGCAAGGCATTTTAACGGACGACGAAGAGCTTGATTTCATTACGGAAAATAGCAATGAAATCATTGTGTTTGACGACGAAACGAACGGGATATTAGGTTTTAGTACTTTTCGTGTATGGGGTGAGAACCATAACAAAGCAGATGTATACACTTATGTTGTTCCAAGTTCACGGAGAAAAGGAATTGGGACTCTGTTGTATGATGAAATTACCAAGAACATAAAGGATAACTCCGCTCAAGCCGGGAATTTCGTATTTTTCAGCACCAGAATGAAGGTTGAGAAAGACGATCCCACTTCATTCTACGAGAAACGTGGATATCAAAAGTGGTATGCAGAGTATGATATGCAATTTGATGGTTCAGAACAGCCCGCGTCTTATTTGCTGTTTGTACCCTATGAAGAGAAATATTTCACACAGTATGTAGATGGGTTACGGACCAGTTTTTATGAGTTAAGAAAGACAAACGATTTTCAACCCTATTTCTGTTGTGAGTGGAACGAAGAAAAGAGAAAAGAACTCCTGGATGCAAAAGACAGCCTGTTTTTGCTGTTTGACAACGAAACCTTGATCGCATCTGTCATTGTTCGAAAGAACGGAATCATAGATGATGTCTTTGTTGTTCCATCCTATCAAGGCAAGGGATACGGGAAGAAGCTAATGCAATTTTCTATTAACAAGGCTATCGATAGAGGAAACAGCTGCATTTCACTAAGGGCAATCGAATGGAACTCCAAAGCGCTGAACCTTTATCAAAGCGTTGGACTTGATGTTGTTCAGACCACCAATTACTATCGGCTCTTTGGATAGGAAGAAGAGCGTGATCCCCAATGCATGGATGACGTGCTTGCTACGAAAGAGGATTTGTATTTGATCGAAGCCATTCTAAGCTGCAATCGTGTTTTCGTTGCCAACCATGAGTATGAAAAGTATCGAGAGTATCGTATTAGCACTGGAAAGGAGCCGGGTGATTGAATAGCAAAGTCTACGAGTTTACGGCGGAAATTCAGAAAGTGCCTGACATCGATGACGCCTACGTTGTCATTCCCTTTGATGTGAAGGAGGAGTTTGGCAAAGGGCGGGTACCGGTCAACGTGACCTTTGACGGTGAACCATATCAGGGGAGCCTTGTCAGGATGGGTACGCCCAACCACATCATCGGCATCCGCAAGGAGATCCGCGCGAAGATTGGCAAGCAACCTGGGGACAGTGTGCGGGTGGCCTTGCGGGAGCGGCCGAGCGGAGAGTGACTGCCCGGCGGCGGGTAGTCTGTGGCGACGCTGTGTCGGGGTGCGCGCTTGTGCCGGCAGGCAATCCGCACGGGGAGAAGGAACAAAAGGGGGAGGAACGTGGAGATTTCGGAGGCCATTGAACAATGCAGGAAATCAGGGCGGACCGGGGTTGCATTGGTTGAGGTTGCGCAAGCACTTGTGTCGTCCACAATGATGTACTCCTATTCCAACTCCTTCGATCTGCCATCCCGGGCGTTCCGCCGGGGCCGCGGCTATTGCTGGCATCAGGCCAGCACGCTCAACCGCATCCTCAATGGCCTGGGGCTGGAAAGTCGACTGGTCTACGCAACGCGCAATCGCATTCCTGAGAAGCGGGTTGGCGACCACACGGTCCAAGAGCATGTTTCCGGGCATGTGTGGTGCAGGGTTCGCTGCGATGGATTGGAAGGGGACGTGTGCCCCGGGAATGCCACCAACCGGTTTGGCCAAGTCCATTTTGAGCCCCTGTCCAGGGTTCGGAACTGGAACGGCTTTGTTTGCTTTTTTTCTTATTGGGGGTCAGCCTGGGTCAACTGGAGACGACGCAGGCGGATGGAATACGACAGAGAGGAGAGACAATCATGACAAAGGAATCAAGAAACTTTTGCACCTGTGGGGAGACGGACTGCCCCATGCACCCCAGCAACCACGACCGTGGCTGCGATCCCTGCATCCGCAAGAACCTAAAGGAGGGGGAGATCCCCAGCTGCTTTTTCAATCTGGTGAACGATGATCTTTCGGCGCAGGACGATTTCACCATTGCTGGGTTTGTCTCCTTTTATCTGAAAAACACAGCAGCGAGCGCTGTAGACGTCAAGGATTAGGGTGCTCCATGTCCACGGCATGTTTGATCACCTCACGCTGAGGCGCCTTGCTCATGCACGGTTCTGCGATGGGTTCAGCTTTACCAAGCGGAGTAAACAAAGCCCCCCAGGCTCCTGTCGGATCGGACGGGCTTAATGAAAAGTGAGCGCAGGCCAGTACCATTGCCGGGGACATGCACCAGGCGCTGCCGGTGTTGCAGGCCTATGCCAGGCCCGTGGCGGCGAGGGAGCGCTACTTCTTGTCGAAGAGGGTGCGATACTGGCCATAGCCCTCCCGCTCCAGATCGTCCACTGGGATGAACCGCAGCGCTGCGGAGTTGATGCAATACCGCAGACCGGTAGGCCCGGGACCGTCGGGGAACACGTGCCCCAGGTGTGCGTCAGAGCCGGCCGCCCGTACTTCCGTGCGATGCCGGCCAAAGCTGTGGTCGTCCCGTTCTTTCACCAGTTCGTCTTGCAGCGGCGCGGCGAAGCTGGGCCAGCCACAGTGGGAATCAAACTTTTCCAAAGAGGAGAATAGCTGCTCACCGGAGACGATGTCCACGTATAACCCTTCCCGATGGTTGTCCCAGTACTCGTTGTCATAGGGCGGCTCGGTGCCATTTTCCTGCGTCACGTGGTATTGCATTGGGGTGAGACGTCCCTTGAGGTCGTCAGTGTTCTTCACGGTGCTGCTCCTCCCGTCTGTGTTCCATGGCTTCCTGGTACGCCTGTCGGCCCGAGCCTCGCTTGTAGAGCTGATACCGGGTGGGGTGAGTGCGGTAGTATTCCCGATGGTAATCCTCCGCTGGGTAGAAGGGTTTTGCAGGCAGTATCTTCGTGCGGATCGGGCCGTCGTAGAGCCCCGACTCCTCAGCCCTCCTCAGGCTTTGCTGCGCTGTCACTTGCTCCGTTTCATCGGCGAAAAAGATGGCCGTTTGGTACTGTTCTCCCCGGTCGGCAAACTGGCCGCCTGCATCGGTGGGGTCAATCTGACTCCAGAACACTTCCAGCAGGCGCTCGTAGGACACGACGTCAGGGTCGTAGGCGATGCGAATGGCTTCCAAGTGGCCGGTTGTGCCCGTGCAGACCTGTTCGTAGCTGGGGTGGGGGACCGTGCCGCCGGTGTAGCCTGGCAGTACCTGCCGCACACCGGGCAGGGCCGCAAACGGCGGTTCCATACACCAGAAGCACCCCCCGGCAAAGATGGCGTTACGTTCTTCTGCCATTGGTGGCCTCTCCTTTTTTTATCATTATACCACAACACAGTATTTTGTATGCAAGGGAATTTGTTGTCTCGCACTTTTTGCATATGCCCGTTGACAGGGGCACAAGTGCCGTGCTATTCTTTGCCAATGTACGGTTGATAAAGAGCCGGCGTTACATTGCGCCGGCGCTTTTTGGGTTGACGGAGGAGAGTTGAGCATTCCATTGAATGACAACATTGTGCGGTTTTCAAAGGGCGCCTACCTGGTGGAGGCGTATCTGCAACCCATCGTTTCCGTCGCTCGCCAGCAGATCATCGGCTTCGAGGGATTGAGCCGCGGGTTTGACCCGGTGACGGGGGAGAACCTGCCCGTCCTGGAACTCTTTGAGCAAGCCCAACGAAACAACAACCTGTTTTCCTTTGACTACGACTGTCGAGATCGCTGCATGCAGCAATTCTGTCGGCTGGAGGATCGTTCCAACAGCTGGCATCTCTTTGCCAATTTCGATGCGACCGCCCTCGATCACATGGATAATCTGCAGTTTCTCTATGGCCAGACACTGCGCAACGGCTTGCTGCCTCAGCAGGTCGTCATAGAAATCAACGAGCACCAGCTGGAGCGGCTGGAACGCCTGCAGCAGTTTACAGAGCACTACAGGCGCTTGGGGTTCCTCATTGCCGTGGACGACGTGGGCATCGGCTACTCCAACTTGGAGCGTCTCTCGGCTGTCCGGCCGGATATTATCAAACTGGACCGATCGTTGCTCATCGGCATCGAGGACAGCTATTACAAGCAGGAAATCTTCCATTCCATGGTGCATATGTCCGCCAAGCTGGGTGCCATTGTGGTGGCCGAAGGGGTAGAGACGGTGGAGCAGGCCTGCTTTGCCATGGAGTTCGGCGCACACCTGATGCAAGGGTATCTTTTCAGCCGCCCCCAGCCGGTGGAGGATCTCAACCTGGATTTGGTCGACTGGCGTGTGCGTGAGAACGCCCAGTGCTTTACCGAGCACATTCGGGGGAAGATCACCCGGGAGCACTTACGCTTGCAGACGGTGGGTCGCATGGTCGACCGTTTGTGTCTGTGTCTCAGCAGAGTGGAGCCCGAGCAATACGATGAGGTGATGCGGTCTTTCCAGTGGCAGGATAGTGTCAGCTTGGTGGAGTGTGCCTACATCATCAACCGGGCAGGGTTGCAGGTGAGCGATACAGTCTTTGCCAATGAGCAGGGGGATCGCCACCGCAACATGATGTTCTCCCCGGCATCGAAGGGTGCCAATCACGAGCTGAAACCCTTTTATTACGAGCTCATGAACTCCGGCGTGCCCCGTCATGTGTCATCGGCGTACATCTCCCATGCTTCCGGCAATGTGTGCGTCACCTACGCTTATATCTTCTACTCCCCGGTGGGGGAGGGTTTCGTGCTGTGTGTGGACGCTCTGCAAAGCGGGTTGGAGCAGCGACTGATGTAAGGGGATCAAAAATTTCTTTTTATGGAAGGCGCTGCCATGTTTGGCGGCGTTTTTTGTCTCGGCGAATGGCTAGGTTTACTCGGGTTTAGCAGCGTTGACCAGCAGCATCAGAATTTGACCGGTCCATTTTGAGGCAGGCGGACAAACTAGATTGAAAATCAAACGAGGAGGTGACGGGAAAAGCGCGCAGACAAAAAATAGCGGAGGTGGGAGCATGCAGTGGAAAAAGG